>JBMFIE010000040.1:0-14618 GCA_049976465.1 Thiomonas sp. | reverse complement strand
GGCGAGCAGGGAGCGGTCGTTGGTGACGATGACCAGTCCCGCCATCGGATCACCAAAGCCGTGCACCGTGGCGCGCTTTTTCGGCACGGTGCGTCCGCCGGGCTCTTTGCTGAGTTCGGCATGCACCGAACAGTAGTAGAACTTCAGCCCGGGGTGTTCGAAGCGGATGGTGTAGGTGCCCACCGGATGACCGGGCCCCGGTGTGCCGTGCACCTCGCCATCGAAGCGGCTGCTAGTCTTGCCGGTCAGCGGGTCGTAGCCGATGATGGTGTGCGCGCCGGTGTCCTGATCGACGAACACCACCGGCTGGCCGGGGCGCACCGCGACCACATCCTCCAGAAACATGTTTGCGCCGTTCATGTGGACATAGACCGGCGGCAGCGCCGAAGTGGCCGCGGCAGGCGGTGCGGCAGTGGTGGCCAAAGCCGCTGCGGCGCCCAGTGCAGCCAGATGCATGCGGCTGACGCGAATTGGATTGGACATGATGGTCTCCAGGGTCAGGGTGGGGGGAGGGACCGCGCGCGACGCGCCGTGCCGAAGCGCAGCGCAAGCGGCGGCAGGATGAAGAGGTTGTAGATCAGACTGCTGGCCAGGCCGCCGAGCAGCGCCACGGCCATCGGTCCTTCGATCTCGCGCCCGGGCGCGTGCAGGCCGAGTGCCAGCGGCAGCACACCCAGCGCAGTCACCAGACTGGTCATGACAATGGCAGCCAGCCGTTCGACCGCGGCGCGTTGCACGGTCTGCGCGTTCCACTGCAGGCCCGCCTCGCGCTGCAGTTGCGCGGCGTGGGCGAACACCAGGATGGCATTGCGCAGGCTGATGCCCATCAGTGCCAGCAGGGCGATCACCGCGCCCAGCGACAGCACGCCACCGACCAGCCAGGCGGTGAACACCGCGCCGGCCCAGGCGGCAGGCACCGACAGCAACACGAGCAGCACCCGCCGCGCCGTGGTCGAGGCCGCCACGTGCGCCGTCGGCGGCATGGCCGGCGCTTGCAGCGCGATGCTCAGCAGCAGCACCAGCCCGGCCAGCACGCCGAGCACGTCGACTGCCAGACGTTGCAGCGTGGCGCTGCGCTGCGCCGCCTCGCCGGCAAACAGCAGTGTGACGCCGGGCGGCAGGTGCACCTGTTGGTCGATCGCGGCCCGCGCGCGCTGCACGAACCCGGTGAGGTTGCCCGAGGTGGTGTTTGCCAGCACGGTCTGCACCCGCTGACCGCCCAGATGCCGGATGTCCGAGGGGCCGCTTGCGGCGGTGATGCGAGCCAGCTGCGCCAGCGGCACCAGACCATGCGCAGGCGTCGGGATCGACAACGCGCCGAGCGCCTGCGGATTATCCCGGGCCGAGCGGGCCAGCACCACGCGCACCGGCACCGGCACCGCGCCGTGAAACACGGTGCCGGCGATGCTGCCGGCAAAGGCGGTGTGCATAGCCTGCATCACCGGCAGCGGTTGCAGCCCCCAGCGACGCAGCGCGTCGGCGCGCAGTGCAATGTCGAGCTGCGGCACGCCGGGCGGCGCCTGCACCTGGACCCCGGTGGCGCTGGGCAGGCGTTGCAGCACCCTGGCCACCTGTGCAGCCACGGTGTCGATGGTGTGCAGATGATTGCCCAGCACCTGCACCACCAGCGGCGCACCGGCACCGCCCGCCACGCTGTTGTCCATGCGCTCGGTCAAAAAGCTGTTGACCCGAAAGCGCGCCCCGGCAAAGCCGGCCAGCACGTGTTCGATATCGTCCAGTGCCCGCGCCGAATCCGCGCCCGGCTGGAGGTTCACGTCGATCGAACTGCTCTGCGTGCCCGATGCGTCCGGCGACAGGGTGGCGCGGCCGGTGTGCTGCGCCACCAGCCGTACTTCGGGCAGGGCTTGCAGCGCTTTGCTCACCCGCGCACCTTCGTCCAGCGAGGCGGCGATCGACGCTCCCGGCGCCAGCCGCATGTGCACGATGAACTGCCCTTCCTGCAGCGGCGGCAGAAAGCTGCCGCCCATGCTGCGCGCCAGCCATGCCGCAGCCAGCACCACGAGCAAGGCAAGCAAACCCAGGCTCAGACCGTGCGGCAGTAGCCGCCGCAGCACGGCGGCATAGCCGCGTTGCGCAAGGCGAACCGGCGCCGGTGTGTGCAGGCGGTGATCGCTCCTGGCGAGCAGCCAGGCGGCCAGCGCCGGGGTGACCGTGAGCGCCACCGCGAGCGAAGCCAGCACCGCCAGCGCATACGCCTGCGCCAGCGGCGAAAACAGCCGCCCCGACAGCCCTGGCAGCATCAGCACCGGCACGATGACCAGCAGCACCGCCGCAGTGGCATACACCACGGCGCCGCGCACTTCCAGGCAGGCGGCGAGGATGACGCGCAGCGGCGGCTGCGGCTGGTCGGAGGCCGCGTTGTCGCGCAGCCGCCGCAGCATGTTCTCGACATCGATCACGGCGTCGTCGACCACCACGCCGATGGCGATCGCCAGCCCGCCCAGGGTCATGACGTTGAGCGTTGCCTTCATCTGCACCAGCACCGCCACCGCAGCCAGCAGCGACAGCGGAATCGCCAGCGAGGAGATCAGCGCTGCACGCCAGTCCAGCAGCATCAGCGCAATGACCAGCACCACCAGCGCGGCGCCGAGCAGCAGCGCGTCGCGCACATTGCGCATCGCAATCGCGATGAAGTCCGCCGGACGGAACAGATCCGCATGCAGGACGATGCCCTGCCGCGCGAGGCTGGTGCGATGCCGCTGCAGCACCGCCTGCACCGCGCGCGTGACCTGCAGGGTGTCGGCGCCGTAAGCCTCCTGGATCTTGAGCATCACCGCGGGTTGGCCACCGATGCTGGCTCCGCCGATGGCCGGCAGCGGCGCATCGGTCACATGCGCCACGTCGCCCAGCGTGACCACGCCGTCCGCCGTGGCGCGCAAAACCGTGGCCGCAAGCGCCTGCGGTGTCGTCGCGCTGCCGTGCCCCACCAGCAAAACCCGCTGCTGTGGCGTGGGCATGAAGCCAGCGCCGATCACGCCCGTGGCATTTCGAGTGGCGGCGAGCACCTGTTGCAGATCCAGGCCGAAGCGCCGCAGCGCCTGCGGGTCGACCCGCACCTGCAACGCCCGCACCTGCTGGCTGAACACCAGCACATTGGCCACGCCGGGCACGGCCATGAGCTGCGGGCGAATGTCCCATTGCGCGATTTGCTGCAGATCCATCAACGGCCTGCGCGACGAGGTCAGCCCGGCCATCAGCACGGTGCTGGTGCTCGAGGTCAGCGGGATGAGTCGTGGCGCACCCACGCCCGGCGGCAGGTGCACGCCGGCCAGGCGCTGCGCCACGCGCCAGCGGTCGTCCTGCAGCCGGGTGTCGGCATCGAAATACAGCTTCAGGATCGAAATCCCCGGCAGGCTTTTCGACGCCACCTGCTTGATACCGAGCAGACCGCTGGACGCCGCCTCCAGCGGATCGGTGACCAGCAGTTCGACCTGCTCGGGAGACAGCCCCGGCGCCTCGGTCTGCACCTTCACCATCTTCGCGGCGAACTCGGGAAACACATCGGTGCGGGCGTGGCGTGCGCTCCATGCCGCCAGCAGCGACAGCAGCAGCGCCAGCGCCAACACCACGCCGCGGCGGCGGATCGCCAGCGCAATCAGCGCGGCCTGCAAGCCATGCGCGCGAGCCATTCAGTCCCCATCCCCGCCACTTGCCAGCGGCGCAGCGGGCGACTGCGGCGGCGGAATCAGCAGCAACACCGCCCCGTGTGTGACCAGATCGAGCGCTGTCCAGCCCGGCTGCACATAGCCGCCATCGAGCGGCCAGGTCGTGGTCACTACACGCGGCGCAAAGCGCTGGGCATGGTGCGCTGCGGGCGTGGCGACGAACGCCACCGCCTGACCACCGCTCCACACCACCGCACTCGCCGGCAGCCAGACTCCCGGCTGCGCTTGCCCGGAAGTCACTTCGGCCTGCAGACGCAGCCCCGGCATCAGCCCCGCCGCGCCTGGGGCGACCAGCGTTTCACGCAGTCCCTGCGACTGGCTGGACGCCGCTGCTGCCGGGCCGATCACCCAGGCAGGCACGGTCTGTCCGCCCGCCGGCAGACGCAACCGTACCCGGGGCTGAGGCGGCAGCACTTGCCCAGGCGGCAGGCTGAGATCGACCACCAGTTCCCGCCCGCTCAGGATGGCTTGCCGCAATGCCGGATCGCGGCCCAGCCGTGCGGCCAGCGCTGGGCCCAGGTCGACCGTGAGCTGGGTCTGCGCGAGTTGGACCGCCGCCTGCGCGCTACGCGCCTCGGCTTGCGCCTGCATCGCGCCGGCCTGCGCCTGCTGCACGTCCGCCAGCGCCACATTCTGTCCCGCCGCGTACAGTCCCTCGGCACGCCGGGCCTGCAGCCGCGCCAGATCGAGCCGGCTTTGTGCCACAGTGGCCTGCGCCTGCGCTGCCTGCAGCGCGCTCAGCCCCCGCAGCAAAGCAGTCGTGCTGCGTACCGTGGCGCTGGCGGACAACTGCCGGCGATACAGCGCCACCTTGCCATGCGCAATCTGCAGCCCGGCTGCGCGAATCTGCGCCGCGCTCCACACCACCGGCTGCGGCAGGGTTGCCTGCGCCGCAGGTGTTGCACAATGCACCGCAAGCAGCCCCGCTGCCAGCTGCGTGCAAACGCGAAACACCGGTTTGATCGACATGGTCATCACCATCCCTCCCCAAGTCCAGGCACGCGCAAGACGCCGGTGATTTCCGGCAGGGCCGTTGCTGCGGCAGTCTGCTGGCGACCAAGAACGACTGTGCTTGCCGCCTTTGCGGTCCGCAAAAACGGCTGCTGCAGCGCAGATTGCAGGTCGGCGAGTGCCTGCCATTGCGCAGCGCGCGCCTGGAGCTGGGCACGCTGCGCGGACAGCAGGTGCAGCCGCGCCCGCAGCGGCTGCAACGGGCCGACCAATCCCCGGGCCCGCGCGCCCAGTGCGGCGCAGAACAAGGCGCGATCGACCGCAACCCGTCGCGCACTCCGGCGCTCCTGCGCTGCGGCCGCGTGCAGCGCGGCAGCAGCCTGCTCGACCCGGGTCAGCGCCTGCGCCTGTACCTGCGCAAGCTGTGCGATGCGCCGGGCCAGCCGGGCGCGCGCTTGCGCGATCTGGCCCTGATGCTGATTGCGCACCGGCAGCGGCAGGCGCAGGCCGAGCGTCAGGCGATCGACGCCCTGATCGCGCTCGGCACCCGGGGCAAGCAGCGGCGGGCCGCCATCGCGTGCGGCCTGCGCCTGCTGCAGTGCGGCCCGCGCGGCCCGCACGCGCTGCCACGCTGCGCGCACATCATCGCGGTGTTGCAGTGCGGCATGAACCAGGCGCGCAAGCGTTGCCTGATCGACACCAGGCGGCGCAGCATCCATTGCAGAAAAATCCAGGCGCACCCGTTGCAGCGCGGCCGCTGGCACGCCAACCGCTGCCGCCAGTGCAATGCGCGCCGCCCGCTGCGCCGCCCGATCCTGGCCGAGCCGCATTGCGGCTTGCTGCGTGGCCCGCTGCGCCAGCGCTGCGGCCAGTGGCGCATCCATGCCGGCCTGCGCCCTGGCTGCGATATGCCTTTGCAGTGTGCGTGCGGTGTTCACAGTGTCTTGCTGCAGCCGAAGGCGTCGGCGCGCGGCCCACAGCCCGATCCATGCCCGCTGCACGCGCGCGCGCACCTGCCAGCGCACCGCGTCCAACATGTACCGCGCCGCGCGCACTCCAGCCTGCGCCCGCGCCACATGCGCCGCACGCTGCGCACGCGACTGCAGCAGCAGGCCGATCGCGGCGCCCACGGTCCACGGACTGGGCGCCGCCAGCGCTGCGGCGCTGCCGTATTTCAGGCCGAGCTGCAGGCTGGGATTGGGGCGCTGCTGGGCGATCTGCAGGTCGGCTTCGGCCAGCTCCATACCGGCGCGGCCGACCTGCAGATCGGGGTGGAAGTACAGCGCCGCCAGGCTCAGAGTCCGAAGCGTCCAGACCGGGGTTGGTGCCTGGGGTGCGCCGGTCTGTGTGGCGATGAAGCGCGCCAGCTCGGGGTCGCGCAGGCTGCGCTGCAACAGCGCCTGCGCACTGCTGCGCGGTGTGACGCCGGGCTGCTGCGGCGGCGGGGCGGCGCACCCTGCCAGCAGCGTGGCAAGCGCCAGGGCGGGCAACCGGCAGTGCCGGGCTGTGCTGCAACAAAAAACGGGCATGAAGCCATGTTGCATCGCGTCGCGTGGCGCGGACATGAAGCGCGCATGACGATCTCGTCATGTTGCAGACCGATACGCAAGGCCGCGGCACGCTGTCCGACAATCAATCCATGCGCATTCTGATCGTCGAGGATGAAGCCAAGACCGCTGCCTACCTCAAGCGCGGGCTGGGTGAGAACGGGTTCGTCGCCGACGTGGCGGCAGACGGCACAGACGGGCTGCACCTGGCGCTGACCCACCCCTATGACCTGATCATTCTCGACGCCATGCTGCCCGGACGTGACGGCTGGAGCGTGCTGCGGGAACTGCGCGCGCGGCAGGCCACGCCGGTGCTGATGCTCACCGCCCGCGGCGGGGTGGCCGACCGGGTGCGAGGGCTGGAGCTCGGCGCGGACGACTATCTGGTCAAGCCGTTTGCGTTTTCGGAGCTGCTGGCCCGGGTGCGCAGTGTGCTGCGGCGTGGTCCAGCGCGGCTGCCGGAGGTGCTGGAAGTGGCCGATCTGCGCATCGACCTGCAGCGCCAACGCGCCGAACGTGCGGGCCAGAGGCTGGCACTCACTCCCAAAGAGTTTGCGCTTCTGTCGCTGCTGGCGCGGCGCGCTGGCGAGGTGCTGTCGCGCACCTTGATCGCGGAGCAGGTGTGGGACATGAATTTCGACAGCGACACCAATGTGGTGGACGTGCACATCCGCCGCCTGCGCAGCAAGCTCGACGAGCCCTTCGCCGCGCCGCTGCTGCACACCGTGCGCGGCGTGGGTTATGTGCTGGAGCCGCGCGATGGGCAGTGAGGCAGGCAGCGACGCGGTGTCTTTCGCTCCTTCGCCACGGGCGGGGAAGGCCGGGCGAGGTAAAGACGCAGTGCCCTGGGCCCGGTTCGCGCTGCGCAGACTGCGGCAGCACGGCCTGTCGCCGCGTTCGCTCGCCGCGCGCATGGCGGTCGCTTTCGCACTCACTCTGGCCGGCATCCTGCTGGTGGCCAGCAGCTGGGTGTACTGGGGTTTGAGTGCACGCATGATGCAGGAGGACCGCGAGGCGGTGCTGCGCAAGCTCGACACCGTGACCGCGCTACTGCAACACCTGCCGGTGCGAAGCGATGCGCTACGGCAGGAGGCCTACCTCCAGTTACCGCGCGACGCGCCGCGCAACCTGTTCGTGCGGCTGCTTGCGGCCGACGGCACGGTGCTGCTGCAAACTCCGGGGTTCGATCCGGCTCTGGGCCCGCAGGCGTTCGATCCGCCGCGTGCCGGTGGCGCTGTCCGGCTGCGGCGGGTGCATCTGGCGCACGATTTGCATTTCCTCACCGCGATGCGGCCGTTGTCCGCGCGTATCAGCCCGGATGCGCCGCTGCAGCCAGTCCGGCTGGACGTCGCGCTCAACCGCACCGCCGAATGGCGCATCCTGGCCGACTATCGCCTGCGCCTGGCCGCCGTGCTGCTGGTGGCGATGCTGGTGGCTGCCGCGGCGGGATACGGCATCGCCTGGCGCGGCCTGCGTCCATTGCGCCATATGGCCGACGCCGCCCGCGACATCGGCGCTCAGGATCTGCACCGGCGTCTGGACACGCGGCAGCTTCCCGCCGAGTTGCAGACACTCGCGCAGGCGTTCAACGCCACACTGCAGCGGCTGGAAGAGTCGTTCGGCCGTATCTCGCAGTTCTCTGCCGACATCGCGCATGAGCTGCGCACGCCGCTATCCAATCTATGGGGCGGGCTGGATGTGGCCCTGAGCCGTCCGCGCGAACCGGCGCAATACCGCGAGGCGCTGGAGTCTGCCGTGGAGGAGTGCGCCAGGCTGTCGAACATGATCCAGACCATGTTGCTGCTGGCACAGACCGAACACCCGGACGCCGCGCTGCGTCTGGAAACGCTAGACGTCTTGCGCGAGCTGCATGCGCTGGCCGAGTTCTACGACGCCAGCGCGGCCGAAGCAGGTGTGCGGCTTGCGGTGCAGGCCGCGCCGCAACTCACGCTGCGCGCCGATCGCATGCTGCTGCAGCGCGCGCTGGCCAATCTGATCGGCAATGCGCTGGCGCACACCCCGCGCGGTGGGGCGGTGATCCTACGCGCCCAGGCGAACGGCAGTGGCGTGTGCCTCGAAGTGGCCGACACCGGCTGCGGCATCGCCGCCGCGCACCTGCCGTACCTGTTCGACCGGTTCTATCGTGTCGACGCGGCACGCAGCAGGAGCCGCGGCGGACTGGGGCTCGGCCTGGCGCTGGTGCGCAATATCGCGCGTCTGCACGGCGGCGAAGTCAGCGTGCAGAGCCGCCCCGGCCACGGCACCTGCATGCGGCTCACTCTGCCTAGGCGCTGAAGCTCAGTCTTTGTCGTGCCCCTTGCCGTGCCCCTTGCCATGGCCATGGTGATCCGGGCCATGACCATGACCGGGCCCGCGATCCGGGGGTGGCCCGACGGCATGGATGCGCTTCCAGTCGGGGTCCTTGTCGTAGCGATAGGCGCGTTCCTGCGCCCAGCGCCAGTCGGGATCGCGGAACTTGCGCAAACCGGGCGGAATGCGCTTGGCCGGGCGCCAGGGCCCAGCGTAACCAGGACCGATGAACCAGCGGCCGCCGCTGTAGTAGTAATAGACCCCGCCCAGATAGAACAACGGCTGCGAAACGCCCAGCGCCACATAGCCGCCGAATTCCGGCAGCCAGATCATGGTCGGCGGCGCGGACACCACCACGGGCGGCGGGACATACGCCGGCGGCGCCACATACACCGGGGGCGGTGGTGGCGGATTGCCGATGTTGAGCTGGATGCTGACGGGCGGGCCGTCTGCATGCGCCGGCAAGGCCAGCGCGCAGGCGCCAAGCAGAAAAGAGGAAACGATCAGAGCGGATTTCATGGACACCTCAACGCCGGGAGGATACAAAAGTTGACAGCCTCGCCACTTGCTTACACTGCCGTAAACCAAAAAACGTACCCATGTCGACCACACCCTACCTTCTGACCATAGCCGGGCACGATCCCACCGGCGGCGCGGGACTGACCGCCGATCTGGCCACCTGGGCTGCGCTGGGCTGGCGGGGCGCCAGTGTCGCCTCGGCGCTGACTGCGCAGAACTCGTATGGTGTGCGCGCAGTGCAGGCGGCCGACGTGGAGCTGCTGCGCAGCAGCCTGCGCACCCTGCTGGCCGATGGCGAGCCGGCGGCGATCAAGATCGGCATGCTGGGCAATGCCGCGATCGCCGAGGAAGTGGCGCAGTTCATCGAGGCGCGCACCTGCCCCGTGGTGTGGGACCCCGTACTGGCGGCCAGCGACGGCACGCCGCTGTGGACGCAGGCGCACGGCGGCGGGCTGGCGATGCGCCTGGCACGCCGCGCCGACCTGATCACCCCCAACCGGGTGGAAGCCAGTGCGCTGCTCGATCTGCCGGCCTGGGACACGGGGGCGCTGCCGGCGTCCTGGATCGCGGCGATACGCGGTCGCTGGCTCGAGACGGGCGCGCCCAACCGCGCCGTGCTGGTCAAGGGCGGTCATGCCTGGGGGGAACACAGCACGGACTGGTTCATCACTGGCAGCACGGCATTGCCGCTGGTCAGCCGGCGGTTGCCGCGCAGCGCGCATGGTTCGGGTTGTGTGCACTCCAGCGTGTGCGCCGCCAGGCTGGCCGAGGGCTGGAGTCCGCTCGACGCCGCGACCGAGGCACAGCTTCGTGTGCATGCCGGGATCGACCAGGCGGTGCCCATCGGTCCGGGCCGTCCCAATACGCGCAGTGATGCACAGCCGGGCTGCGACGATCTGCCGTGGCAGCCGCTGCCCGGACTGCCCGAGCAAGCGCCGCCGGAGTTTGCGCGGCTGACCGGGCAGCCGGGGTTTTATCCCATCGTGCCGGATGCGGACTGGGTGCTGCGTTTGCTGGAATGGGGTGTGTGCACCATTCAGCTGCGCATCAAGGGCGTCGAGGGCACAGCGCTGCGGTTGCAGATCCGCGCTGCGGTGCAGGCTGCACAGGAGGTACCCGGCGCACAGCTGTTCATCAACGATCACTGGCGCGAGGCGCTCGACGCGGGCGCCTATGGCGTGCATCTCGGGCAGGAGGATGTGCACACAGCCGACCTGCCCGCGCTCAACGCCGCGGGGCTGCGGCTGGGGCTGAGTACCCACACGCCGGCCGAAATCGCCCGCGCCCATGCGCTGCGGCCGTCCTATATCGCGCTCGGTCCGGTCTATCCGACCACCCTCAAGGCCATGCCTTACCGCCCGCTGGGGCTGCAACGACTGGCGATGTGGCGACAGTGGCTGACGCCGCGCTATCCCGTGGTGGCCATCGGCGGGATCGGCCTGAGCCAGATGCCAGGCGTGCGCGCCACGGGCGTGTCGGGTGCCGCAGTGGTCAGCGCGGTGACGCAGGCCGCCAATCCGCGGCTGGCCGTGCGCGAGGCACTGCACATCTGGCCGGCCTGTGCGGATGAGGCAGTGGCGCAGGCCATGGTGTGAGCGCAGTGCCTCAGCCAGCCGCCGCCGATTGGCTCTCCGCAAACTGCTCGCGCAGCCGGTTCTTGAGCATCTTGCCCGTGGCACCCAGCGGAATGGCTGGGACGAACACCACATCATCCGGGATCATCCATTTGGCCACCTTGCCCTGGTAGAACTGCAGCAGCTCGGCGCGGTCGAGGCTGCTGCCCTCACGCTTGACCACGACCAGCAGCGGGCGCTCGCCCCATTTTGGGTCGGGTCGGGCGATGCACGCGGCCATCGCCACCTCGGGATGCGCCATGGCGATGTTTTCCAGCTCGATCGAGCTGATCCACTCGCCGCCCGACTTGATCACGTCCTTGGTGCGGTCGGTGATGTGGACATAGCCGTCGGGGTCGATGGTGACCACGTCGCCCGTCGGAAACCAGCCATCCTGCAGCGGGCTGGGGCCCTCGTTGCGGTAGTAATCGCTGGCGATCCACGGGCCGCGCACGAGCAGGTTGCCAGCGGTCTTGCCGTCCCACGGCAGATCGCGGCCCTCGCCGTCGACCACACGCACGTCGACGCCGAAAATCGGCCGCCCCTGCTTGACCTGCACCGCGAACTGCGCCTCCTTGGGCAACGCCAGATGCTTGTTTTTCAGGCTGCACAAGGTGCCCAGCGGGCTCATTTCGGTCATGCCCCAAGCGTGCAGCACATGGATGCCGAATTCTTCCTCGAAGGCGCGGATCATCGCCGGCGCCGCGGCCGCGCCGCCGATGATCACGCGCTCGAGCGCCGGCAGACGCAGCCGGTGCTCGCGCATGTGGTTGAGCAGCGCCAGCCACACCGTCGGCACGCCCGCGGCCAGCGTCACGCCTTCGGCCTGCATCAGCTCGAACAGCGACTTGCCATCGAGCGCCGGGCCGGGGAAGACCAGCTTGGCGCCGGTGAGCGCTGCGGCATACGGAATGCCCCAGGCGTTGACATGGAACATCGGCACGACCGGCAGCACCGTGTCGCGCGCCGACAAATTCATCACGTCGGGCAGCGCCGCCGCATAGGCGTGCAGGACGGTCGAGCGGTGGCTGTAGAGCACACCTTTGGGGTTGCCGGTGGTGCCGCTGGTGTAGCAAAGCGAGGACGCGGTGTGTTCATCGAACACCGGCCAGGCGTAGCTGGTCGGGCGCGCCTCGAGCAGCGCTTCGTAGCTGAGCAGATTGGGCAGGCCCGCCAGCTCGGCGGGCAGCGCGTCGGCGGCGCACAGGGCGATCCAGTGTTTGACCTGCGGACAGCGCGCGGCGATGGCCTGGATGATCGGCACAAAACTCAGGTCGAAGCACACCGCGCGGTCGTCGGCATGGTTGACGATCCAGGCGATCTGATCCGGGTGCAACCGCGGGTTGAGGGTGTGCAGGATGCGGCCGCTGCCCGAGACCGCGTAATACAGCTCGAAATGCCGGTAGCCGTTCCAGGCCAGCGTGCCGACGCGCTCTTGCGCGTCGATGCCGAGGGCATCGAAAGCATGGGCGCACTGCGCCGCGCGCTGCAGCGCCTGCGCGTAATTGCTGCGGTGCAGGTCGCCCTCGACCCGTCGCGAGACGATCTCGGCGTCGCCGTGGTAGCGTGCGGCAAAGTCGAGCAGGCGGGAAGTCAGCAGCGGGTGGTCTTGCATGAGGCCGTGCATGGATGTCTCCTGGAGGGTGTTTGGTAACCCATTGTGACATCCCGGGGCCGACCTCGCATCAGTGGGGCTCACTCTCCCAGTGCGGCCATGCCTCCGACCACTGCGTGCATGCCGGCATCCACATGCAGCACCTCGGCGGTGATGCCCGCAGCAAGATCCGACAGCAGAAACGCCGAGGCGTTGCCCACCTGGTCGATATCCACATTGCGGCGCAACGGGGCGTTGGCCTCGTTGAACTTGAGCATCTTGCCGAAGTCGGCAATGCCCGAAGCCGCCAGGGTCTTGATCGGCCCGGCGCTGACCGCGTTGACCCGCATGCCGCGCGGCCCGAGCGACTCGGCCATGAACCGCACCGCGGCTTCGAGCGCCGCCTTGGCCACGCCCATGGTGTTGTAGTTCGGCACCACACGCTCGGCGCCGAGATAGGTCATGGTGATCAGCGAGGGCATGTTGCCAGCCTCGACCGACTTGCTCAGCAGCGGCAGCGCGGCCTTGGCCAGCGCCGGGAAGGAGTAGGCCGAGATGTCGTGCGCGATGCGAAAACTCTCGCGCGACAAACCGTCGAGAAAGTCGCCAGCGATCGCCTCGCGCGGCGCGTAGCCGATGGAATGCACCAGACCGTCGAGCTGCGGCCAGTGCGCGGCCAGATCGCGGAAGGTCGCTTCGATCTGTTCGTCACTGCTCACGTCGCACTCGAACACCAGGTTGCTGCCGAATTCGGCAGCGAAGTCGGTGATGCGCTGCTTGAAGCGTTCGCCCACATAGGTAAAGGCCAGTTCGGCGCCTTCGCGGCGGCAGGCCCGGGCGATGCCGTAGGCGATGGAGCGGTTGGACAGCAGGCCGGTGATGAGAATGCGTTTGCCTTGGAGGAATGCCATATCGGGCGCTTTCGGGTCAGGACGGTGTTGCAGGAATTTGCCACAAGGCCGCGGCAGGTCATGCAGAATTCTCGCATGGTCCATGCCCTGTCCCGTCCGCTGTCCCCGGATCGCCGCCGCCTGCTGCAAGGCCTGCCGCTGGCCGTGCTGGGGCTCGGGCAGGCGTGGGCCAGCGCTGCCGGGCAAGGCGCCTTCGCGCTGTACGACCGGCCCAAATATCCGCCGGGTTTCGCCCATTTCGACTATGTCAACCCGCACGCGCCGGTGGGTGGTCGTCTGGTGCTCACCCCGCCGACCGTGGGCGGCAGTTTCGACAAGCTCAATCCCTTCACCCTCAAGGGCAATGCCGCGCCGGGGCTGAACACGCTGGTGTTCGAAAGCCTGATGACCCCGAGCTGGGACGAACCCAACACCATGTACGGCCTGCTGGCCGAGGACATCGCGGTGGCGGCGGACGGCCTGTCGGTGCAGTTCCGCCTCGATCCCCGCGCGCGGTTTTCCAACGGCGATGCGGTCACGGCGCAGGACGTGGTCTACAGCTTTACGACTCTCACCAGCAGCGAGGCTGCGCCGCAGTTTGCCAGCCTCTATGCCGATGTGGCCCAGGCCGCAGCGCTGGACGCGCAGCAGGTGCGGTTCACCTTCAAGCGGCGCAATCACGAGCTGCCCATCCTGCTCGGCGGCCTGCCGGTGTTCTCGCCCAAATGGGCGGCGGGCCGCGCGTTCAGCAGTGTCATCGACACCCCGATCGCTAGCGGCCCGTACCGCATTGCGCGGCAGTCGCAGCAGCGCGACATCACTTACGCGCGCCGCGCTGACTACTGGGGCTGGCACTTGCCCACACGGCGCGGCCAGTTCAACTTTGCCGAGATCACCTACAAGCTCTATCTGGACGGCACCGCGCGGCTGGAGGCGTTCAAGGCGGGCGAGTTCGATCTGCTGCAGGAATTCATCGCGCGCAACTGGGCGCGGCAATACCGCGGCCCCGGGTTCGACAGCGGCGCGCTGATCAAGCTGGAGCTGCCCAATCACAACCCGGCCGGGTTTCAGGGCTTTGTGGTCAACCTGCGCCGCCCGCAGTTCCAGGACGTGCGGCTGCGGCAGGCGCTGGCGCTGGCGCTGGACTTCCAGTGGCTCAACCGCATGCTGTTCTACGGTGCGTACAAACGCATCGAGGGCTACTTTGCCAATACCCCGTTCGAGGCGCACGGCACCCCGGGCGCTGACGAACTGGCGCTGCTGCAGCCGCTGCGCGCGCAGCTGCCGCCCGCGGTGTTCGGCGCGCTGCCGCGCATGCCCAGCACCGACCCGCCCGGGAGTCTGCGCGCCAATCTGCTCAAGGCGCGCGCGCTGCTCGAACAGGCCGGTTGGCACTGGCGCGACGGGGCGCTGCGCAACGCCCGCGGGCAGGCGCTGGTGATCGATTACCTGGACACCCAGGGCGCGATGTCGCGCATCATTTCGGTCTATGCGCAGGCGCTTGCCAG
>JBMFIE010000039.1:0-14843 GCA_049976465.1 Thiomonas sp. | reverse complement strand
CGTACTTGGTCGCCAGACTGATCATCGCTTCCTGAACCAGATCCATCGCGGCGTCGTCATCTTGCGTGGAAAAAGCCGCGCGCAAAAAAGCGCGCCTGTCGATGCTGGCGAGAAAGTCGTTGAGTTCCTGTTCGGTGGCCATCACGTCGGGCGCTGTGCGGCCCGTGGGGATGAAAACAGCCAATCATTATGCCGCGGCGCAGGGGCAGGGCGAAACAGCGCCGACAGACGGCCTTTGCGGTTGATGCGGGCAACACCACAAGCAGACCTGTCGGTCGCGCGCATCAGGCGGTTTTCAGGGGCGGCCAATGCCAGCTGCGTTGTGTGCCATGTTGCGCTGCACTACACTACACCATTCCGTTCGGCCTGAACCTCATTGCAGCATTCCGGCGCCATCGCGCGCCGCTGCACCCACAACGTTCCAGATCGCACGCGTATCCCAAGGGCCTGCCACAAGCGGGTGCGGAGGGAAACCTGAAGTTTTTCGTCAGAGAAATTCACAAGGTGAACTCATGGAAATGAACCGCGCAGAACACAAGTCGGCCGCAACGGCCGCATCCAAGTCCGGCGCCACAGCGGCGCAGGAACTCACCGGGGCCGAAATCCTGGTGCGCTGCCTCCAGGAAGAAGGCGTCGAGTTCATGTGGGGCTACCCTGGCGGGGCAGTGCTCTACATCTACGACGAGCTGTACAAACAAAACACCATCCAGCACGTGCTGGTGCGACAAGAGGCCGCCGCGGTGCACGCTGCGGACGCCTATGCACGCGCCACCGGCAAGGTCGGGGTGGCGCTGGTGACCTCTGGCCCCGGGGCGACCAATGCGATTACCGGCATCGCCACCGCGTACATGGATTCGATTCCGATGGTCATCATCACCGGTCAGGTGCCGACCACGGCGATCGGGCTGGACGCGTTCCAGGAATGCGACACCGTGGGCATCACCCGCCCGGTGGTCAAGCACAACTTCCTGGTCAAAGATGTGCGCGATCTGGCGCTGGTGATGAAAAAAGCCTTTCACATCGCACGTTCCGGCCGGCCAGGTCCGGTCGTGGTCGATGTGCCCAAAGACATCACCCGCCAAACCACCCGCTTTGACTATCCCAAGACTGTGGAAATGCGCTCGTACAACCCGGTGCGCAAGGGCCACGGCGGGCAGATTCGCAAAGCGGTGCAGCTACTGCTTTCAGCCAAACGGCCTTACATCTACACGGGAGGCGGTGTGGTGCTGGCCAATGCGGCGCCCGCACTGCGCAAGCTGGCCGATCTGCTCAATTACCCCTGCACCAATACCTTGATGGGGCTGGGGGCGATTCCTGGCGAAGATCCCAAGTTCCTGGGCATGCCCGGTATGCATGGCACCTACGAGGCGAACATGGCGATGCAGCACTGCGACGTGCTGCTGGCCGTGGGCGTGCGCTTCGATGACCGGGTGATCGGCAATCCGGGGCATTTCGCCCAAATTCAACGCAAGATCGTGCATGTCGACATCGACCCATCCTCCATTTCCAAGCGGGTCAAGGTGGACGTGCCGATCGTCGGCGATGTGGGCGAGGTGCTGACCGAGCTCACCGAGCAGATCGAGCAGGCGATCAAGGCCGGGCAGAAAAACGATGCTGGCGCTCTGGCCGCTTGGTGGGCGCAGATCGAGGAGTGGCGCAAGCGCGACTGTCTGGCGTACGAGCGTTCGACCGAAGTCATCAAGCCGCAGGCGGTGATCGAAACACTGTACGAGCTGACCAAGGATCGCGAAACCTACATCTGCTCCGACGTTGGGCAGCACCAGATGTGGGCGGCGCAGCTGTACAAATTCCCTGAACCGCGGCGCTGGATCAACTCCGGCGGTCTGGGCACCATGGGCGTGGGGCTGCCCTATGCCATGGGCATCAAACTGGCCAAGCCGCAGGCAGAAGTCGTCTGCGTGACCGGTGACGGGTCGATCCAGATGAATATTCAGGAACTCGCCACCTGCCTGCAGTATGGCACCGCGGTGAAAATCGTTCTACTCAACAACCGCTATCTGGGCATGGTGCGGCAGTGGCAGGAGATCGAGTACGAGGGCCGCTACTCGCATTCCTACATGGATTCGCTGCCGGACTTTGTCAAACTCGCCGAGGCCTACGGGCATGTCGGCATCAAGGTGGACAGGCCCGAGGAACTGCGCCCTGCGCTGGAACGCGCATTTGCGCTGAAAGATCGGACGGTGTTTCTCGACATCGCGGTCGATCCGACGGAGAACGTCTGGCCCATGGTGCAGGCAGGCCGTGGCATCACCGAGATGCTGCTCGGATCGGAGGATCTGTAAGCAGCCTGGTCGCGCCAGACCTCTAGCCGTGCAGCGACCGCCTCTTACCGGGCGCGGCCTCTGCAGGACGGGTGGTCGGCGCGTTTTGCGTTGCCCTGCGGCATGCAGCAGGGCGCTCTCTCATCAATCTCGCAGCAGCCAGGCGGCGCTTACCGGCCCCGCGCGAAGCCTGCGCAGAGGAATGACACCATGAAACACATCATCGCAGTTCTCGTGGAAAACGAAGCCGGTGCGCTGTCGCGCGTAGTCGGCTTGTTTTCCGCACGCGGCTACAACATCGAATCCCTGGTCGTCGCGCCGACCGAGGATGCCTCACTGTCGCGCATGACCATCGTCACTAACGGTTCGGAGGACGTGATCGAGCAGATCACCAAGCACCTCAACCGCCTGATCGAAGTGGTCAAGGTGGTCGATCTCACCGAAGCCTCGTTCATCGAACGCGAACTCATGCTGATCAAGCTGCGCGCCGTGGGCAAGGAGCGCGAGGAGATCAAGCGCATGGCCGACATTTTCCGCGGCCGCATCATCGACGTGACCGACAAGTCTTACACCATCGAACTCACCGGCGACGCCGCCAAGCTCGACGCCTTCATCCAGGCGGTCGATCCGGCGGCCATCCTGGAAACCGTGCGAACCGGCAGTTGCGGGATTGGCCGCGCCGAACGTATCTTGCGCGCCTGAACGCCAGTCGCGCCCCTTGTTTTTCCCTTCGCGCAACGTGGCGCCGCATGGCGCCAGCGCCCAACGACAACCGCAGGAGCCAACATGAACGTGTATTACGACAAAGACGCCGACCTCTCGCTCATCAAGGGCAAGAAAGTCACCATCGTGGGCTACGGCTCGCAAGGCCATGCCCACGCCCAGAACCTCAACGACAGCGGCGTGAAGGTCACCGTGGGCCTGCGCAAGAACGGCGCGTCCTGGGACAAGGCCAAGAAAGCCGGCCTGAAGGTGGCCGAAGTGGAAAAGGCAGTCGAAGGCGCCGATGTGGTGATGATGCTCATGCCCGATGAGCATATTGCCGAGGTCTACCGCAACGCGGTCGAGCCGAACATGAAAAAGGGCGCAGCACTCGCCTTCGCCCACGGTTTCAACGTCCATTATGGCCAGGTGCAGCCCCGTGCCGATCTCGATGTCATCATGATCGCCCCGAAGGCGCCGGGCCACACCGTGCGCAACACCTACACCCAGGGCGGCGGCGTGCCGCATCTGATTGCGGTGCACGCCGACCGCTCGGGCAAGGCGCGCGATCTGGCGCTGTCCTACGCCGTGGCCAACGGCGGCGGCAAGGCCGGCATCATCGAGACCAGCTTCCGCGAGGAAACCGAAACCGACCTGTTTGGCGAGCAGGCCGTGCTGTGCGGTGGAACGGTCGAGTTGATCAAGGCCGGTTTCGAGACTCTGGTCGAGGCGGGCTACGCGCCCGAGATGGCCTACTTCGAGTGCCTGCACGAGCTCAAGCTGATCGTCGACCTGATCTACGAGGGCGGTATCGCCAACATGAACTACTCCATTTCCAACAACGCGGAGTACGGCGAATATGTCACCGGTCCGAAAATCGTCACCGAGGCGACCAAGAACGCCATGCGCCAGGCGCTCAAGGACATCCAGACCGGCGAATACGCCAAGAGCTTCATTCTGGAAAACCGCGCTGGCGCACCAACCCTGCAGTCGCGCCGCCGCCTCACCGCAGAGCATCAGATCGAGCAGGTCGGAGAAAAGCTGCGGGCGATGATGCCATGGATCAAGGCGAACAAACTGGTGGACAAGTCGCGCAACTGAGCCGCGCCTTGAACGGTGCGCCCGGCCTGCATGCCGGATGCCGTTCGCCTGCTGCGCGACCTGCGGCATTGCAGGTCGCGTCGTCTCGCGCACTGTCGTGGATCAAGGCGAACGCGCTGCAGGACAAATCGCGCAGCGCCTGCGCGTCGACTTTGAACGACAACCCGGGCCGCCCGGACACTCGGTGCTGGCGGCCGCTTTGCTTTGCAGGACCTACACTCTCTCCATGAGTTATCCGCATCCCATCCTCGCGCGTGAAGGCTGGCCGTTCATCGCCAGCAGTGTGCTGCTTGCCGTCCTGGTGTGGGCGCTGGCCGGGTTCTGGTGGTCGCTGCCGGTTTGGCTGCTCAGCCTGTTCGTGATTCAGTTCTTCCGCGATCCCGCCCGCCCCATCCCGCGCGATCCCCTGGCGGTGCTGAGTCCGGCCGATGGCCGCATCGTGGCGATCGAGCACGCTTTCGATGCCTACGCGCAGCGCAATGCGCTGAAAATCAGCGTGTTCATGAACGTGTTCAACGTGCATTCCAACCGGGCGCCGGTCGACGGCACGTTGCGCGCGGTGCAGTATTTTCCGGGCAAATTCCTCAACGCCGATCTCGACAAGGCTTCGGAGCAGAACGAACGCAATGCTCTGATCATCGACAGCGCCGGCCGTGTGGTGACCGCGGTGCAAGTGGCGGGGCTGATCGCCCGGCGCATTCTTTGCTACGTCAAGGCGGGAGACGTGCTGCAGCGCGGCCAGCGCTTTGGCTTCATCCGTTTCGGTTCGCGGGTGGATGTTTACCTGCCGCTGGACGCGCGCTCGCGTGTTTCCATCGGTGACAAGGTCTATGCCAGCAGCACCATCCTCGCCGATCTGGCCGCCTGAGGAAGCGGCAGCACGCCGACCGGATGCCAGAGAGGCCTGCCATGCCGCGTAACGTTTCGCCGTTTCCACACCAGGATGCCAGACCGGATACGGCTGGGCAGACTGCAGACAGCCGTGAGGTGCCCTCCGCCGCGGTGTCGTCCCAGCCCCCCTGTCCCGACGATGACCCGCCGCACCGTCGCCGCCGGGGGATTTACCTGTTGCCCAATTCCTTCACCGCGGCAGCCTTGTTCTGCGGGTTCTACGCCATCGTCATGGCCATGAGCGGGCGCTACGACTCTGCAGCCAGCGCCATTTTTGGCGCGATGGTGCTCGACAGCCTGGACGGACGGGTCGCGCGCATGACCAATACCCAGAGTGAATTCGGCGCGCAGTTCGATTCGCTGGCCGACATGGTGTCATTCGGCGCGGCTCCGGCGTTGATCATCTACGAATGGTCGCTACGCGGCCTGGGCAAGCTGGGATGGCTGGCTGCCTTCGTTTACTGCGCCGGTGCGGCGCTGCGGCTTGCCCGCTTCAACACCAACGTCGCAGTGATCAACAAGCGATATTTCCAGGGCTTGCCCAGCCCTGCGGCGGCGGCACTGGTTGCGGGTTTCCTTTGGATCATGACCGATGCCGGAGTGCAGGGCGCGCATGTCGCGTGGTTGAGTTTCCTCATCACCCTGTTTGCCGGGCTGACCATGGTGACCAATGTGCCTTTCTACAGCTTCAAGGACGTGAGTTTTCGCCGCAGCGTCCCCTTCATCACCATCTTTTTGATCGTGCTCTTGATCGGGCTGATCGCCTACCAGCCGCCGCTCGTGCTGTTTGCGCTGTTCGTGGTGTATGGCCTGTCGGGTTACGTGCTCTACGTCTGGCACCGCATCAAGGGTCGCCCCGTCAGCGTGATCGCCACCTCGGTCGATGAGCCGGACGAGCGCGGTTTGCACTGATCTTTGCGTCTCTCTTGACAAGCCAGTCTGGCGTTGTAATAATTTTGGTTTTTCGCGGGAATAGCTCAGTTGGTAGAGCGCAACCTTGCCAAGGTTGAGGTCGCGAGTTCGAGACTCGTTTCCCGCTCCAGATTTGCCAAAAGGGAAGCAAAGCTTCCCTTTTTTATGCCTGCCCGCTGTCTGTGTTTTGAATGCGCCGCCTGCTCCGCAGGAGACCCAAGCCCAGGCAGCGGATCGTGGCGGTTTTGCGTACGATTGATTTGTCGACGCATCAGTCCATCTCACGGCGGGGTGGCAGAGTGGTTATGCAGCGGCCTGCAAAGCCGTCTATGCCGGTTCGATTCCGACCCCCGCCTCCAGTTGCACGCTGCCACCCGCCCGGATGGCGAAATTGGTAGACGCAGCGGACTTAAAATCCGCCGCTTTCCTGAAAAGGGGCGTGCGGGTTCGATCCCCGCTCCGGGCACCACGCCGTAACGCCGGGCTTGTCACAAGGACAGCGCGTTGTAGTCCCTGTCCAACTCGCGTCGAACTGCTCCGCTGCGCAGCCAACCCCGCCGACTGAACGACCTTCCCCGGTTTTTGTCATGGCAACCCGATAAGATGCGTGCATGCGTATTCTTCTTGCCAATGATGATGGGTACTTGGCCCCGGGCCTTGCGGCGCTGTACGAGGGGTTGCGTGCGCGCTGGGATGTGACGGTGATTGCGCCGGAGCAGAATGCAAGCGCGGCATCCAATGCACTGACCCTCAACAGACCGCTGTCGGTCTACACCGCGTCCAACGGTTTTTTGTACGTCAACGGCACACCGTCGGATTGTGTGCATATCGCCCTGACCGGGCTGCTCGATTTCCGCCCGGATCTGGTGGTCAGCGGGGTGAACAACGGTGCAAACCTTGGAGACGACACGATTTACTCCGGTACCGTCGCCGCTGCCTCGGAGGGCTATCTGTTTGGCATTCCGGCCCTGGCGATTTCTCTTGTGGAAAAAGGCTGGAAACACCTGGACACTGCGGTGGCTGTTGCCGTCGATGTGGTGGCCAAGCTGGCGCAGGATTTGCCCAGACAGCCGCAGTTGCTCAACCTGAACGTGCCCAACCGGCCACTGAGCGCGCTGCGCGGTCTGCGCGTGACGCGTCTGGGCAAACGGCATCCGAGTCAACCCGTGGTGGTGCAGAAAAATCCCTACGGCGACACGATTTACTGGATCGGCGGCGCCGGTGCCGCGCTGGACCAGCAGCAGGGGACCGATTTTGACGCGATCGCCCAGGGCTATGCCTCGCTGACTCCGCTACAGCTGGACCTGACGCATCATGCCCAGCTCGCGCAGTGCGCCGCCCGCTTCGAGACGCGGAGTGATGCGTGAGCACGGCTGACAAGTCCGCTCCGCGCAGTGCGCACTGGCCTGCCCGTCTGCTGCAAGGCCTGGAGTCGGTGAGCGTGCCCAGCTCTGCAGCCTCGACCTCGCGCGGCCAACCCGCGGTTGCCATGACCAGGCCCGGCGCGGGCCGACAGGTGCCCAGGCCAGCCGACGCGCCGCAAGGGCCGTCGCGTTGTGCGCCGCGGCAAATCGGGCTGGACTCGGAAGCGGTGCGCAAGGCCATGGTGGACAGGCTGCGGCAGTCCGGCGCGTTCGATGCCCGGGTACTCCAGGCGCTCCAGGCGGTACCGCGGCATCATTTCGTCGAACCAGGCTTGGCGGCCCAGGCCTATCTGGACAATGCGCTGCCCATCGGTTTTGGACAGACCATATCCAAGCCCTCTGTGGTGGCGCGCGGCCTGGATGCTGCGCTCAAGGCACTCGTGCCGCGCAACGACCTGGGCCGTGTGCTCGACATCGGCACCGGCTGCGGCTACGCCGCTGCGGTTGCGGCGCGGCTGGCCACCGAGGTCTACAGCGTCGAGCGCATCCGTGCACTGCACGATCTGGCGCGCAAGAATCTGCGTGCCCTGCGGGTGCCGAACCTGCGGTTGATTCTTGGGGATGGCATGCTGGGGTGCCCGGCGGGCGCACCGTTCGATGTCATTCTGTCCGGCGCCGCCGCGCTGACCGTGCCGCAGGCTTGGCTCGATCAGCTGGCGATCGGCGGAGTGCTGATTGCGCCCATCGGCGACCCGCAGCAGCTCTTGCTCTACCGCAAGCGTTCGGCGACAAAATTTGATGTGCAGCCGCTCGAAGGCGCACGGTTCGTCCCCCTAAAATCCGGCCTGACCTGAACCGAAGTTCAACACCATGCGCATCGCACTGCTCGCCCTAACCTTGTTTCTTGCCGCCGCATTGGGTGCTTGCACCTCGGTTCCGCTGACACAGGTGCCGGTCGAGCAAAAAAATTTCCACCCGGTGTCCAAGGACGCGGGTTCACCACCGCCGGCGACCATGGCAGCAGCGCCCACTGGCATCGCCGCAGCTGCCTCGGCGTCGCTCGCGGGGCAGCCGGGCTACTACACCGTCCAGCCTGGCGATACCCTGCGGCGCATCGCGTTGCAGTTCGGCACAACCTGGCAGAACCTGGCGCAGTGGAACAACCTGGCCGATCCCAATGTGATCGAGGTCGGGCAAGTCCTGCGTGTGACGCCGCCGACGCCCACGACCGCGGCCCCGCCGCAACCCAATGGTGCAGTCGCACAGAGCTTTGCGGTCACGCCGCTGGCACCGGTGGCAGCTGCCAAACCAGCCGCTGAATCCGCCGCGCCGGGCGCCAAGCCGCAGACCTCAGCGCTTCCCCGGCCTGCGGCTTCTGCTGCGGCCAGCAGCGGTCCGGTCGTCATGGCCGGGAATCTGGCGACCAACACGCATGACGGGATCGTCTGGTCTTGGCCTGCCAGCGGCAAGATCATCCAGGGCTTCAATGGCACCACCAGCAAGGGCATCGACATCGCCGGCACGCTGGGCGAGCCGATCTATGCCGCTGCGGCCGGGCGGGTGGTCTATGCCGGCTCGGAGCTGCGCGGCTTTGGCAAACTCATCATCATCAAGCACAACGACGACTACATCAGCGTCTACGCGCACAACAACGTCATGCTGGTCAAGGAAGGTGAGGCCGTCAAACGCGGCCAGAAAATCGCCGAAATGGGCTCGACCGATGCGCCGCGCGTGGAACTGCATTTCGAGATTCGCCTGCGCGGCAAGTCGATCGACCCGATCGGCGTGCTGCCCCGGCAGCCCTGACGCAACGGCATGGCGCGCGCACGCAAAACCGCTCCCCGTGCCCCTGCGGCATCCAAGCGGGCAGCCGGTGTGGCGCAGCGCGGCACGATCGGCGCAGCAGCGGCGAAGCACGCCGCCGAGCAACTGGACGATTTCACGCAAGCCCAGTCAAGGGCGCCTGAAGCGGTGACTGCGCCGTCGGCTGAACTCCTGCCCTGTCCACCTGCGACGACCGCCGCGATCGACGATGAATCGGGAGTCAGCGCGCTGCAGTCTTACCTCAACCACATCCGCGCCAAGCCGCTGTTCACGCCCGAAGAAGAATTCGAAACCGCCATGCGCGCCAAAGCGGGGGATTTCGCCGCGCGGCAGGCCATGGTCGAGCACAACCTGCGGCTGGTGGTGAGCATTGCGAAGGCCTATGTCGGGCGGGGCGCCGCGCTGAGCGATCTGATCGAGGAGGGTAATCTCGGTTTGATCCATGCAATCGAAAAATTCGAGCCCGAGCGTGGTTTTCGCTTTTCGACCTACGCCAGTTGGTGGATCCGCCAGAGCATCGAGCGCGCGCTGATGCAGCAGGTGCGCACCATCCGCCTGCCGGTGCATGTGATCCGTGAGCTCAATCAGGTGTTGCGAGCGCGCAAGCATCTGGAGCAGGCGGCGGGCTATCACGGACAGACCTCGATCGATGACATCGCGGCACTGGTCGGCCGGAGCGCCGACGAGGTCGCCGATCTGCTTGCGCTGGCCGAGCAGCCCACATCGCTCGATGCGCTGCGCGAGACCGCGTCGGGCGAAAGCTACGCCGAGCAGTTTGCCGACCTGGATGCGCAAAGCATGGAAGACCAGACGCAATCGCGCGAAATCGAGGCCCTGGTCGAGGCCTGGGTGGGCGGGCTTGCCGAGCGCGAGCGGGAGGTCATCGAGGCGCGGTTCGGGCTGCATGGCCGCGACCTCGAAACCCTGGAATCGCTCGCGCAGCGGCTTGGTCTGACCCGCGAGCGGGTGCGCCAAATCCAGCAGGAAGCGCTGCTCAAGCTCAAGGCGCGCCTCGCGCGCAACGGTGTCGACAAAGGGGCCCTGTTGTGAGGCGCGCGTGGAGCAACCAGGAGGGCTGCCGGCCATGATGCGCCCGCCCATCGTCGCGTTCGACATCGAGACCATTCCCGATCCCGAGGCGCTGCGCGCCACCGGTTTGGCCGACACTGGGCTGGATGACCATGAGGCGATCGCGCAGGCGCAGTCGCAGCGCCTGGAAAAAACCGGCAGCGATTTTCTGCCTGTCCATTGCCAGCGGGTGCTGGTGGTGTCGTGCACTTTTCGCAACCAAGATGGCCTGAAAGTCCACTCTTTCGTCGATCATGGCGGTCAGGAGGGCCAGGTGGTGCAGAGTTTTTTCCGCGTGATCGAAAAGCACGCGCCGCAGCTGGTGTCGTGGAACGGTGGCGGATTCGATCTTCCCGTCCTGCATTACCGTGGGCTGGTGCACGGCGTGGTGGCGCCGAAATACTGGGACATGGGCGAGGATGACCGCGAAATGAAGTGGAATAACTACATTTCGCGCTACCACACGCGGCATCTCGACCTGATGGACCTGCTGGCGCTGTACCAGCCGCGGGCGAACGCACCGATGGACGTGCTGGCCAAGCTGTGCGGCTTCCCCGGCAAACTTGGCATGGATGGCAGCAAGGTTTACGACGCATGGCGCGAAGGCCGGATCGACACCATCCGGCGCTATTGCGAAACCGACGTGATGAACACCTACCTGCTGTACTGTCGCTTCCAGATGATGCGCGGCGGCCTGTCACCTGCCGAGTATGCCGAAGAGATGCGGCTGGTGCGTCAGACGCTGGGCGCGCTGGCGACGCGCGAGGCGCACTGGCAGGAGTATCTGGCCGCTTGGCGGGAAGAAGATCGCCCGACGCCGTGAACCGCCTGGCGCCGGGCGGAGAGCGCCCGGGCTGGAGCCGTGGCATCTGTTCCAATCTAACCCATGGAACACGGTGAACGTTTGGAATGGCTGCGCATCGACAGCCTCGATCTGGAAGGTCGCGGTGTGGGTCGCAGCGAAAACGGCAAGGTGGTCTTCGTCTCGAATGCCTTGCCAGGAGAGCGGGTTCAGGCCCGCATCGGGCAAAGCAAGCGCAACTGGGAATCTGGCGTCGCGGTCGCGTGGGAGCATCCCTCCAGCAGCCGGGTCACGCCGCGGTGTGCGCATTTCGGGGTTTGCGGAGGCTGCAGCATGCAGCATGTCGATCCCGCGGCGCAATTGGCGTTCAAGCAACGCACCCTCGAAGATGATTTCTGGCATCTGGCCCGGCTGCGGCCGCAGACCATCTTGCGCCCGATTGCCGGGCCGAGCTGGGGGTACCGCGCCCGGGCGCGGCTGACGGTTCGGCTGGTGGCGAAGAAAGGCGGGGTGCTCGTCGGCTTCCACGAAAAGGCATCCAGCTATGTGGCCGACATGCACAGCTGCGCGGTCCTGCCGCCGCAGGTGTCGGATCTGCTGCTGCCGCTGCGCACCCTGGTGGCCGGCCTGTCCTGTGCGCAGCGCGTGCCACAAATCGAGCTGGCTGTAGGAGTCGGCGTGACCGCGCTGGTGTTGCGGCACCTGGAGCCGCTGACCGAGGCAGACCGGCAGGCGCTTCGCGCCTTCGGCGCCCGGCACCGGGTGCAATGGTGGCTGCAACCCAAAGGCCCGGACTCAGTGACCCCGCTCGATGCAGACACCGCGCCGCTTTGCTATACCCTGCCGGAATTTGGCATCACCATGCCGTTTCGCCCGACCGATTTCACTCAGGTGAACCCGCAAATCAATCGGGTGATGGTGGCGCGGGCGTTGCGTCTGCTGGATGTGCGGCCGACCGACAGGGTGATCGACTGGTTTTGCGGCCTGGGCAATTTCACCCTGCCGATCGCGACACAGGCCCGCCAGGTGCTGGGGATCGAGGGCAGCGCCACACTTGTGGGGCGCGCACTGGACAACGCCATGCACAACGGCCTGCAGGACAAGGTGACCTTTGCCGCGCGCAATCTGTTCGAGCTGAACGCCGCCGATCTGCAGGCATACGGCGAGGCGGATCTGTGGCTGGTCGATCCGCCGCGAGACGGGGCGCTGGCCTTGTGCAAGGCGCTGGTCGAAGCCTCGGGCAGCAAGCAGTCCGAACCGGCCGACGACGCGGGCGCGCCCCTGCAGCCGGAGCGGCAACACCAGCGTGCCCGGTTCAATCCACCGCGACGGATCGTTTATGTCTCATGCAATCCCGCCACACTGGCGCGCGACGCCGGGCTGCTGGTGCACCAGGGCGGCTACGTCCTGCGCGCCGCGGGGGTGATGAACATGTTCCCGCACACCGCACACGTGGAATCGATGGCGGTGTTCGACCGCGCTTGATGCCGCCTGCGCCGCGCATGAAAAACGCCCGCTGCCGCGGGCGTCTGTCGAGCGCGGGAGAGCGGGATTACCGCCGGCCACCGCCGCCGAAAAAGCTCAGGATTGAGAGCAGGTTGACGAACACGTTGTAGATGTCGAGGTAGATCGCCAGGGTTGCGGTGATGTAGTTGGTTTCGCCGCCGTTGATCACGCGCTGCACGTCGATCAGCATGAATGCCGAAAAGATGATGATCGCCACCACCGAGAAGGTCAGCATCAACGCCGGCAACTGCAACCAGATGTTGGCAATACCCGCGAGGATCAGCAGAATCACGCCGACGAACAGCGTCTTGGCCAAACCAGAGAGGTCACGCTTGACCACATTGGCCATCGTGGCCATGGCACCGAAAATGACCGCCGTGCCGCCAAACGCCAGCATGATGAGCTGCGGCCCGTTGTCCATGCCCAGCACGAAGCCGAGGATCTGCGACAGCATCACCCCCATGAAAAAAGTGAACAGCAGCAGCAGCCAGACGCCCGTGCTCGAATTCTTGGTGCGCTCGATGCCGAACATCAGTCCGAATGCGCCGACCAGGAAGACGATCATGGTCAGCCCCGGGCTTTGCGCCATGGCGAGATTCAGCCCAGTGACCATGCCGACCCAGGCACCGATGACCGTGGGGATGAGCGACAGCGCCAGTAGCGTGTAGGTTTGCCGCAGCACCTTGTTGCGCACGACCGCTGCGCCGCCAGGCTGGGCGTAAATGGTGTAGTCGCGTTGCTCGTTCATGGAAAAGCTCCCTCGATGGAAGTGGACTCTGTGATTCAGACTCGCCTGCGGTAAATACGTTCCATGGGCCGGATTTCAATCCCTGCGGAATGAATTTGCAAGCGTGCCGGGCCGCATTTCAGCTCGGCTTCAGATCTGCGGCGTCGTGCCGTAGACGGCCTGCATGCGTTGCAGTGCGGACTGCAGGTTGAGCTGGTGATTCTGCGGCCCGTGAACCGCGATTTTTTCCGCGCCGAGCACATTGCCCAGACGGCAGCTGTCGCGCAACGACCAGCGGCGCGACAGTCCGAACAGCAGACCGGCGCGGAATGCATCGCCGCAGCCGGTGGGGTCGCAGACCTGGCGCGCGGGCACGCCGGCGATGTCCACTGCTGCTGCATCGGCGCTCCAGACGCGGCAGCCCCGTTCGCCGCGTGTGACCACCAGGCCCTGCACCTGCGAGGCGATGTGATCCAGACTCCAGCCGGTGCGCTCCACCAGCAATTCGGCCTCGTAGTCGTTGACCGCAACCCAGCTGGCCTTGGCGATGAAGTCGCGCAGCTCGGCGCCGTCGAACATCGGCAAGCCCTGGCCCGGGTCGAACACGAAGGGAATGCCTGCCGCGGCCAGTTGCGCAGCGTGCTCGATCATGGCCGCGCGACCGTCGGGCGCGATGATGGCCAGATCGACCCCGGCATCAAGCGGCACTGGCAGCTCGTGTGCCCGGCCCATGGCGCCCGGGTGAAACGAGGTGATCTGGTTGTTGTCGCGGTCGGTGATGATGTGCGCCTGCGCGGTGAAACAGTCGGGCAGCATGCCGACATGGGTGCGGGGGATGCGCAGTGCGTCGAGCCGGTCGAGATAGCTCTGCCCATCGGCACCGACCGCGCCCAGGATCAGCGGCTTGCCGCCGAGCAGCGCCAGGCTGTAGGCGATGTTGCCAGCGCAACCGCCGAACTCGCGTCGCAGGGTGGGCACCAGAAAGCTGATGTTGAGGATGTGCACCTTGTCGGGCAGGATGTGCTCGGCAAAGCGGCCGTCGAAGGTGGTGATGGTGTCGAATGCGAGCGAGCCGCAAATGAGGGTGGGCATGGGGCTTAGCCCTCGGAACGCAGGGCGGGAAAGAGAATGACGTCGCGGATGCTGGGCGCGTCGGTCAGCAGCATGACCAGCCGATCGATGCCGATGCCGCAGCCGCCCGCCGGCGGCATGCCGTATTCCAGCGCGCGCACATAGTCGGCGTCGAAATACATGGCCTCGTCGTCTCCGGCTTCCTTGGCCTTGACCTGCGCGGCAAAGCGTGCGGCCTGATCCTCGGGATCGTTCAGCTCGGAAAAGCCGTTGGCGATCTCGCGGCCGGTGATGAACAGCTCGAAGCGCTCGGTGGTGTTCGGGTCGGCATCCGAGGCGCGCGCCAGCGGCGAGACTTCCACCGGATAGTCGACGATGAAGGTCGGCTCCCACAGCAGATGTTCGGCGACTTGTTCAAACAGGGCGAGCTGCAGGGCACCAAGCCCCATGCCCTTGAGCTTGTGCGGGGCGTGGTCGGCGTCGAGTCGGCGCAGCTCGCCGCGCAGAAAACCGTCGTCTGCCAGTTGGGCGTCGGTGTAGTCCGGGGCATGCTTCTTGATGGCCTGCGTGAGGGTCAGGCGGGCAAACGGCGC
>JBMFIE010000038.1:0-14857 GCA_049976465.1 Thiomonas sp. | reverse complement strand
TCGCGCAAATCGGCTGGGTGTGGTTCAAGCACCGCAAAGTCGAGCCGATGCTATGGATGAGTCTGGGTGTGGTGGTGGTGTTTGGCGGGGCCACTCTGCTCTTTCACAACGACACCTTCATCAAGTGGAAGCCCACCGTGCTGTACTGGCTGTTCGCCGCAGTCCTGGCGGGGGCGCAGCTGCTGCAAGGCAAGAATCTGATGCGTGCGCTCATGGGCAAGCAGATGCAACTGCCCGAGGCGATCTGGAACCGGGTGAACTGGTCATGGGTTGCGTTTTTTGCAGTGATGGGCGTGCTCAACATCACCATCGCCTACAACTTTTCGACCGACCTGTGGGTGGATTTCAAACTGTTCGGCAGCCTGATCCTCACCCTGGCCTTTGTGATCGGGCAGTCGTTGCTGCTGTCGCGGCACATGAAGTTCGATGAAAACGCCTGAAGCGCAGCAGCCGCCGCGCCGGGTCGATCGCATCCGCGCCCTGCTGCAATCCGCGCTGCAACCCGACGCGCTCGAGATCGGCGACGACTCGTCCGCCCACGCCGGTCACAGCGGCTTCGACCCTGAAGGCAGCCATTTCCGCGTGCGCATCGTCAGCGCGCGATTTGCCGGGCTGTCGCGTCTGGCCCGTCATCGCCTCGTGTATGATGCCTTGGCTTCGATGATGCACCGTGACATCCATGCACTGGTGCTCGAGTGCCAGGCTCCCGAAGACGTACCCGCGCCAGCCGGCCCAAACGACTGACTGCACCCCTGCCTGGCCATGTGTTCCTCTCCCCTCTGGACGATTCCATGCTGAAACACTCCCGCATTTTGGCCATCGCCGCGTTGAGCGGCGCGCTGGTCGCCCCCGCCTGGGCACAAAATATCGCCACGGTGAATGGCAAACCCATTCCCCAATCGCTGGCCGATACCGTTGCCGCCAACATGGCCAAGCAGCAAGGCCAGCCGGTGACGCCCCAGCTCAAGGACATGGTCAAGAACGAGCTGATCAACCGCGAGGTCCTGGTGCAGGAGGCAGACAAGCTCGGTCTGGAAAAAGACCCCACCGTGCAGGACGAAATCCGCTTCTCGCGCCAGAACATCCTGATCCGCGCCCTGTTCAACGCCTACCTGCAAAAGCATCCGATCACCGAAGCGCAGATCAAGGCCAAGTATGACGAATTCGCCAAATCCTTCGGCACCACCGAATACAAGGCGCAGCACATCCTGGTGCCGAGCGAAAAGGAAGCGCAGGACATCATCGCCCAGCTCAAGAAAGGCGCCAAGTTCTCCGAACTCGCCAAGAAATACTCCAAGGACACCGGCAGCGCAGCCAATGGCGGCGATCTGGGCTGGTCTTCCCCCGCCAACTACGTGCCGCCCTTCGCCAAGGCCCTCGAAAGCCTGAAACCCGGCCAGTACACCCAGACTCCGGTGCAGAGCCAGTTCGGCTGGCACATCATCAAGCTCGACGCCACCCGCCCGGCCAAGCCGCCCACCCTGGAGCAGCTCAAGCCGCAGATCCAGGCCGAACTGCAGCGCGAGGAAATCACCAAATACCAGAACGAACTGCGCGCCAAGGCCAAGATTACCGAGTGATCGGTTCCTGACCGAAGTCAGTTCACCGCTGCAAAACGCCCGCGATCGCGGGCGTTTTCTTTTGGGCCCTACATCGCCTGGTTCAAAGATCGTCCGGCGGGATGTTGCCCGGCGTCTCCAGCCCCTTTGCGGCACGTCGGCGCAATACGGTCCAGGCAAGCACGCAGCCAAGCACCCAGGCCACGGCGCGTGCAAACTGCAACATGCCCGGCGTGAGACCGGCCAGCGCGACCCCGCCGAAGTCCTGCGCGACTCTTGGATCGATCAAGCCTGTGGTCAGCACACTGATCGCCACGATGACGAACAGGCTGATTGCCCACACCACCCAGGTCCGGCCGATGAATGCAAACAACACACGAAACAGCACCGCCCCAAACAGGCCAAAGAGCAGACATTCGATGATCAGTACGCGCAGCATGGCGTGTCCTCCCTGTTTTCTGGAATGCGCCGTCATTCCATGCGATGGCGGAACAGCCAGGCAGCGAACGCCATGCTGACCACGCCGATCAGCGCCAGCGGCCAGTATTGCGGGATGAGATTGCCCACCCCATCCCCTTCGAGATAAACACCGCGGGTGATGATGAGGAAATACCGCATCGGGTTGATGTAGGTGAGCAATTGCACCGCCTCGGGCATATTGGCGATGGGCGTGGCGAATCCGGACAGAATGATGGACGGCACCAGAAACATGAACACCCCGAGCAGACCCTGCTGCTGGGTCACCGCGATGGACGAGATCATCAGCCCGATGCCGGTGGCCGCAAGCAGGAAGAACAACAGCCCGATGCCCAGCGCCAGCACACTGCCGACAAACGGCACGCCAAACCAGACGATGGTGGCCAGAGCAATGAGCCCGGCCTCGAGCCCGCCAATGATGAAGCCGGGCAACGCCTTGCCGAGCAGGATTTCCACCGGGCGCAGCGGTGTGACCAGCAATTGATCGAAGGTGCCCATCTCGCGCTCGCGCGCGACCGACAGCCCCGTCACCAGCAGCGTGACCACCAGGGTAAGCAGCGCCACGATGCCCGGCAGAATGAACCAGCGCGACAGCAGGTTGGGGTTGAACCAGGAGCGAATGTCCAGACGGGCGGGCGGGCCTTGCCAACCCTGCTGTGCCGCCCACTGCTGGTTGAACTGCAGCAGCACGCCGTTGGCGTCGTTCAGCGCCAGCGAGGCGGTGTTGGAATCGCGGCCATCGACCAGGATCTGCACGGTGGCGGGCTGGTGGCGCAGCAGGTCGCGGGTGAAATGCGGGCCGATGTGCAGCACCAGCAGAGCCCTCTTGTCGTTGATCAGCGGGGCGATCTGCGCGTCATGGGTGATGTTCGCAATCTGCTCGAACGTGCTGGTGCCGGAAAAATGTGCCAGCAATTCGCGCGAGGCATAGCCGGAATCCTCGTTGTAGACCGCGTAGGGGATATGGTTGAGGTCAAAGGTCGCGGCATAGCCAAACACCAGCAACTGGATGATCGGCGGGCCGATCAGCACTGTGCGGCTGGCGGTGTCACGCAGCAGCATGAGCAGTTCCTTGATGACGAGCGCAACGACGCGGGCCCACATGGTTCAGTCCAGTCGCTTGTGCGATTTGCGCCAGGCAATGCCCATGAACAGAGCCCACATCACCATGAGTGCTGCAGCATTGCTCAGAATCACCGGCCAGACATCGCCTGCCAGAAACACGGTCTGCAAAATGGCCACGAAATAGCGCGCAGCCACCAGATGCGTGAGAAACTGCACCACGGCAGGCATCGATTGGATATCGAAAATGAATCCCGAGAGGATGAACGCGGGAAGGAAGGTCACGATCACCGCGACCAACGCAGCAACGAACTGGCTGCGCGACAGGGTGGAGATCAGCAGCCCCATTGCCAGAGCCACTAGCAAAAACAACGCCGAACACACCACCAACAGCCAAAGGCTGCCCACCAGCGGCACGGCGAACAGCCAAACCGCCATGGCCACCGACAGCGCCATGCCGCCCATGCCGAGGACGAAGTAGGGAATCAACTTGCCGAGCAGGATTTCAGCCATGGTGACCGGGCTGGCCATGAGCGCCTCCATGGTGCCGCGCTCGCGCTCGCGGGCAACCACCAGCGCGGTGAGCAGTGCGCCGATCAGGGTCATGATCACCGCAATCAGCCCCGGCACCAGAAAGTCGCGGCTGCGCACGGCGGGGTTGAACCAGATCCGCGCCTGCACGCTCACCGGCAGCAGCAGCGCTCGCCCTTGTCGCTCGGCTTCCAGTTGCAGCCAGGTCTGCCACACACCCTGCAGATAGCCCTCCATGATGCGCGCGTTGTTGGCATCGACGCCGTTCATCCACACCGCCACCGGTGCCGCGCGGTCGGTGAGCGCCAACCGGGTGAAATCGGCGCGCAGCCAGACAATGCCATCGACCTTGCGGGCCATCAGCGCCCGCCGCGCGCTGGCGATGTCGGGATAGGACTGCGGCGCAAAGTAGGGCGATTGCTCCAGGCCGCCGACAAAACTGCTGGTCTGCGCGCTGGGCTGATCGACCACCACCGCAAGGGGCACGCCGCGCGCGTTGAGCGACACGCCGTAGCCAAACAGCAGCAGCAACAGCACCGGCAGCACAAACGCGATGGCGATCGCGGAAGGATCACGGATGATCTGCAGAAACTCCTTGCGCACCAGACCGCGCAGACGTTGACGATTCATCGCGCAGCCCCCCTCATGCCGCGCGCCGGATCTGCGCCTCGTGCGACTGGATCAGCGCGATGAAGGCATCTTCCATGGTGGGATCGGGCAGCGCTGCTGAACGCACCTGCCCGCGGATTTCGCGCGGGGTGCCGAATGCCAGGATCTCGCCAAGCGACATCAGCACCAGATGATCGCAATACTCGGCCTCGTCCATGAAGTGCGTGGTGATCAGGATGGTCACTCCGGACTCGGCGAGATGGTTGATGCGCTGCCAGAACTCCCGCCGTGCCAGCGGATCGACACCGGAGGTGGGCTCGTCGAGAAACAGGATCGAAGGCTCGTGCATCAACGCGCAGGCCAGCGCCAGCCGCTGCTTGTAGCCCAGCGGCAGATCCATCGCTGCCGAATCGGCATAGTCGGCGAGCTCGAATTCGGCAAACGCCCAGTCGAGCCGCTGCTGGCGTTTGCCTCCCTTGAGGCCGTAGGCCGACGCAAAGAAATCCAGGTTCTGCCGTGCGCTCAGATTGCTGTAGAGGGCAAATTTCTGCGACACGTAGCCGATGCGCGCACGCGCGCTGGCGCCTGCGGTGCGCAGATCCGCCCCGGCGACGCGCAGCGTGCCGGACGAGGCAGGCAGCAGGCCGCATAGCATGCGAAACGTGGTGCTCTTGCCCGCGCCGTTCGCGCCGAGCAGACCGAACACCTCGCCTTTGCCCACACTGAAACTGATGCCCTTGACCGCCTGGAATGCGCCGAAGTTGCGCCGCAAGTCCTTGACCTCGATGAGCGTCGGTGCCACGCCGTCCGGAGCGGTCTGCACGGGGGCGCCCTCTCGTGCAGGCTGCGCAGACTGCAGCCTTGCGGACGCGTCGGTCTGCGTCTGCCGATTCTGCAGCAGGCTGACGAAAGCATCCTCGAATCGTGGCGGCATCGCCTCCCACTGCTCGCCGTCCTGCGCCAGAGCCGCCGTACCCTGTAGCACCACGCGCACGCCCTCGGCCTGTACCAAAGCGTCCACCACGCCCGGGCGCAATCGCAACGATTCCTGCAAGGCGCGCCGATGCTGCTGCGGGTGTCTCACCAGAAACACACGACCTGCGAGAGGCGCGCGGAATGCCTCTGGCGGCTGATGTGCCAGTACCCTGCCCTCGTGCAGCAGCACGATGTCGTCGCATTGTTCGGCCTCGTCGAGGTAGGCGGTACTGACCACCACCGCAACGCCCTGGTCGCGCATGAGCCTGATGATGCTCCAGAGCTCGCGGCGCGAAATCGGATCCACACCCACGGTGGGCTCGTCGAGCAGCAGCAGGCTGGGGGCGCGCAGCAGCGTGCACGCCAGCCCGAGCTTTTGCTTCATCCCGCCCGACAGCGCGCCGGCGCGCCGGGCCGAGAATGGCCCCAGCGCAGTGAGCTTGAGCAATTCTGCAAAACGCTGCTGCCGTGCTGCGGCGGTGAGTCCCTGCAGATCGGCATAAAGCTCCAGGTTTTCCTGCACCGTCAGGTCTTCATACAGGCCAAAACGCTGCGGCATATAGCCGATGCGCTGCTGGATCGCGCTGGCCTGATGCCGCGTGTCCAGACCCAGCACCAGCACCTGCCCCGCGCTGGGCAACAGCAGTGCCGCCGCCAAGCGGATCAGCGTGGTTTTTCCAGCGCCATCCGGCCCGAGCAGGCCGGTGATGCGACCCTGCTGAAAACTTGCATCGATCCCCTTGAGCGCATCGACCGTGTTCTTGCCCTGCTTGAACTGCTTGTGCGCTGCCACGAGTTCAAGCGCGGCAGCCGGTGCTGGCGCGCCGCGCACGGCCCCGGCGCTGGCCTCAGTGTTGGCAGACATGCGCAGACGTTGCTTGCGGCGGGTTGTTCAACAGCGGCACCTGCACGGTAACCGGCATGCCCAGGCGCAGTTTCTGCGTTGGATTGCAGGCATACACCCGCACGCGATAGACCAGTTGCGCACGCAGCTCGGTCGTCTCCACCGACTTCGGTGTGAACTCCGCAGTGGGAGAGATGCTCCCGATCCAGCCTGCGAATGACTGACCGGGAAAACTGTCACTCAGGATGCTGGCCCGCATGCCGGGCACCAGCTTGCCAAGCTCGGTTTCCGGCACGTACGCACGCACCCAGACCGGGTTGTTGAGCGCCAGTGTGATGACCGGGGTTTGTGGCGCGGCCATGTCCCCGACCTCGAGGATGCGACTTTCCACCACGCCGTCATCGGGTGCGCGCAGCACCGTATCGGCAAGTTGACGCCGTGCCAGTGCTAGCGCGGCTTTGTCCGCCTGCACCAGCGCCTGCGCTGCGTCGATGTCCTCCTTGCGCGGGCCCTGCAGCGCCAGGCTGAGGCCCTGCTGCGCGCGCTGCACATCTGCCACTGCGGTCTTGAGTTGCTGGGTGACGTTGTCCAGGCTCTGCCTGGGCAAAAAGCCGGAATCGACCAGGGTCTTCTGTCGCGCATAGGTGGCTTCGGCATTAGCCTGCGCCGCCAGTGCTGCAGACACCGCTGCACGGGCCTGGGCGATTTCTTGCGGCCGGCTGCCCGCGCGCAGTTTGGCCAGCTCGCTCTGTTGCGCCAGAAGCGCGGCCTGTGCGCGGTCCACTGCGTCCTGATAGCGCACCGGGTCGATGCGCGCCACCACCTGCCCCTTGCGCACAATGTCCCCTTCCTGCATGGGCAGCTCGGCTACGCGCCCTGCATCATTGAAGGCGAGTTGCACCTGCCGGATGTCGATATTGCCGTACAGGGTCAGCGCGTTGACGGCAGGCCGTGCGCGGTGACTCCACCAATAGGCACCGCCGGCCAGCGCCAACGCGAGCAGCAGGAGCAACACGATCAGGGGCCGTTTTTTGTTGTTCATGGGATGGACGGAGGTGCCGAGAGCAAGCAGCGTGTGGACCGCCAAATTGATGGGAAGATTGTCGCCCCGGCCTGCGGCGCGTCCATGATCTGGCGCAAGGGTTCGCAAGCGTCAGGGCGTAGCATCCATGGCTGCATTTCACTCCGGAACAACCCCGATGGCAACGCCTGGTTTGTCCCTGCATCGTCTGGCGCGCGCCGCTTGCCTGGCTTGCTTTGGCCTGGGCCTGTCCGGTGTGGCCCGGGCAGAAACGCTGGCGCAGACCCTTGCACTGGCGCAACAGCACAACCCGGCGCTGCGCAGCGCCCAGGCCAACTATCAGGCCGCACTGTCGGGCATTCCGCTGGCCCGCTCCCGTTTGCTGCCGCAACTCGTCGCAGGCGCGGGCATCAGTGCCAACGCGCACGACAACAGCGAAAATCCGCTGCTGGCCAAGTTCGGCATGCCCACAACCTGGAACTACACCGAGCGTGACATCAGTCTGGTTGCCACACAGGCGCTCTACCAGCCGGGCGACCGCATCGGTGTGCAGCAGGCCGAGCTGGCTGCGCGCATCGCCTATCTCAAGTTCGTGCAGCAAAACCAGACGCTGATGCTGCAGGTCGCCTCGCATTACTTCGATGCGCTGGCCGCGCAGGACACGCTGCGCTCGCTCGAGCAGCAGCAAAAGGCTGTGGTGCAGCAGCGTGCCGCGGCACAGGCCAATTTCGACGCTGGCAATGGCACCATCGTCGACGTGCGCGACGCCCAGGCGCGCGCTGATCTGACCGCGGCGCAGATTCTGGCGGCGAAAAATCAGCTGCAACTGGCCCAGACCAGCTTGGAACAAGTCGTCGGTTCGCGGTTGCAGGGCCCACTAGCACCCTTGTCTGCCGCTGCCGCATTGCAAGCCCCCGCAGGCGACCTGCACGACTGGGTGCGCAACGCAGAGGAACACAACCTCGGTGTCGATCAGGCCCGGCTCGGCGTGAGGCTGGCGCAGTTGAGCACGCAAAAGGCCCGTACCGGCGATTTGCCCACGGTCACTGCCTATGCCCGGGTCGATCATGACGCCACCTCGGTCGGCGGCCCGCTGTTTCCATTTGGCAATCGCGCCAATGTGGCGAGCGTCGGCGTGCAACTGCGCTGGGCCCTGGTCACAGGCGGCGCGGTGCAGAGCGATGTCGAGCAGACCGCCCATTTGCTCGATCGATCGCAGGCCGATCTCGATACCGCGCGCCTGACGGCTGCCCAGCAGGCGCGTTCGGCCTATCTGAGCCTGCAGTCCGGTTTGGCCCAGGTCAAGGCGCTGGATGCCGCCATCGCCTCCAGCCGCAGTTCGCTACAGGCCAATGAAACCGGGTTCAAGGTCGGCATGCGGGTGAACATCGACGTGCTCAACGCCCTGTCCCAGCTCTACGAAACCCAGCGTCAGGCCGACAAGGCACGCTACGACGTGCTGATCAATGCCCTGCGCCTGAAAGACGCAGCAGGGCAATTGGCGCCTGCCGACATTGCTGCGCTGAGCGCCTTGCTGGAAAAACCCTGAAGCGGGGCAAAACCGCCCGCGACCATTGCGCCACGCATCCCCGGGTATCCCATCCCTCTGGCTGCACGACGGCCGCATCCCCCAGCCTCAGTCGGTACCGGCTCAGGCGAGCTTGAGTTCGGGTGGTTTTTTCCGCCTGGACAAGGGTAGATCGACGCCTTCATCTCGCCAGACTTGCAGCAGATCGTCGCGCAGGATGTGCACATGCCGCTTGTCGATCCGTGCCACGTTCTGCGCATGCAAGCGTGACAACAGGCGGCTGATGGTTTCCATCGTCAGACCCAAATAACTGCCCAATTCCTCGCGGGTCATTGGCAGTTCGAAGCTGTGAACATCCTCCCCGAGCCGCCGACGCGCTGTCTGCATGCGCTGCAAAAAGCAGGCAATTCTCTGTGGCGCGGTCAGGCTGCCGAGCATGAACTGGTCATGCTCGGCGCGCTCCAGGTTTTCAGAGACGTAGATCAGCAGCCGCTCAAGCAAGGCACGGTCCGCACTGATTGCCGATTCGACCGACTGCACAGGAAATTCGCAAACCACGGACGGCGCCAGCGCAACCAGATCGGAGGTGTAGCAACGGTGTGAAAAACCGCTCAGCCCCATCAGTTCGCGCGGACCATAGAAGCACACGATCTGCGACTTGCCCTCTGCGCCGAGTTGCACCGCCTTGAACGCACCGGACACCACCAGATACAGATGATGGAACGCAGCTCCACTGTGGGCCAGAATCTCGCCCCGCGCCAGCTCGATGGTGCTGGTGGCCACCTCGGTGATGCGCTGTTGCAGTTCGGCGTGCAGATCAGGCGGCAGACGGCCGTCGCAGGGATGCGGGTGCTGCGAACGATAAGGCAGGGGAATGGGGTGACGTTTCATGGGCGACGGCTGGATGCAAGCGCCTCATGTTATGGGCATTTCACGTCCTCCATGCGCCCACACCGGCCTCCGTCGAGCGGTCAGCTACCTGCCTGACCCGCCCGGGTCAAGCACCGCTCAGGCCGGGTTCTCACCCGCGTGCACGATCAGCACCGGCACGGTGCTGCGCTGCGCCACACCCTCGGCGACGCTGCCCAGAATCATGCGGCGCACGCCGCTGCGGCCGTGACTGCCGATGACAATGAGATCGGCGCCCCACCGCCGTGCCTCGGACAGAATGGCATCTGTCACGCGCGGCATGGCCTGCGAGGTTTCAACCACTGCGGAACTGACATCCTGACCGGGGGCTTGCGCCTTGTTGACCCAGGCATCCAGCAGCAGACGGGCGTCGTTGCCCATCACATTGAGCAGTTCCGGAGCCGAGGCCATCAGCCCGTGCGCCTCGACGACCACGACGAAGCGAAGCGCCGCAGATTGATCGTGCGCCAGCGCCGTGGCCTGCGCGGCAGCGGCTTGCGCGGTCTGGCTGGCATCGATGGGAACCAGAATCTTTTTGTAGGTGGACATGGTGGTTCAGTGGGTGTTGAGGATGAAATCGAGCTGGTCAAACACCGAGCATCTGATCCTTGGCCTTGAAGTAGTGGCGGGCATGCGCGACCAGTTGGCCATCGGTCGGATGGTCGGCCGATTCGATGCCCAGCACATGCTCGGCCACCGCGGGGTCGTGGCGCTGCAGATGCTTGAACAGCGCCAGCTTGGCCTGTCCCGGCCCGGTGATCAGAATCTCGGGGACCGAGGCCAGCGCTTCGGCGACCGCGTGGTAGTAGTGCTGGTCCTCGGGCGCCTTGCCGCTGCCGATGGTGCCGCTCATGATGTGCAGATGCGGATGCTCCTTGGGCATGATGATGGATCTTTCGACATCCGCAGTGTCGATGAACAACACCCGCGCTTGCGAATGATCGACCCAGACGATGGCATGACGGTGTGACATGATGAACCTCCCAGTGAAAGATGAAAAACAACAAAATGCCCGCGCCCATCAGGCGCCGGCGGAATGGTGGGGTTTGAACACGCGCTGTTTGAGCAGGCGCAGGAAATCGCGGTGACGCGGCGCTGTATGGTCAAGATGCTGGTGCACCAGCCGCTTGGCCCAGTCGGTAAAGAAAGACCACACGATGGAATAGACCCAGACGATCGCGATCTCGCCCCAGGAAATCGGCGTGATCAGCCCGAGACCCCAGGCGCACAACAGCGTGGCCGCGACCTTGGTGAGAACCGCCGACCACACCATGATCGGCGCCGGATACGGCTTTTGCCAATACTTGCCCTTGGTGCGCGAGACGAACAGCGTCAGGTGCCCGGCCACCGCCATCTTCAGAAAGATGTAGGTCTGCACCTTGGCGATCGGCAGGTGCAGCCAGTCGAGCGCGAGCGCGAGCATCAGAAAGCTGCCTGCGGTGCCTGTCAGACCCATCACGGTCGAGACGGTCAGCACCCGCCGCATGTCCCAGCGCACCGGCTGTGGGTCGACCGCGGTGCGGTCGTAGGCGATGGTCATGATGGGCACGTCGTTGAAGAACGCCAGCAGGATGATCATCACCGTGGTGATCGGGTAGAAGTTGTAGATCAGCATCGCCAGCACGACGAACACCATGATGCGGATGGTCTCGGTGATGCGGTAGATGGCGTAGCTGTTCATGCGCTCGAAAATGCGCCGCGCCTCCTCCACCGCCTTGACGATGGTCGACAGCCCCGGCGCGGTGAGGATCAGCGCGGCTGCAGCGCGCGCCGCGTCGGTCGCGCCCGACACAGCGATGCCCACGTCCGCCTGCTTGAGCGCCGGGGCGTCGTTGACGCCGTCGCCCGTCATCGCCACCCGGTGCCCGGCCTCCTGCAGTGCCTTGACGATGCCGTACTTGTGCTCGGGGAACACCTCGGCAAAGCCGTCGGCGGCGTCGATGCGCTCGGCCAGCGTCACGCCCGGCGGCTGCGTGGCCGCGCCGAACACCGCGCCTGCAGCGATGATGTTGCGACCGATGCCGAGCTGCTCGCCGATTTCCCGCGCGATCGCGACGTTGTCGCCGGTCACCATTTTCACGGCCAGGCCATGCGCGCGCGCGTCGGCAATGGTCTGCTTGGAGTCGGGTCGCGGCGGGTCGAACAGCGACAGCAGGCCGTCGAGCTGCCAGTCGCCCTCGCCCATTCTGCTCGCCACGCCGAGGGTGCGCAGACCCTTGGCCGCTTGGGCGTTGATCCAGGCCTCAGCCCTGCTGCGGGCGGTGGCGTCGATCTGGCACAGGTCGAGAATGACTTGCGGCGCGCCTTTGGTTGCGGTGAGTTTCTGGCCTTGCGCGGTCGTCCAGCGGCCTTCGCTGCGCTTGCCCACCGGGTCGAAGGGTGTGAAGCCCGCTGCGGTATAGCCCCCGGGCAGCGCGTTGCCGGGCAGCGCCGCATACACCGCCTGGTCGATGGCGTCGCCATTGTCGGACTGGCTGGCCAGCGCCGCGTGCAGTATCAGCGTTGCCGCATCGGGCGCAGCGACCAGCAGCGGATCGCCGAGGGTGAGCTTGTTTTGCGTGAGCGTGCCGGTCTTGTCCGAACACAACACATCGACCGCGGCCAGTTCCTCGATGGACTCCAGCCGTGAGACGATCGCCTTCTCCTTGGACAGCGCCAGCGCGCCGAGCGCCATGGTCACCGACAGCACCGCGGGCATGGCTACCGGAATGGAGGCCACGGTGAGGATGAGCGCAAACTGCAACAGATCGATCCACGGCAGGCCACGCTGCAACTCGACCAGCACCAGGATGACCACCAGCCCCAGGCTGACATAGATGAGATAGTCGCCGATGTTCAATACCGCCTTCTGGAAGTGCGATACGGCGCCAGCCTTTTGCACCAGCTGCGCGGTCTTGCCCAGATAGGTGTTCACACCCGTGGCATAGACCACGCCGACCATCTCGCCCTGCTTGGCGATGGAGCCGGAATACACCACCTCGCCCACTTTGCGGCTGACGGGCAGCGACTCGCCGGTCAGCGCCGATTGATCGACGCTGAGATAGTCGCCTTCGAGCAGCTTGATGTCCGCCGGCAGGATGTCGCCCAGGCGTACGCGCACGATGTCGCCCGGCACGAGCTGCGCGGCGTCGATCTGCAGCCACTGGCCGTCGCGCCTGACGCGGCACTTGAGCGCAAGCTGTTTCTTGAGAGCATCGAGTGCGCTGCTCGCCTTGTATTCCTGCCAGAAACCGATGCCCGCGTTGAACAGCAGCAGCAACACGATGATGATGAAGTCCGGCCAATGCCGCACCAGCGCCGACAGCAGCGCGGCCACTTCGATCATCCACGGAATCGGCCCCCAAAAATAATGCGCCAGACGCATGAACAGGCTGATGTGCTGCTCCGGCAGGCTGTTGGGGCCAAGCTGCGCCAAGCGCTGCGCGGCTTCACTTGCGGTCAGGCCGTTCGCTGTGCTGTGCAGGATTTGCAGCAGCGCCTCCGGCGCCATTGCGGCAACCGATTTCGCATCGAGTGTAGGCGGTGCCTGGTTCATGTCGTTCACTCCGGATGCGCCGTCAGCAGCGCGGCCTGCGCACGGCGCGTGGGAAGGATTTGGGTCTGGTGCTGCTCCAGAGTCAGGCCGTGGCCGTACATGCTGAATGCCCAGGTAGCGAGCAGGCCGAGCAGGCTGATCAACACCATCAGCGCCAGTACTGCGGGCACGCCGAGCGCCGCTTTCACCAGCGGCAGGGTAAACACCCCGAGTGTCGCACCGACCTTGGCCACCGCAGCGGCAAAGCCCGCACCGGTGGCGCGCAGCTGGGTGGGATACAACTCGGTGGGCAGGATGTAGGTGGTGCTGTTGGGCCCCATGTTCATGAACAGGTTGAACACCACGAAGCCGGCGAACACCAGCGGCACATGCGCCGCAGCCGCGCCAGGCAGCGCAGTGCTCAGCCAAAGCAGCCCCATGCCCAGCGCCATGCCAGCAAAGCCGATCAGTTGCATGCGGATGCGCCCAAAGCGGCTGACCGCCCACATCCCGAGCGCAAAGCCCAGCAGTAGGAACAGGTCGATCAGTCCGGTGCCGCGCGCCAATGCCGCCACCTGCTGGACCAGTGGCAGGTCTTGGCCGGTGAAGTGCATTTCGGCCAGCAGCACGGCGGTGAACAGGCCCACGCCGTAGGTGGCGATGTCCATCAAAAACCAGGGCACGGTGCTCAGCAGGGTACTGCGCAGGTATTCCCGCTGGAATAGCACCGCGTAGCCCGGCGGGTGGTCGGCTTGAGGCACACGGGCGACATAGTGCACGGTATTGCCCAGACGCGAGGCCATGCGCTCGAGCAGGCGTCGGTCAGAGGGGACGAAGCGCTCGAGCATGTGCACCGCCTCGCGGTTGCGACCCTGCCCCATCAGCCAGCGCGGACTTTCCGGCAGGTTCAGGCGTCCGACCAGAAACAGCAGTGCGGTGAGCATTTCCACTGCAAAGAACCAGCGCCACACCGACGGCTCGGCCTGCAGATGCAGCAGGGCAGACGCCAGCAGCGCGGCCACCACCAAGCCAACCGACTGGCATGCGATGGTTGCCACCATCATCTCACTGCGCCTGCGGTGCGGCATGCACTCGGCCACATAGCTGCCGCTGACCGGAAAGTCCATACCCACGCCGATGCCGACGACAAACTGCGCCGCGATCAGCCACCAAGCGTTCCATGTCAGCGCGCTGAACCCTGCGGCCGCGGCCAGCAGCGCCATGTCGAGCAGAAAGACCGACTTGCGACCGATGCGGTCGGCCAGTCGCCCGCCCAGCATCGCACCAACGATGGCTCCGGCCACCAGCGCCGCGCCGAGCAACCCGGTCTGCAGCGGCGACAACCGCATGTCCTGTGTGAGCAGAGGAATGGCAATGCCCAGCATGAACACCGATATCCCGTCGATCAGCGTGCCGCCACTGGACAGCGCCCAGGCCAGATAATGCTGCAGGCGCATCGGCGCATCGTCGAGCAGCGCAACGATCTGCGCATGATCGGGATGCACCGGGGCCACCACCGGCGCAGAAGGGACGTGCCTGGCCATGTCCGCATTCCCTCAGGGCGCCACGCGCCCCTGTGTCACGGCGTCCTGGGTGTAGTTGAACACCAGCTCGGGGTCGGGCACGAGCACGGCATGATTCTTGTCTTGGTATTCGAGCCGGGTCAGCAGATCCATGATGAGATTCAGGCGCGCCAGCTTCTTGTCGTTTGCGCGCACGATGGTCCACGGCGCCGCCAGGGTGTGGGTGCGGGCGAACATGGCATTGCGCGCGACGCTGTAGTCTTTCCAGTGCTTCTGCGCCACGGCGTCGATCGGACTCATCTTCC
>JBMFIE010000037.1:0-14963 GCA_049976465.1 Thiomonas sp. | reverse complement strand
CTGCTGGTCGAATACGCGGGAGACGCCGAAAAGACCGCGCAGGTGCTGCACGACGGCCTCTATCACACCGGCGACGTGGCGCAGCGCGATGCCGACGGCTACTACACCTTCGTCGGCCGCATCGACGATGTGTTCAAGTCCTCCGACTACCGCATCAGCCCGTTCGAGCTGGAAAGCCTGCTGATCGAGCATCCGGCAGTGGCCGAGGCCGCCGTGGTGCCCTGCCCCGACGCGCTGCGCCTGACCATTCCCAAGGCTTTCGTGTCCTGCCGCGTCGGCTTTGCGCCCAGCGCCGAACTGGCGTGCGACATCCTGCGCTTCGTGCGCGAACGCGCTGCGCCGTACAAGCGCATCCGCCGCATCGAGTTTTTCGAGTTGCCCAAGACCATCTCGGGCAAGATCCGCCGCGTGGAACTGCGCAAGCTGCAAGCGCAGAGAGGCGCGCACGAGCGCCCCGAATGGGAATTCCGCGAGGAGGATTTCGACGCGCAGCAGCTCAACTGAGCGCTTCCGGGTCCATCCCGGCCGCCGGCACGCGCAGAAAGTGTTCGCGGTAGTGGCGCAGCTCGTCGATCGATTCCTGGATGTCGGCCAGGGCGGTGTGTGCCTGCTGTTTCTTGAACGCACTCACCAGCTCGGGCCGCCAGCGGCGGGCGAGTTCCTTCAGCGTGCTGACATCCAGATTGCGGTAGTGGAAATACGCCTCCAGCTCGGGCATGCCGCGGGCCATGAAGCGGCGGTCCTGGCAGATGGTGTTGCCGCACATCGGCGACTTGCCCGCCGGGACGTAGTTTTTGAGAAAGGCGAGGATCAGCTGGCTCGCCTGCGCTTCGTCCACGGTGCTGGCGCGCACCCGATCGATCAGCCCGGACTTGCCGTGGGTGTTCTGATTCCATGCGTCCATGCCGGCGAGCACCGCATCGCTCTGATGAATGGCCAGCACCGGCCCCTCCACGCGCACTTCGAGCTGCGGATCGGTCACCACCACCGCGATTTCGATGATGCGGTCGGTATCCGGATTCAGCCCGGTCATCTCCATGTCCACCCAAATGAGGTTGTCATCATGGCAGGCGAGAACGGGGGAGGCAGACGCGGCGAAATCGGGCATGGACGGCATTCAATGTGGACAACGAGGCGGCTCGCAGCAAGGCGGTGCCGGGTGGAATAATCTGCAGGCTGTCGATTGCGACAGACTTCTAAGGATTTTCGCATGAGCCCGCAACATCTCGCCCTGGCGTGGAGCGCCCTGTTCGCTAGCGCGCTGATCGGCGGCACGGCGCTGAAACTCTGGCTGGCGCAGCGCCAGATGCGCCATGTGCTGGCGCACCGCGACGTCGTTCCCGCGCCGTTTCGCGGCAGCATCTCGCTCCAAGCGCACCAGAAGGCCGCAGACTACACCGTGGCCAAGCTGCGCTTTGGGCTGTGGGCCACGCTGTACTCCGCCGTGATCGTGCTGGTGTGGACGCTCGAAGGCGGGTTGCAGTTGCTCAACGGCTGGGTCAGCAGCACCTTTGGCACCGCGCTGGGTGGGCAGCTCGCGCTGCTGGTGGCGTTTGCCGTGATCGGCGCACTGCTCGATTTGCCGTGGGACGTGGCGCGCACCTTCGGGCTGGAGGCGCGCTTCGGCTTCAACCGCCAGACCCCGCGCTCGTATGTGCTCGATCTGCTGAAGAACGCCGTGGTCAGCGCCGTCATCCTGCTGCCGCTGGCGCTGCTGGTGCTGTGGATCATGCAGGTGGCGGGTCGCTGGTGGTGGCTGTGGGCCTGGGCGGGACTGACTGCGTTCAGCCTGCTGATGATGGTGGTCTATCCGCTGCTGATCGCGCCGCTGTTCAACAAGTTCCAGCCCCTGCCCGACGGCGAGGTCAAGACCCGCGCCCAGGCGCTGATGCAGCGTTGCGACTTTGCCCTCTCAGGTCTGTTCGTCATGGACGGCTCGCGCCGCAGTGCGCATGCCAACGCCTATTTCACCGGCATGGGCGCGGCGCGGCGCGTGGTGCTGTTCGACACTCTGCTCGCCCAGCTCAGCCCGGCGCAGATCGAGGGCGTGCTCGCGCATGAGGTCGGGCACTACAAGCGACACCACATTCTCAAGCGCATGGTGATGATGTTCGGCGCAAGTCTGGCGGGCTTTGCGCTGCTGGGCTGGCTGGCCAATCAGGTGTGGTTCTACGTCGGGCTGGGCGTGATGCCCAATCTGTTCGCACCCAACCACGCGCTGGCGCTGATTCTGTTCAGCCTGGTCCTGCCGGTGTTCGGGGTGTTCTTCAGCCCGCTGGCCGCGGCCATCTCGCGCAAGCACGAGTTCGAGGCCGACGCCTACGCTGCACAGCACAGCGACGCGCGTGCACTCGGCGAAGCGCTGGTGGCGCTCTACCGTGACAATGCAAGCACACTGACCCCCGATCCGCTGTACGTGCGCTTCTACTACAGCCACCCGCCTGCGCTGCAGCGGCTGCAGCGCCTGGGCGCGCTGCCCGATGCCGCGGCAACCCCCTCCTCCACTGCGGCCACCGCCTGAACTGCCATGACCCTCGACGATCTCCTGACCGCGCACTGCATCCCGCTGGACCCCAGCCACCGTCTACAGGGCGACGCGCTCGCGCCCTATCTGCAATTGCTCGATGGCTGGCAGCACGCGGACGGCAGCATCCGCAAAACCTTTTCGTTCGGCAACTATTACCAGACTCTGGCCTTCGTCAACGCGCTGGCCTGGGTGGTGCACCGCGAAGACCATCATCCCGATCTTCTGGTGCAGTACAACCGCTGCACGGTGGCGTTCAACACCCACTCGGCCGGCGGCATCACGCGCAACGACTTCATCTGCGCGGCCAAGGTCGACGCGGTCTACGCACAGGGCACCGCGCGCTAAAACGCCACGCATGGACGCCCTCGCACGCCCCCAACCCCAACAGCCCAAGGGCAAGCGCGGCACCAAATCTCTTTCCGACCAAACCAGCGGCCTGAGCGGGCGCATCGTCGCCGCCTTCGGCAGGCAGTTTCTCGCCCGGCTGGACGATGGTCGCGTCATGCCCTGTGTGCCGCGCGGACGGCGGGCGGACGTGGTCTGCGGCGATTTCGTCCGTCTCGCCCCGGGCATTCCCCCGCTGGCGATCGCACAGGTGCTGCCGCGGCGTAACGCGCTGTGGCGCGAGGACCAATGGCGCAGCAAGATGTTCGCTGCCAACCTCGACCAGGTGCTGCTCGTCACCGCCACCCATCCGGGCATCCAGCACGGATTGATCGGTCGCGCGCTGGTGGCTGCAGATGCCGCGGGCATTGCCGTGACCCTGCTGCTGAACAAATGCGACCTGCCGCAAACACCGGCTGCGCGGGCCGAAATGGCGCTGTACCGCGATCTGGGCTACCAGGTCATCGAGCTGTCGGTGCGCGCCGCGCCGCATCAGGCGCGAGAAGCGCTGACTCCCCTGCTCAGCGGCCGCACCAGCCTGCTGCTGGGCGCATCCGGCGTGGGCAAGTCCAGCCTGACAAATTTGCTGGTGCCGCAGGCGCAAGCGCCCACGCGCGAAATCTCCGAGGCGCTGTCGGCCGGCAGGCACACCACCACGGCCACGCGGCTATACGAACTGCCGGGCCTGCCCCCGGGCAGCGCGCTGATGGATTCGCCCGGTTTCCAGTCTTTCGGCCTGCACCACCTGTCGGTGTCGCAGCTGCAGCACGGGTTTGTCGAAATCCGCGCGCGGCGCGGCCAGTGCCGCTTCCATAACTGCACGCACCGCGACGAGCCCGGCTGCGTGTTCACCACCGACCCGAGCGCCATCACTCCGGCACGGCTGGCGCTGTACCGCACCCTGTATGCCGAGCTGACCTCGGCCCGAGCGCGATGAAACGCGTCGCCAGCGCACCCAACATGGTCATCGCCACGCTGTGGGCCGATGCACTGAACGCCGCGGGCATCCGCGCCGAGGTGTTCTCGCGCTACCTCACCAGCATCGCCGGCGAGATTCCGCCCGACCAATGCGATCCGGCGGTGTGGGTGCTCGACGACGCCGACCTGCCGCGCGCGCGGCAACTGCTGCAGGAGCTGCGCAGGCCGATACGCGGCGCCCGCTGGGTCTGCCCCGGTTGCGGCGAACGTCACGGCCCGCAGTTCGCGCAGTGCTGGCAATGCGGCAGGTCGCGCCCCGATCCAGCGCAATGATCAGCCTTGAAGCGTCGTGGGCCCGCCGTCCGGTGGCGGCGCACGGCGCAGCCAAACCTGCGCCGCCAGCAGGAACAGAAACAGCAGCGCGTACACCGTGGTCGTGCCCAGCACATCGCCCTTGTTGCCGGTGAACCCCGGCCCGTAAGGGCCGCCGAAGCCCTCCGCCGTGCTCCACAGCAGCAGGCTGTAGAGCAGACCGCCCCACAACACCAGACGGCGCAGCCAATCCGGCAGCCACGGCGCGAGCAACAGCCCGGCAGCAATGGCGGTTTCAGTCAGCGCCGCCAGCACCGCAAAGCGCTCCATGCCGATTACATGCCCCAGGCCGATGAACACCGCAATCCACTCCGCGATCCACGCCGGCTGCCCGGCCTGCGCGCTGGTCAGATAGCTGGAGAAGTGCTGCAGAAAACCGGGCTGCCATTTCCACCAGGCATCGAACGCCCACAGCAGCCCGAACAGCCAGAACGCCCAGCGCACACGCAGGCGACCGGGCCGGCGCAGCGGTGCATCAGACCAGGCCGCACCCTGCCAGCCGCGCAGCAGTAACAGCAGCGCAAACCCCAGTGCATAGACGATGGCGGTGCCGGGATCGGTCGCCCCGCTGGTGTACGGCCCGCCCAGCCCGCCAAGCAGGCTCCACATCAACAGCTCGTACACCAGCCCCACCCAGGCCAGTGTCGGCAGTCCCCAGCCGGTGAGCAGGCTCACGGTCAGCAGCGCCTCGATGCCGAACAACAACGCCACCGCCTTGGGCATGCCGATGGCGCCCATGATCTGCAGCACGCTCTCGGCCCAGACGCCGAGCCAATGCGGCTGCCCTGCAGCCAGTGCCGCGTGGCGGACATTGGCAGCGAACTGCGCGGCATACTGTGGGTTGAAATGCAGGCCGAGGTTGATGGCGAAGAACACGCCGAAGGCGATGCGCACCCAGCCCAGCGCGCGCATCGCCGCGTGATCTTCGGCGACCAGGCGCGCCGCCTGTGGCCTCGCATTCAGGGCCAGATCGACATGCCGCACCCCGGAGCCGGGCTGCGCGGAGTTGTGTTGTGGGGATTGGATGGAGGACATGCGAGACACTCCTGGCAGCACATGCCGTGCGCTGCCTGTAATGTCTGCATTTTCGTCAGCCGGGCTTAACTGCGGCTTAGGGTCAGTCCAGCCGGCCGAGCAGCAGGTACTCCATCAGCGCTTTCTGTCCGTGCAGGCGGTTTTCGGCCTCGTCCCAGACCACGCTTTGCGGGCCGTCGATCACCTCGGCAGCCACTTCCTCGCCGCGATGCGCCGGCAGGCAGTGCATGAACACCGCATCGGGCTGCGCCCGGGACATCATCCGGGCATCGACCATGAAACCCTTGAATGCCTGTTCGCGCGCCTGTTTTTCCGCCTCGAAGCCCATGCTGGTCCACACATCGGTGGTGACCAGATGCGCGCCGGTGCAGGCCTGGTGCGGGTCGTCGAAGATACGCAGGCGTTCAGCCTGCGCCGCGGTCACCGGATAGCCCGGACGGTTCAGGTCGGGGCCGTAGCCCGCGGGGCCTGAGAAATGCAGCGTGAAATCGAGCACTTCCGCCGCCTGCAGCCAGGTGTAGAACATATTGTTGGCGTCACCGATCCAGGCCACGGTCTTGCCCTGGATCGGCCCGCGATGCTCGATATAGGTCATGACATCAGCCAGGATCTGGCAGGGATGGAACTCGTTGGTCAGGCCGTTGATCACCGGCACGCGCGAGTGCGCGGCAAAGCGCTCGACGATTTCCTGCCCGTAGGTGCGGATCATCACCAGATCGACCATGCGCGAAAACACCTGCGCGGCGTCCTCGATCGGCTCGCCGCGGCCGAGCTGGCTGTCGCGGGTGTTGATGTAGATCGCCGCGCCGCCGAGCTGGTGCATGCCGGCCTCGAAGCTCAGCCGGGTGCGGGTGGAGTGCTTTTCGAAAATCATCGCCAGCGTGCGGTCGACCAGCGGCTGGTGCGGCTCGTAGCGCTTGAACTTGGCCTTGATCAGCGCGGCGCGGGCGAAGATGTAGTCGTACTCCTGCCGCGTCAGGTCGGAAAACTGCAGGTAATGCCGCAGCGTGGTGTGCATCTCGGTCTCCCTCGTCATTGTTGTTGAGCGGCGGCCGCCTGCAGGAACTCCTGCACGGCGGGCACCAGCGCCTGCACCAGCGCGTCGGCCTGCTCGGCGGTGAAAATCAGCGGCGGCAGCAGGCGGATGACCCGCTCCTGCGTGACATTGAGCAGCACACCGCGCTCCAGCATGATGCGCACCAGATCGCCTGCCGGGCGGTCGAGCTCGATGCCGATCATCAGCCCCTGCCCGCGCACCTCGACCACACCGTCGACCCCATCGAGGCCGTGATGCAGCGCATGCAGGATTTGCGCACCGCGCGCCGCGGCATTGGCCAGCAGGTCTTCGTCCTCGATCACTGCCAGCGTCTCCAGTGCGGCGCGGCAGGCCAGCGGATTGCCACCGAAGGTGGTGCCATGCTGCCCGGGGCCGAAGGTGGTGGCGGCGGCGCCGCGCGCCACAATCGCCCCAATCGGAACGCCCGAAGCCAGCCCCTTGGCCAGCGCGATGACGTCGGGCTTGACCCCGGCCCACTGGTGTGCGAACCACTTGCCGGTGCGGCCGGTGCCGCACTGCACCTCGTCGATCATCAGCAGCCAGCCATGCCGGTCGCACAGCGCGCGCGCCGCCTGCAGAAAGTCGGCACGCGCAGGCTGAATGCCACCCTCACCCTGGATGGCCTCGACGAACACCGCCACCACATTCGGGTGCGTCTTGGCCACCTGCTGCAACGCCGAGGCATCGTTGAGCGCAATGCGCACAAAACCCTCGACCAGCGGCTCAAAGCCTTTTTGCACCTTGGGATTGCCGGTTGCCGACAGCGTGGCCAGTGAACGGCCGTGAAATGCCCGCTCGAACACCACGATTTCCGGGCGGTCGATGCCGCGCTGATGACCATACAGGCGTGCCAGCTTGATCGCCGCTTCGTTGGCTTCCAGCCCGGAATTGCAGAAAAACGCCGCGTCCATGTCGCCCAGGGCGCACAGCCGCTCGGCCAACTGTTCCTGCAGCGGGATCTGGTAGAGGTTGGAGGTGTGGATCAGCTTGCCCGCCTGATCGCAGATGGCCGCGATCAGCCGCGGATGCGCATGGCCCAGGGTGTTGACCGCAATGCCCGACAGCGCATCCAGATACCGCCGGCCCTGCGTGTCCCACACCCAAGCGCCTTCGCCATGCGCGAGGGCGACGGGCAGCCTGGCGTAGGTCTGCATCAGATGGGATGGCCCGGTGGGTGCTGGGGTCGGCATGGGCGATTCTCCTTCGCAAATAGCAAACCCGGCGGGCAGTTCCAGCGCAATGCGGCGCACCACCGGGTCGTACCCCGATTATAGAGAGCGGCCCATGACGCCCGATGCCGCACACTGGGTGGAGTATTTGTTGCATCTGCAACACAACCTCACCCCCGGGTTAACCCTGAAATACTGCAATGCAGCATAATTGCGGCACCGCAGCAAAACTGCTTCCCCCTTTTTTGGATCCAGCCATGAGCGCCATTCCCAGCACCCTGCAACTCGTCAAACCCCGAGAGATTTTCATCCGCGGCATCACCGCAGACGGCCGCACCTTCCGCCCGAGCGACTGGGCCGAGCGGCTCGCCGGCCTGATGTCGCGATTTCGTCCGGCAGGGCTGTGTCGCAAGGAGGCGCACCTGGGCTACTCGCCCTACTGTGTGCCGACCGTGGTCGATGGGGTGCGCTGCTTGGTGGTGAGCGAGTCGCTGCGCGACATCGAGCCGATGGCGTTCGACTTCCTGCTCAATTTCGCTCGCGACAACCAGCTCGAGGTAGTCGACGCCTGTCTGACCGATATCGACCCGGAGCCGGCTCTGGACGACCTGCAGGCCGCACGCGAGACGCTGCAGAGGGTGTTCCAGACAGCCTGACGCTGCTTGTCACCAGCGCTGTGCACTCAAAGCGGCCGCGGCAGCAAAAAAGCCCGCAGATGCGGGCTTTTTTGCTGGCAGGTGAATGGCACCAGCCGGAGCAGGCAACGCGCCTTCAGGCAGCGAGCGCCTTGATCGCGGCGTTCAGGCGGCTCTTGTGACGCGCAGCGACGTTCTTGTGGAAAATCTTTTTGTCGGCGATCGAGTCGATCACGCTGACATTGGCCCTGAACACCTCCATCGCCTTGGCGTGATCGCCGCTGGCAATGGCCTTGCGCACCGATTTGACCGCGGTGCGAAACCGCGAACGAAGTGCCTTGTTCGCGGCGTTGGCTTTGATCGCTTGACGCGCGCGCTTGCGCCCAGAAGGGGTGCGAACGCTCTTTTTCTTGGCTGCGGCTTTGGTTGCCATGGTCGAAATCCTTGTCGTGTTGCCTGCTGTGTTGCCTGCTCGGAAAACCGCTCATTATAGACAAAACCTCGCCAGCTCCTGCAAGGCCGGCCGAAGGGGCTTCCTATAATGCGGCCCGGTGAATCTGCTCAAGGCCGCCTCTACCGTCTCCCTTCTCACCCTGACCTCGCGCATCACCGGGCTGGTGCGGGAAATCATGGTGGCCACGTTCTTCGGCGCCAGCGCCTGGACCGATGCATTCAATGTGGCGTTTCGCCTACCCAATCTGCTGCGCCGCATGTTTGCCGAAGGCGCATTCTCGCAGGCATTCGTGCCGCTGCTGTCGCAGACCCGGCAGACCAGGTCGCCCGAGCAGACGCAGGAATTGATCGATCAGGTCGCCACCGCATTGCTGTGGATCTTGGTGGCCATCAGCGCTGCCGGGGTACTGCTGTCGCCAGTGCTGGTGTGGCTTACCGCATCGGGCCTGCATCCGGACGCATTCGACGCCGCGGTCTGGATGACGCGGCTGATGTTTCCGTATGCCGCGCTGATTTCGCTGGTGGCGCTCAGCGCCGGCATCCTCAATACCTGGAAACACTTTGCGGTGCCGGCGGTGACGCCCGCGCTGCTGAATCTATCCATCATCGGTGTCGCAGTGGCCCTCCACAAGCTGGTGCATCCGCCGATCTACGCGCTGGCGATCGGGGTGATGGTCGGCGGGGTGGCGCAGCTGGCGGTGCAGTGGCCGGCGCTGCGCCGGTATGCGGTGATGCCGCGCTTTCGGCTGAGCTTTCTCAAGGCCTGGCGCTCCGATGGGGTGCATCGCGTAGTCAAGCAGATGCTGCCTGCCAGCCTGTCGGTGTCGGTGGCGCAGGTGTCGATCGTCATCAACACCCAGATCGCCTCGCACCTGGCGGCGGGCAGTGTGTCGTGGCTGGCGTATGCCGACCGGCTGATGGAGTTTCCCACTGCGATCCTGGGCGTGGCGCTGGGCTCGGTGCTGCTGCCCAGCCTGTCGCGCGCGGTGGCCACCGAGGATGTCGCCAAGTACAGCACCCTGCTCGACTGGGGGCTGCGGCTGACCCTGCTGCTGGCGCTGCCCAGCGCGATTGCGCTGCTGATTTTCGCCCAGCCGCTGGTGTCCATGCTCTACAACTACGGGCGTTTCGACCATGCCGACGTGCTGGCCACGACCAGCGCGCTGCGCGCCTACGGCATCGGGCTGATTGCCTTGATCGGCATCAAGATCCTCGCCCCCGGCTTTTACGCCCGGCAAGATCTGCGTACCCCAGTGAAAATCGCCCTGGTGGTGCTGGCCTGCACCCAGTTGATGAATCTGCTGTTCGTGCCCCGGCTGGGACATGCCGGGCTGGCGCTGGCGATATCCATCGGCGCGCTGCTCAACGCCAGCCTGCTGTTTCGTGGGCTGCGCAAGCGGGGCATGTTTCAGCCGCAGCCGGGCTGGGGGCATTTCGCCGGTAAGGTGGTGCTGGCGCAGATTCCGCTGGGCACGCTGATGCTGTGGGGCGCAGTCGCCCTGCCCTGGGACCGGGCGCACGGCGACCTGCAGCGGCTGCTGCTCGGGCTGGGGCTGCTGGGCACATCTGCCCTGCTGTATTTCGCCACGCTGCGTCTGCTCGGGTTCCGGCTGCGGCAATTCATGCACAGCGAATGATGCGTTGCGCCAGCGCAAGCCGCTGATCATCACCGCGATCCACAATGGGCGCATCATCTGCAGCACAAGCCATCAGGAGACCGACATGCCCCTCACCCCCGACCAGCGCGAGACCCTGCGCGCCCAGTTGCGCGAACGCCGCACGCAGATGGTGGCCGATCTGCGCGCCGAATCGATCAGCGAGGACGGCACGCTCGCGGTGCGCAGCCACCGCGGTGAAACCGATGACGAGGCCGTAGTCGATGCCATGGATGCGGTAGAGATCGCCTCGACCGCGCGCGACGCCAGCGAGCTGGCGGCGATCGACAGCGCGTTGCAGCGGCTGGACACGCCCGACTTTGGTGTGTGCATCGACTGCGGCGCCGAGATCGCGCTCGCGCGACTGATGGCCGAGCCCACGGCGCTGCGCTGCACCGCCTGCCAGCAGCGCTATGAACGCCAGCATCACACACCGGGCGGCGCACGGCTGTAGCATGCTGCCCATGCCAACACGTCCTGCCGCCCCTTTAGGAACGCCCGGACTCGAGCGGGCAATCACCCGCTGGCTGCTGCCGGCCTATGCCATCGGCGTGACCGTCCCGTGGCTGGTCGGCGCCTGGCTCAAGACCGGATATCAACCCGGCCTGGTGCAGGGCGATCCGCAGCCCGCGCGCGATCTGATCGATATGTTCTGCATGGGCGTGAGCCTGTTCGATGCCACGCTGGTGTTCACCGTGGCGATCGGCTGCCTGGTGGTGTCCATCATGAAAGGCCCGGTGCTCCGCGGCGATGCCTCGCATGCCACGCAACAGGTGCGCGAGCCGGGCGAGCGGGAGATGCCTTGAGATGCCGCTGACCATCGACCGAGCCGAGATCACCGGCCTTGTGCTCGCCGGCGGACGCGGCAGCCGCATGGGCGGGGTCGACAAGGGCCTGCAGCCCTGGCGTGGCCTGCCGCTGGCCCAGCAGGTGCGCCAGCGGCTACAGCCCCAGGTTGGCCCGCTGTTGATCAACGCCAACCGGCATCTGGACATCTATCGCAGCTGGGGCTTGCCGGTCGTGACCGACGGTCCGCAGCCCGAATTTGCCGGGCCGCTGGCCGGCTTTCTCGCCGGACTGGATGCCTGCACCACGCGATATCTGCTGACCGCGCCGTGCGACTGCCCGCTGCTGCCGCTCGATCTGGCCGATCGGCTCGGCCAGGGCCTTCTGGCGGTGCAAGCGCGCATCGCCCTGCCACGCGCAGCGGGGCGGCTGCAACCGGTGTTCTGCCTGATGGACACAGCTCTGCGCGACGATCTGCGCGATTTTGTCGCCGCAGGCGGCAGCAAGATCGACCAGTGGACCGCCCGTCATCCGACAGCGATCGTCGATTTCGACGATGCGCATGCCTTTGAGAACATCAATACCCAGGCCGACCTGCAGCGCCTGGAACGCACCGATTCGCCATGACCGACACCTTCGATCTCCAGCAGATCATTTCCTGCGTTGCCGGCTACGATCCGAATGCCCTGCGGGTGGACGCCGCGCTCGCCGTCATCCAGTCCAGCGTGCAGCCGGTGCAGGCGGTCGAACACGTGGCGGTCCGCGACGCGCTCGGCCGTGTGCTGGCGCAGGACATCGTCTCGCCCATCGACGTGCCGGCGCACGACAACTCGGCGATGGACGGCTACGCCCTGCGCGGGGCCGATCTGCAGACGCAGGGCGACACGGTGCTGACCATCACCGGGCGCGGCCTTGCCGGTCATGCCTTCGACGGCACCGTGCCAGCAGGCAGCGCGGTGCGGATCATGACCGGCGCGGTCATGCCGGCCGGGTGCGACACCGTGGTGCCGCAGGAACTCTGTCGCGTGCAAGGCGAGACGGTCATCATCCCGCAGGGCGTGGTGCGCGCGGGCGAAAACCGCCGCCTGCGCGGCGAAGACCTGGCACGCGGCAAGACTGCGCTGCCCGCGGGCAAGGTGCTGCGTCCAGCCGATCTGGGGCTGATCGCCTCGCTGGGCCGGGCCGAGGTGCCGGTGCGGCGCCGACTGCGCGCGGCTTTTTTTTCCAGCGGCGACGAACTACGTTCGGTGGGAGAACCGCTCGATCCTGGCTGCGTGTACGACAGCAACCGCTACACCCTCTGGGGGATGCTCGCGCGCCTGGGCTGCGACATCATCGACCTCGGCGTGGTGCCCGACAGCCCGCAGGCACTAGAAGCGGCGCTGCGCACCGCAACCGAATGCGCCGACGCGGTCATCACCTCGGGCGGAGTCAGTGTGGGCGAGGCCGACTACCTGCGCAGCACCCTCGCGCGCATGGGCGATGTGGTGTTCTGGCGCATTGCGATGCGGCCAGGGCGGCCGCTGGCCTTCGGGCAGCTGCGCGCTGGCGGGCACAGCGCCTGGCTGTTCGGCCTACCCGGCAACCCGGTGGCGGTGATGGTGACCTTCTACGCCTTCGTCCGCCCCGCCCTGCTGCACGCCATGGGCGCCAGCCCGCAGCCGCAACCGATGCTGCGTGCGGTCAGCGCCCAGACCCTGCGCAAGAAGCCGGGCCGCACCGAATACCAGCGCGGCCTGCTCACCCTGCTGCCCGACGGTCGCTGGCAGGTGAGCGCCATCGGCAACCAGGGCTCGGGCGTGCTCAGCTCGATGTCACAGGCGCACGGCCTGATCGTGCTGCACCATGACCAAGCCACCGTGCAGGCCGGAGACCCGGTCGATGTGCTGCTGTTCGAGGGGCTGGTGTAGCGGCAATGGCGCGCGGTGCGCAGGCCCTCGCAGCGTCTGCAGCGGCCGCGCGCGGCAAACGCATGGCAATCAGAACAGCTTGTTGATCAGATCATCCCCAAGACCGAAGCCAGCGCCCATCTCGATGGCGCGACCAAAGCCGGAGTTGAGAAAGCTGTCGAGCGCGCCCATGAGCCCACCGCCTTGCTGCATCGGCACGGCGGCGTTTTGCGCCATCATCCCTTGCGGCATATAGCCCGGCTGCACCGCTGCAGGCATGGTCTGCGCCTGGTTCTGCCACATGGCATGAATCGCCTGCAGCACCTGCATCATCTGCTGCTGCTCGGCCTGCACCGCAAGCGCCACCTCGCGCAGGTCGAGCAGCCATTCGCGCGCGTCCTGGTTGCCGCCCTGTGCGGCAGTCTGCAGCTTGCCGGCCAGCGTCTGCAACTGCTGCCCGACTTGTTGCGCCTGCCCTTGTAACTGCTGATATTGCTGATCGATGGTCTGAATGTCCACGGCCTGAATCCGTCGTTGTCCAAAATGCGCATTGGACTGCAGTGGCAGGGATTTTCACGTCAGCAGATGTCAAAGTCGCAACAGCGCGCAGCAACTCACTCCACCGCATCGAGCAGCCGGTCCGGCCCGCGCTGCGGCGGGCGACCGCGGCTCAGCAGGGCATGCAGCGCAATCGCACCGAAGGTCGCGGTGCCGATACCGCCCAGCGCGAAATCACCGAACTTGAGGGTGAAATCCGCCGTGCCCAGCATCAGGGTGATGGCGACGATGATGAGGTTGCGACTGTCGGAAAAGTCGACCTTGTTGTCCACCCAGATGCGCGCGCCCGACACCGCGATCAGCCCAAAGATCACAATGGCCACACCGCGCAGCACCGGCGGCGGGATCAGTTGGATCAGCGCGCCGAACTTGGGAGAAAAGCCCAGCACGATGGCGATCACCGCAGCGGTGGCGAAAACGAGTGTGGAGTAGATCCGGGTGGCGGCCATCACGCCGATGTTTTCGGCATAGGTGGTCACCCCCGTCCCGCCCGCCGCGCCGGAGACGATGGTGGCCAGCCCATCGCCAAGGAACGCCCGTCCCATGTAGCGATCGAGATTGCGCCCAGTCATTGCCGTGACCGCCTTGATGTGGCCGAGGTTTTCCGCCAACAGGATGACCACGACCGGGGCGATCAGGCCGATGGCGTGCGGCTGGAACTCGGGCGTGGCAAACCTCGGCATGCCGAACCACGCCGCCTGCGCCACGGCGGAGAAATCCAGCGGCTTGCCCAGCCCCAGACCGTTGGTCAGCACGGCATACACCGCGGTGGCGGCCAGCAACCCGACCAGGATGAGCAGGCGCTGCACCATGCCCCGGGTATAGACCGCCACCAGCGCGATGCAGACAAAGGTGAGCAGCGCCATCCAGTCGTCGAAATTGCTCGCGCCGTGGCTCTTGATCGCGATGGGCGCCAGATTCAGCCCGATGACCGCGACCACCGAGCCGGTGACCACAGGCGGCATCAGCCGCTCGATCCATTTCACCCCCGCGCCAATCACGACCAGACCGATGGCCGCATACACCACCCCGCAGACGATGATGCCGCCCAGCGCCACACCGATCTGCGGATTCGGCCCCGTGCCGGAATAACCAGTGGCGGCGATGACCACGCCGATGAACGCGAACGACGAGCCCAGATAGCTCGGCACCCGGCCGCCGACGGCCAGAAAAAAGATCAACGTGCCGATGCCGCTCATCAGAATGGCGATGTTGGGGTTGAAACCCATGAGCAGCGGGGCGAACACGGTGGAGCCGAACATGGCCACCACATGCTGTAGCCCCATCGCCAGGGTCTGCGGGGCGGGCAGACGCTCATCCGGAGCGACCACTCCGCCGGTCTTGAGTTGCCATTTGGGAAAGTAGCCCTCAGTCATGATGCGCTCCTCGCCTGGGTTGGTGTTGCAGTTACTTGGTGCCGAAAATACGGTCGCCGGCGTCTCCCAAGCCGGGGACGATGTAGCCGTGATCGTTGAGCCGCTCGTCGATCGCGGCCAGGGTGATCGGCACATCGGGGTGGGCGGTG
>JBMFIE010000036.1:0-14968 GCA_049976465.1 Thiomonas sp. | reverse complement strand
GGTGATCCAGGTGCCAAAGCGGCGCCCACCCAACCCCCACTCATGCAGATGATTCAGATCGCCCTTGCGCCAGTGCGCCGAGGCAAAACCCAGCACTGCGATGCCGATGAACAGCGCGACAAAAATGACGGTTGCAACAATGTTCATGGCCTCAGTCTCCGCTTCCGGCCGGAACGACCATCTTGTACACGATGGCGATGAACACCCCGGACAGCGGCACCCACACCAGCTGCCACCAGTAGAAGAACGGGATGCCGAACAGGCTGGGCTCCAGTGTGTTGTAGAAGGGCACGGCGAGCACGGCAATGCAGGGAATCGCCAGCAGAATGACCTGCAACGGGCCGAGTTTTTTGGGGAGGGACATGGGAACGGTCTCCGGATCGGGGCAGCGCGTTCGTGGCGTCTGCCTTGATTTTGTGCATCGGTTGACTTGTCCGGTGCGCGGACCGTCACAGATTAGCCCACGGGTTTACAAACGCATGTTTCCGCCTGCGACAGATGAAACCAAATGAAAATGCACGACCGTTCGTACGGGTTTATCCTGAGCCGGCGCAAAGTTCGCAGCGGACGGGCCGCAGCCGCAGACAAGCAGTTCAGCCGGCGTTGTCGGACTCGATTCCCCAGCGGCGCAGCGCGGAGTCGTCGGACTCGCGGGCGTCAACCCAGCGGCCGCCGTCCGGCGTGCTCTCCTTCTTCCAGAACGGGGCCTGCGTCTTGAGGTAGTCCATCAGGAATTCGCATGCGGCAAAGGCCGCACTGCGGTGCGCGCTGGCTACGGCGACGAGCACGATGTCCTCGCCAGGCAGCAGCCGCCCGACGCGGTGGATGACGGTCACGCCAAGCAGCGGCCAGCGCGACTGCGCCTGCTCGACCATGCCGGCGATCGCGCGCTCGGTCATCCCGGGGTAGTGCTCGAGCTCCATCGCCTGCACGAAGCCAGGCGGACATTCACCGGGATGATGGTCGCGGCAGACACCGACGAAGCTGGCGACCGCGCCGACATCGCGCCGTCCTACCCGCAACCGTTGCACTTCGGCGGCGAGGTCGAACGGCTCGGTCTGGATGCGGATGTTGGCCGCGTCCATGCGCTCAGCCCCCGGTCACCGGCGGAAAGAATGCGACTTCGCAGCCCGGTGCCAACGCGGTGTGCTCATCGCACATGACCTGGTTGCACGCCACCCGAAGCGGCTTGCCCGCACCCAGTGCGGCGGCGTGCCGCGCATCGAGCGCGCGCAGCCAGTCGCGCAGCGCGCCAACGGTCTGCACCGTCTGCGGCGGCTCAAATACCTCGTGCGCAACGCCGATGAGTTCGCGCACACTGGCAAAGTAACGCACCTGGACTTGCATGGCTCAACCCGACAGAAGGGAACTAAACGGCAGATAGCGCACGATGTCGCCGCGTGTGATCGGTTGCTGCGCCGGGTTGTCGACCAGACCATCGGCCCAGACGGTGGAAGTCAGCACCGCGGAGTTCTGCGAGGGGAACAGCTCGGCTTGCCCCTCGGCATTGAGCCGCACCCGCAAAAACTCACGCCGCTTGTCCGGCCGCGGCCAGTCGAACGCGGCGCGCACCGGCAGCGCCACCGGCGCGGTCTGCGCCGCACCCTGCATCGCGAGCAGGAAGGGCCGCACGAACAGCAAAAAGGTGACGAAGCTCGACACCGGATTTCCCGGCAGGCCGATGAACGCCGCAGCACCCTCGCCGCTGCGGCGCACATGGCCGAAGGCCAGCGGCTTGCCCGGCTTGATCGCGATCTGCCACAGATCGAGCGCACCCTCGGCCTGCACCGCAGGCTTGACATGATCCTCTTCCCCCACAGACATGCCGCCGGTGGAAACGATCAGGTCATGTCCCTCTGCGGCCTGGCGCATGACAGCGCGTGTGGCGTCGAGCCGGTCGGGAACGATGCCGAAGTCGCTGACCTCGCAGCCCGCCGCCTGCAGCAGCGCCTGGATGACAAAGCGGTTGGAGTTGTAGATCGCCCCGGGCCGCAGCGGCTCGCCCGGCATCGCCAGTTCATCACCGGTGAACAAAACCGCCACCCGCGGCCTGCGTCGCACCGTCACCTGCGCGACGCCGACCGAGGCGGCCAGCCCGAGATCCTGCGGCCGCAGCCGCTGCCCCGCGGCGAGCACGGTGCTGCCGGCCTGCACATCGAGCCCGCGCTGGCGCACCCAGTCGCCGCGGCTCGGCACGATGTCGATCCGCACCGCTTGCTCCTGCGCGGTGCATTGCTCCTGCGGCACGACCGCATCCGCTCCAGGCGGGATCAGGCCGCCGGTGAAAATCCGCGCCGCGGTACCTGGCTGCAGCGGCTGCGGCACGCTGCCCGCCGGGATGCGCTGGCTGACCGGCAGCCGCGTCCCGGCCACTGGCACATCGGCACAGCGCAGCGCGTAGCCATCCATCGCGGTGTTGTCCGCTGGCGGCACGTCGATGGTCGAGCGCACATCGGCGGCGAGCACGCGGCCAAGCGCGGCAGCCAGCGGCAGGGTCTGCACATCCGGCAGCACGGGGGCGGCGGCAAGCAGCCGCTCCAGCGCGACATCGGCATCGAGCAGTGGGGAGGCAGGCTTGTTCATCGCGGGTATCCAAACAAGGTTGCATTGTCCAACAACCAGCCGGCGACCGTCTGCGGCGCGTTGATGTCGAGGACGACGGCGGGGGCTGGCTGCGGCAGTTGCGCCGCCGAGTCGGTCGCGACCGCGCAGATCAGCGGATCGTTGGAATAGCACACCGGCCGTCCGGTGCTCGCACGCCAGACCTCGATCTTGCGCAGCGGCGCATGTTTGAAGCCCTCGACGAACACCCAGTCGGCACTGGCGTCGAGCATCGCCAGCAGTTCGTGCACGTCGGGCTCGCGCTGCGGCACCAATCGCCGTTGCAGCGCAATCATCGTATCCGACGCGGCAAGCACCTCATACGCCCCCGCCTGCCGGTGCCGCCAGGTGTCCTTGCCCGGGTGGTCGATGTCGAAGCGGTGATGCGCGTGCTTGAGCACCGACACGCGCAGCCCTTCGCGCACCAAAAGCTGGATCAGCGACTCGACCAGCGTGGTCTTGCCGCTGCCCGAGTACCCGGCAAAACCGACGACGCGCATTCAAGCCAGCGCGGCAGCGCCGCAGTGCGTCGCGATATAGGTTTTGACCGCATCGACGTCGACCGGCATGACGACGAAGCGCTGCGGACGTTTTTCCAGGTCGTCCAGCCCGGCCGGTCGCGGCGGCGCGATGCCGACCGCCTCGACGATGGTCTGCGCGAACTTGGCCGGCTGTGCGGTTTCGAGTACGAGCATTGGCACGCCGGGCTCGATGTGCTCGCGCGCGACCTTGACGCCGTCGGCGGTGTGCGTGTCCACCAGCACGCCGCTGCCCTCCCAGACGCTGCGGATGGTCTGCAGCCGGTATGCGTGCGCGCTACGCCCGGAGGCAAAGCCGTAAACGCTGCCCACCTGGACGAACGCCGGGTCGGACGACAGATCGAACATGCCGCGCTGCGGCAAATCCTCGGCGAACAGCTTGCGCACGCGCTGCGCGTCGCGGCCGAGCAGGTCGAAGACGAAACGCTCGAAGTTCGACGCCTTGGAAATGTCCATCGACGGGCTCGACGTGTGCTGCGTTTCGGCCGGTTTTCGCGGGCGGTACACGCCGGTGCGGAAAAATTCGTCCAGCACGTCGTTTTCATTGGTCGCCAGAACCAGCTTGCGGATCGGCAGGCCCATCATCCGCGCCACATGCCCGGCACAGATGTTGCCGAAATTGCCCGATGGCACGGTGAAGCTCACCTGCTCGTCGTTGCTGCGCGTGGCGGCGAAGTAGCCGGCGAAGTAATAGACGATCTGCGCCGCCAGCCGCGCCCAGTTGATCGAGTTGACCGTGCCGATCTGCCAGCGGCGTTTGAAGTCCAGATCGTTCGACACCGCCTTGACCAGATCCTGGCAATCGTCGAACACGCCCTGCACCGCGATGTTGTGGATGTTGGGGTCGGCGAGCGCATACATCTGCGCCGTCTGGAACGCGCTCATCTTGCCGAAGGGCGAGAGCATGAACACCCTGATGCCGCGCTTGCCGCGCATCGCATACTCGGCGGCGCTGCCCGTGTCTCCCGAGGTCGCGCCGAGGATGTTGAGCTCGGCGCCCTGCCGAGCCAGCGCGTACTCGAACAAATGGCCGAGCAGCTGCATCGCCATGTCCTTGAACGCCAGCGTCGGCCCTTCGGACAGGCCGAGCAGCGCCATGCCCGGGTCGCCGCGCAAGGGCTTGAGCGGGACGATCTCGGCATGTCCGCCAAAGGTCTCGGCGGTGTAGGTCTTGCGCACGATCGCGCGCAAATCATCCGCGGGGATGTCGGTGGCGAACAGCGACAGCACCTCGAACGCTAGCTCCGCGTACGGCAGACCGCGCCAGCGGGCGAGTTGCGCCGCGCTGACGCGGGGATACGCCTCGGGCAGGTAAAGCCCGCCGTCTGGCGCCAGCCCTTCGAGCAGGATGTCGGAAAATGTGCGTGATGCGGGCTCGCCGCGGGTGCTCAGGTAACGCATGTCAGCGGAGCTCCTCTTTGCGGATACGCACGATCGGCGCGCCGACGCTCTGCAGCGCCTGCATCCGCGCGATCGCCGCGTTCATCCGCTGCTCTCGCGTGTCGTGGGTGAGAATGATGAGGTCGGTCTGATACTCGCCCTCGCCAGCCTCGCGCTGGATCAGCGCGTCGATCGAAATCCCCTCGTCGGCGAGGATACGCGCCAGGTCGGCGAGTACGCCGGGGCGGTCGTCCACGCGCAGCCGCAGGTAGTAGGCGGTTTGCACCTGCTCCATCGGCAGGATCGGCTCGTCGCGCATCGCCTCGGGCTGGAACGCCAGATGCGGCACGCGGTGCTCGGGGTCGGCGGTGTGCAGGCGGGTGACATCGACCAGATCGGCAATCACGGCCGAGGCTGTCGGCTCGGCGCCCGCACCCTTGCCGTAATAGAGCGTCGGCCCCACCGCATCACCATGGACGACGACCGCGTTCATCGCGCCCTCGACATTGGCGATCAGCCGGGTCGCCGGGATCAGCGTCGGGTGCACGCGCAGCTCGATGCCCTGCGGCGTGCGCTTGGTGATGCCAAGCAGCTTGACGCGGTAGCCGAGTTGCCCGGCGTAGGCGATGTCGGCCAGTTGCAGCGCGCTGATGCCTTCGATGTAAGCCTTGGCAAACTGCACCGGCACGCCGAATGCCAACGAGCACAGCAGAGTGATTTTGTGCGCCGCGTCGATGCCTTCGATGTCGAGCGTCGGATCGGCCTCGGCATAGCCCAGCGCCTTTGCCTGCGCCAGTGCGCCCGCAAAGTCCAGGCCCTTGTCGCGCATTTCCGACAGGATGAAATTGGTCGTGCCGTTGATGATGCCGGCGATCCATTCGATGTGGTTGCCTGCCAGCCCCTCGCGCACCGCCTTGATGATCGGCACGCCGCCAGCCACCGCCGCCTCGAACGCGACCATCACCCCACGCGCCTGCGCCGCAGCGAACAGCTCGTTGCCGTGCCATGCGAGCAGCGCCTTGTTCGCGGTGACGACATGCTTGCCGGCGTCGATCGCGGCGCGCACCAGTCGCTGCGCGGGGTCGAGCCCGCCGATCAGCTCGACGACGATGTCGATGTCGGGGCGTCGCACGACCGCGTCGAAATCGGTCGTAATCGGCAGCTCGGTACCGAGTGCGGCGCGCGCCTTGTCCGGATTGCGCGCGGCAACGACCACAGCTTCGATCCCGCGGCCGGCGCGCCGCCTGATTTCGTCTTGGTTGCGCGAAAGCACCTTGACCACACCGCTCGCCACGGTGCCGGCGCCCAGCAGGGCAATACGTAGAGGTTTCATCGGGTTGTGCAGAAGGTCAGGCAGCCGCGCGGCTGCGCTTTCTGGCCTGATCGAGAAAACGGGCGATGCGACCGATGGCATCGGTCAAATCGTCGACATTCGGCAGGAACACCAGACGGAAATGGTCGGGCTGTGGCCAGTTGAACCCGGTGCCCTGCACGATCAACACCTTTTCCTGCGCTAGCAGGTCGTAGGCGAACTGCTGGTCGTCGCTGATCGGATAGACCTTCGGGTCGAGCCGAGGGAACATGTACAGCGTGGCCTTGGGCTTGACCACCTCGAGCCCCGGGATTTGCGACAGCAGCTCGTACGCCAAATCGCGCTGCTTTGCCAGCCTGCCGTGCGGCGCGACCAGATCCTTGATGCTCTGGTAGCCGCCGAGCGCGGTTTGAATCGCCAGCTGCCCCGGCGTGTTCGCGCACAGCCGCATCGACGCCAGCATGGTCAAGCCTTCGATGTAGTCCCGCGCGCGTCGCTTGTCGCCGGAAACCACCATCCAGCCCGAGCGGTAGCCGCAGGAGCGGTAGTTTTTCGACAAACCGTTGAAGGTGACGAACAGCACATCATCGGCAAGCGAGGCGATGCTCGTGTGCGTGTTGCCGTCGTAGAGCATCTTGTCGTAGATCTCGTCGGCAAACACGATCAGATCGTGTTCGCGCGCCACCTGCACGATGTCTTCGAGCAGCTCGCGCGGGTAAAGCGCGCCGGTCGGATTGTTCGGGTTGATGACCACGATCGCGCGGGTATTTGGCGTGATCTTGCGCCGGATGTCGGCGATGTCCGGGTACCAGTCCGCCTGCTCGTCGCAGATGTAGTGCACCGGCGTGCCGCCGGACAGCGCCACCGAGGCGGTGTAGAGCGGATAGTCGGGTGCCGGGATCAGCACCTCGTCGCCATTGTTGAGCAGCGCGTTCATCGCCATGTTGATCAGCTCGGACGCGCCGTTGCCGAGGAACACGTCGTCGATCGTCACCCCGGCGATGCCTTTTTCCTGCGTGTAGTGCACGATCGCCTTGCGCGGGGCAAACAGCCCCTTGGAGTCGGTGTAGCCGGCTGCGCTCGGCAGGTTGTGGATCATATCCTGCACGATTTCCTCGGGCGGCTCCAGGCCGAACGGCGCGAGATTGCCGATGTTGAGCTTGATGATGCGATGGCCCTCTTCTTCCATTTGCCGGGCCTTTTCGAGCACCGGCCCGCGGATGTCGTAGCAGACATCGGCCAATTTGTCGGATTTGCGAAATTCGCGCACAAGCACCTCACTCGATCGACTTCACCACGCGCCATCACCGGCGCAGCGCATGCGCTGCCCAGACCCCGTCACCGCGACTGTCTCTGCGCCAGACCAAGCTGGGGCGAACCCTATAATTTACCTCGTTTCGCTGATTCGTCTTTTGCATCGCCCCGGATTGCGCGGTGCATTGCGCGACAGGGCAACCGGCAAGTCCCTCCTCCGCCGCCATGAAACTCCAGCCCGATTTCTCCCCCGACACACAGATGGTCTCGGCCTATGGGCCGGGTTATGTCGAAGTCAACGGCGTGCGGCAGACCACGGCCTGCATGTTCGCTCCGCAGCAGGCGCCGCGCCCGTGGGACGTCGCCGGCATCGACGCGCTGCAGCCCGCCCACATCGACATGTTGCTGACAGAGCCGCTGCCAGAACTGGTGCTCATCGGTACCGGCGCTCGCCAACACATGCTCGCCCCGGCACTGATGCGCCAACTCATTGCTCGGCGCATCGGCTGGGAAGTCATGGACACGGCCGCGGCCTGCCGCACTTACAACATCCTGGCCGGCGAAGGGCGGCGGGTTCTGGTTGCGCTGATCGTCGAATGACGCTTGATTTTGCGCCGCAAGATAAAATGAGGCTTTTCGTCCGACCGTTTGCTCCCGCGACCATCCGGACCCCTCATCACGCGGCGGGCGAAACGCGCAAGCAGCCCAGCAGGAGACTTCATGGCTTTGGTCTTGAATAAAGTGGTTCCCGATTTCGAAGCCGCTGCCACCAGCGGCGTGCAATTCAGCCCGAAAAACTACCTGGGCAAAAAAATTGTTCTCTACTTCTACCCCAAGGACATGACGCCCGGTTGCACCACCGAGTCGATGCACTTTCGCGATCATTACCCCGCGTTCGAGCAGGCCAATGCCGTCATTTTCGGCATTTCACGCGACAACCTGCAGTCGCACGAACGGTTCAAGGCCCATCTCGAACTGCCCTTCGACCTGATCGCCGACACTGAGGAAAAACTCTGCCACATGTTCGGCGTGGTCAAGAACAAGATCATGTACGGCAAGAAGGTCAAGGGCATCGAGCGCAGCACCTTCGTCATCGATGCCGAAGGTGTGCTCCGCCAGGAATGGCGCGGTGTCAAAGTGCCCGGGCATGTGGACGAAGTGCTCGAGGTCGTGCAAAAACTCTGAGCAGTACCAGCACGGCACAACTTCTTGAACTCCCGGCTCCGCATCACGATACGCCTTCACGCAGCGCAGCCGCCCTACCCCGAATGGCGCGGCAGCGTGCAAGGACTGGCCGCCCAAGACGATATGCCCCAGATCGCCGCCACACTGTTTCCGGACAGTCGGCGGCGTTTTGTTGCGCACGCCGCGCATTCGTCGGCCCTCCTCCAACTCCACTGATCCGACCGTCTGCTCATGCCTCTGCCTCCTCCACCCAAGTCGATGGGCAGCCTGCCCACAAAGACCACAAAGGCGACCACGGTCGCAGCCCGCTCGCGGAGTTCCGGGCGCAGCCACGCTGCGGCCGAACCCAAGACGGCGCCCGCCGGCCCGCAGCCGACTGCGGCCGCGTTGCCGCCCGACAGGCCCCAGGCCAAGACGCTGGCCGCCGCCGCTGCCACGCGCCTGGCCGATGCCAAACCTGCAGCGGCGCGCCACGGCGTCGCCCGCACCGGGCCGACCAAGCTGTTCGTGCTCGACACCAATGTGCTGCTGCACGACCCGATGTCGCTCTACCGCTTCGAGGAGCACGACATCTACCTGCCGATGGTCACCCTGGAGGAACTCGACAGTCACAAGAAAGGACTGTCGGAAGTGGCACGCAACGGCCGCCAGGTCAGCCGGGAGCTCGACGCCCTGGTGGCCGACACCGGCAGCAGCATCGACCAGGGTATTGCGCTGAACCGCACCGGACACAGCGAAGCCAAAGGCCGACTGTTCTTCCAGACCCGCGCGCACGACGTGGAATTGCCCATCGCCTTGCCGCAGGGCAAGGCGGACAACCAAATCCTGGCGGTGCTGCAGGACCTCACCCGCATCCACACCGACCGGCCGGTGGTGTTGGTGTCCAAGGACATCAATATGCGGGTCAAGGCCCGCGCACTCGGGTTGAATGCCGAGGATTACGCCAACGACAAAACGCTGGACGATGTCGACCTGCTCTACACCGGCATGATGGCGCTGCCGCCGGATTTCTGGGAGCGGCAGGCCAAATCGGTGGAGAGCTGGCAGCAGGGCGGGCAGACCTACTACCGCGTGCAGGGCAAGTTCGTCCGCCAGATGCTGGTCAACCAGGCCGTGTACTGGGAAAACGGCAGCGCTCCGCCGCTGTATGCGCGGGTCAAAGAAATTCGCGCCAACACCGCAGTGCTGCAGGTCATGCGCGACCACACCCACCAGAAAAACGCGGTCTGGGGCGTGACCGCGCGCAACCGCGAGCAGAATTTTGCGCTCAACCTGCTGATGGACCCGGAGGTCGATTTCGTCACCCTGGCCGGACAGGCCGGAACCGGTAAGACGCTACTGGCACTGGCTGCCGGCCTGTCGCAGGTGCTCGATGCGCGGCGTTACAACGAGATCATCGTCACCCGCGTGACCGTGCCGGTGGGTGAGGACATCGGCTACCTGCCGGGCACCGAGGAGGAAAAGATGGGCCCGTGGATGGGGGCGCTCGACGACAACCTCGAAGTGCTCAACCAGAGCGATGGCGGCAATACCGGTGGGGAGTGGGGTCGCGCGGCCACGCAGGAACTCATCCGCTCGAAGATCAAGATCAAGAGCCTGAACTTCATGCGTGGGCGCACCTTCCTGAACAAATACGTCATCATCGACGAAGCGCAGAACCTCACGCCCAAGCAGATGAAAACCCTGATCACCCGCGCTGGGCCAGGCACCAAGCTGGTGTGCATGGGCAATATCGCGCAGATCGACACCCCGTACCTGACAGAAGGGAGTTCCGGCATGACCTATGTCGTCGACCGCTTCAAGGGCTGGGCGCACAGCGGCCATGTCACCCTCGCGCGCGGCGAACGCAGCCGACTGGCCGACTACGCCAGCGAGGTGCTCTGAGCAACCCGCCGGGCGTTTGCCTCAGAAATCGCGCATCAGGTTCTCGAAGCGGGTCAGCGGCTTGAGGAAGGCCAGGTGCACCGTGCCGATCGGGCCATTGCGCTGCTTGCCGATGATGATTTCGGCAACCCCGGCGTCCTTGGAGTCTTTGTTGTAGACCTCGTCGCGGTAGATGAACAGAATCACGTCGGCATCCTGCTCGATCGCGCCGGACTCGCGCAGATCGCTCATCACCGGGCGCTTGTCGGTGCGCTTTTCCAGATCGCGGTTGAGCTGCGACAGCGCGATCACCGGGCAGTGCAGTTCCTTGGCCAGCGCCTTGAGCGAACGGGAGATTTCCGAGATTTCGGTCGCGCGGTTCTCGCCGTCGCGCGACGAGGACATGAGCTGCAGATAATCCACCACGATCAGCCCGAGCCGCCCGCCGAACTGCCGCGCCAGGCGCCGCGCGCGGGCGCGCAGCTCCAGCGGGTTGAGCGCCGGGGTTTCGTCGATGTGCATGTGCACATCCTGCAGGCGCTCGATGGTCTCGGGCAGGCGCGTCCATTCATCTTCGGAGAGCTGGCCGGTACGCAAATGGCTCTGATCGATCCGCCCCATCGAGCCTACCACGCGCAGCACCAGTTGCGAGGCGCTCATCTCCATGCTGAACACGGCCACGGGCAACTGCTCGTTGATCGCCACATGCTCGGCGATGTTGAGCGAAAACGCGGTCTTGCCCATGGACGGCCGGCCCGCGACGATGACCAGATCGCCGGGCTGCAACCCGGCGGTCATGCGGTCGAGGTCGGTAAAGCCGGTGGGCACGCCGGTGGTGTCGGTGCCGCCGCGCTCGGCGAGTTCGGTCACCCGTTTGAGCAAATCGCCCAGCAGACCCTTCATCGACTGGAAGCCCGACGCCGACTTGGCGCCCTCCTCCGAAATCGCAAAAATGCGCGACTCGGCCTCGTCGAGGATTTGCTGCACGCTTCGGCCTTGCGGGTTCAGTGCGTTTTGTGCGATGTCGTCGCTGATGGTCACCAACTGGCGCAGCACGGCGCGCTCGCGCACGATTTCCGCATAGCGCCGGATGTTGGCCGCGCTGGGCACGCACTGCGCGAGCGCGTTCAGGTAAGGCAAGCCGCCGCATTCCTCGTGCTTGCCGATGGACTGCAGCGCCTCGAACACCGTGATCACATCGGCCGGCTTGTTCAGATTGATCAAGTCGGCAATCGCCTGAAAAATCGCCCGGTGCTCATAGCGGTAGAACTGCCCGGCCACCAGCAGATCGGCGACCTTGTCGAAGGCCTGGTTGTCGAGCAGCAGACCGCCCAGCACCGACTGCTCCGCCTCGATCGAGTGCGGCGGCGTGCGAATGGCGTCGAGGGCTTGGTCTTGCATGGCAGGCGGGGGCGGCACGGAAAAGATCGCTGGCTGACAGAAGTAGAAGTGGCATTGTGCCGCACGCGGGCAGGGCCGCGCAGACGACGAGGGCCGCATCAGCGGCCCTCGTCAGCAGCGTGTGCAGCAAAGGAGATTACATGGCCTCGGGCTTGACCTGCAGGGTGATCTCGCAGACCACATCGGTGTGCAGGGTGACGGAGACCGGATGCTCGCCGATGGTCTTCACATGGCCAGCCGGAAAGCGAACCTGCGACTTGGTCACCGCAAAACCCTGCTTGTTCAGCGCCTCGGCCACATCGCTGTGGGTGACCGAGCCGAACAGGCGACCATCGACACCGGCTTTCTGCACCAGGGTGATGACCAGCCCGGACAGACGCTCACCAGCGGCCTTTGCCTGCGCCAGCTTTTCCGCTGCCTGCTTTTCCATCTCGGCGCGACGCGCCTCGAACTCGGCCAGCGCCTGCGCAGTGGCGCGACGTGCCATTTTTTTGGGGATCAGGTAGTTGCGGGCGTAGCCGTCCTTGACCTTGACCACGTCACCCAGGTTACCGAGGTTCTGGACTTTTTCGAGAAGAATGATTTGCATGATGTCGTCCCCGGTTTAGCCCTTGTGCAGGTCGGTGTAGGGCAGCAGCGCCAGAAAGCGCGCGCGCTTGATGGCGGTGTTGAGCTGACGCTGGTAGTAGGCACTGGTGCCGGTCAGACGAGCAGGAATGATGCGAGCGTTTTCCGCGATCAGGTCCTTGAGCACGTCGACATCTTTGTAGTCGATGCGCTCGACATTGGCCACGGTGAAGCGGCAAAAGCGCTTGCGCTTGAACAGCGAGGATTGCTGGTTGCGACGGGCGCGCTTGGGATCGTTTTTCTTGTCAAACTTGCGTGGTGGTGCCATGGTGAACCTCAATGAATTGTGTGACGTGCAGTTTCATCTGGCGCGAACCGCGCCGTGTTGCACGCAAAAAGCCGTTGACGCGCAAAAGGGCTCCGGGACTGATCTGCTGCAGTTCGCGTGCAACCTGTCCGAACCCGACGCAGCTGATCTGAAGCTGCACTTCGCAAGGCACGCCGGCCTCGCTCTGGGTCGATTGGTGGTGCAACACGAAATCCAGCGCTTCGATACCAGCCGGGGTATAGCGCAGCGCACTACGCTCGGCCAGAGTGCCCTGGAGATCGAGCCGGTTGATCAGACAGTCTGCTCCTGTTGCGCCTTGCGTGCCTCTTCGCGCTCGACGTGCTTCATCATGACGGACGGCGCGGTCTCGGCCTTGTCCATTTTCACGATCAGGCTGCGCAGCACGGCGTCGTTGAACTTGAAGCTGTGCTCGAGTTCACGCAGGGTTTCCAGATCGCACTCGATGTTCATGCAGGCGTAATGCGCCTTGGCCAGCTTCTGGATGGGATAGGCCAGCTGACGCCGGCCCCAATCTTCGACCCGGTGCACCTGACCCGCCTTGGACGTGACCACGCTTTTGTAGCGCTCGATCATTGCGGGCACCTGCTCGCTTTGATCCGGGTGGAAAATCAACACGATTTCGTAGTGACGCATGCAAACTCCTTTGCTGCGGCAACGCGCCCTGCTGCCCTGGGCTCTCGGCACGCGCTGTCCTTGTGGATAAAAGCCGCCCGGGGCAGCCAGGGCGTCCATTCTGGCAACTTGATCGGTGCGGCAAGGAATCAAACATTATATACAGGCCGGGTGCGGGGGGACTATGTTTTGGCCAGCTGCTGCCAAGTGGCAATCACCGTGTCCGGATTGAGGGAGATCGACGAAATTCCCTGCTCCATGAGCCACTTGGCCAGATCGGGATGGTCTGAGGGACCTTGACCGCAAATCCCGACGTACTTGCCTTCGGCGCGGCAGGCAGCAATGGCCTGCGCCAGCAGCACCTTCACCGCCGGGTCGCGCTCGTCGAAGGCCTGCGCCACCAGACCGGAGTCGCGATCCAGCCCCAGCGTGAGCTGGGTCAGGTCGTTGGAGCCGATCGAAAAGCCGTCGAAATACTGCAGAAAGTCCTTGGCCAGCACCGCATTGGACGGCACCTCGCACATCATGATCACCCGTAGGCCGTTTTCCCCGCGCTTGAGTCCATGCCGCGCCAGCAGGTCGACCACCTGTTTGGCCTCGCCGAGTGTGCGCACGAAAGGCACCATGATCTCGACATTGTCCAGCCCCATTTGCTCGCGCACGCGCTTGAGCGCCAGGCACTCCATCTCGAAGCTCTGCGCGAATTCTGGTGAGACATAGCGCGCGGCTCCGCGGAAGCCGAGCATGGGGTTTTCCTCGTCGGGCTCATAGCGCGAGCCGCCGATGAGCTTTTTGTATTCGTTGGACTTGAAATCCGACAGCCGCACGATCACCGGCTTGGGGTAGAACGCCGCCGCGATGGTGGCGATGCCCTCGGCGAGCTTGTCCACGTAGAACGCCCGCGGGCTGACATGGCCGCGTGCCACGCTCTCGACCGCCTTTTTCAGATCGGCGTCGATATTGGGATATTCGAGCACCGCGCGCGGATGCACGCCGATGTTGTTGTTGATGATGAACTCCAGCCGCGCCAGACCGACCCCATGGTTGGGGATCTGCGAAAAATCGAAGGCCAGCGTGGGATTGCCCACGTTCATCATGATTTTGGTCGGCAGCTCGGGCATGGCACCGCGCTGCACCTCGGTGACCTCGGTGTCGAGCAGGCCGTCATAGATGTATCCGGTGTCGCCCTCGGCGCAGGACACGGTCACCAGCATGTCGTCCTTGAGCACCTCGGTGGCGTTGCCGCAGCCGACCACGGCCGGAATGCCGAGCTCGCGGGCGATGATCGCAGCGTGGCAGGTGCGCCCACCGCGGTTGGTGACGATGGCCGCGGCTTTTTTCATCACTGGTTCCCAGTTCGGGTCGGTCATGTCGGTGACCAGCACGTCGCCGGGCTTGACACGGTCCATTTCCGCCACGGAATGCACCACGCGCACCGGCCCGGCGCCGATTTTCTGGCCGATGGCGCGCCCGCTGACCAGCACACTGCTCTTGCCCTTGAGCACGAAACGCTGCTCGGTACGCTTGTGTTCGTGCGATTTGACCGTCTCGGGGCGGGCCTGCAGGATGTAGAGATGGCCGTCCACCCCGTCCTTGCCCCATTCGATGTCCATCGGCCGCTGGTAGTGCGCCTCGATGGTCAGAGCAAAACGCGCCAGTTCCTGCGCTTCGGCATCGGTCAGACAGTAGCGGTTGCGCAGTTCGGCGGGGGTGTCCACGGTCTGCACCAGATGCGGCGAGCCGGGCGGTGCGAACTCCATGCGGATGAGCTTGGAGCCGAGAGTGCGCCGGATCACCGCATCCTTGCCCGCTTTGAGCGTGGGCTTGAACACATAGAACTCATCGGGATTGACCGCGCCCTGCACCACGGTTTCGCCCAGGCCGTACGACGCGGTGATGAACACC
>JBMFIE010000035.1:0-15145 GCA_049976465.1 Thiomonas sp. | reverse complement strand
CCGCGCGCGGCTCGGACTCTGACGCGACCCCTCCCTACGACGTGGGAAGGCCTGGGGTGGGAGTTCGGGCGACTGCGATTCCCCCTCCCAACCTTCCCCACACCGCGGGGGAGGAGGCAAGCGGCAAGAGATCAGGTAGCAATCGAGGCAGTGAGCATGAAACACCACGTCATCATTGGCAGCGGCCCTGCAGGGGTCGTTGCCGCAGAGACCTTGCGCAAGCACGTCCCGGCGGACGACGCGATCGTGCTGTTTGGCGACGAGGACGCGCCGCCCTATTCGCGCATGGCCATCCCCTACCTGCTGCACGGCGACATCACCGAGCGCGGCACTTGGCTGCGCAAGGACGCGCAGCACTGGAAAAGGCTGCGCATCACCCTGCAGCACGACCGGGTCAAGGCGGTCGACACCACTGCGCGCACGCTCACACTCGAATCCGGTGGCACCCAGCCCTTCGACACCCTGCTGATCGCCACCGGCTCCACCCCAGTGCTGCCTCGCATCCCCGGCATCCACGCCCAGCGGGTGCACACCTGCTGGACGCTGGACGACGCCCGCGCCATCGAGAAATTCGCCGTTCCCGGTGCGCGGGTCATCCAGTTGGGTGCCGGCTTCATCGGCTGCATCATCATGGAAAGCCTGGTGCGCCGTCGGGTACAGCTGACCGTGGTGGAAATGGGCGACCGCATGGTGCCGCGCATGATGGGCGAGACCGCTGGGGGCATGATCCGCGACTGGGTGCAGGGCAAAGGCGTGACCGTGCACACCGGCACACGCATCGAGTCGATCGAATCCAACCCGCCCGACCTGGCCGCACCGCTGGCCGTGCGCCTATCCAGCGGGCAGCGCCTGCCGGCCGACCTGGTGATCTCGGCTGCGGGGGTGAAGCCCAACATCGGCTTTCTCGAGCACTCCGGCGTGCACTGCCTGCAGGGCGTGCTCACCGACGAGCGCATGCAGACCAATGTGCCGGGCATCTTCGCCGCGGGCGATTGCGCCGAGGCATTCGATCCGCTGTACGGCAAGCCCATTGTCAGCGCCATTCAGCCCAACGCGGTCGATCAGGCTTATGTCGCGGCAATGAACATGGCGGGCAAGCAGGCCCGGCTGCGCGGGGTGACACAGATCAATGTGCTCGACACCCTGGGCCTGATCTCCGCCAGCTTCGGCCAGTGGCAGGGCGTGCGCGGCGGTCAGAGTGTGGAATTGACCGACCGCGCGGGCTACCGGCACTTGAGCCTGCAGTTTGACGGCGATGTGATGGTAGGCTGCAACAGCATCGGCACCACGGAACACATCGGGGTGCTACGCGGCCTGGTCGAAGGCCGGGTGCGGCTGGGCGGCTGGAAGAACAGACTGCTCGACGATCCCACTCGCCTGATGGAAGCCTATCTCGCCAGCGCGCAAGCGCTGGACCGTCGCGGCGACACGGTGCGTCATTGAGTGCCGAGATGAACCCCGCTGCTCCCACCCCCGCAGCGCCACAGTCGGGCGTGCGCATCACGCTCAAGCTCATGGCCACGCTTACCGACTACTTGCCGCAGCCGCGGCAGGGCCATCAGATCAGCCTGGACATTGCCGCGGGAACCACGATTCAAGACCTGATCGAGCGCTTTCACCTGCCGGAGAAACTGGTGCATCTGGTGCTGGTCGACGGAGTGTATGTCCCGCCCGATCAGCGCGGCAGCCGCGCGCTGTGCCACGGTGAGACACTGGCGATCTGGCCGCCGGTTGCGGGCGGCTGATGTTCGACACACAAGAGCCTGCCAGCGCCCGGCTGGACATGACGATTGCGCGCGGCGCGTTCATGCGGCAACTCGCTGCGGCATTTCCTGGGCTGCGGCAGCCCGAGACCGATGTGTTCTGCGGCGATCATCTGGGCTGCCAATGGTCGATCCGCTTGCTGCCCGCGCCACCGACGCGACTGGGCTCGATGGCGCTGGAGCGCTGGTTGGTGGACGTCACCCTGCACGCGCCGTCACGGACGCTTCGCAGCATGTGGTGGCAGCGTTTCAGCGCCCACTTTCAGAGAGGTGGCGGTTGAGCACCGCGCCGGTGCGTGCATCGACCCCCTCGGCAGCGCGCAGAATGTTCTCCAGAATGCGCGGCACCTCGAACACCGCCCGGTTTGGATGCGCCGCCACCCGCGCACGATAGGCTGCAAGATCCGAGAGGAATGACGGCAGCTGCGCCGCAATGGCGCGAAAACTCGGTAGCACCAGTCCAAAGCCGTTGTCGCGCACCCAGTCGGTGTTGTAGCGCTCCTGCGGCATGGTCCAGGCGTTGCGGGTGACGATGACGGGCAGCCCCAGATGCAGCGCCTCGCTCAGCGAGCCGGGGCCGGGCTTGCCGATGAAAAAATCGCCCAGGCGCATCATGTCGGCCACTGCGCTGGTGAACCCCATCACATGCCGCGGCGCGGCTGCGGGCAGTGCGCGCAGCTTGGCTGCGAGCTTTGCATTGTGGCCGCACAAAAAAATGAGCTGGGTGTCGGGCAGACGCTCGGCAATGGTCAGCATACTGCGCGCGCCATGACCGCCGAACATCACTACGCCCACCGGGCGCTGCGGGTCGAAACCCAGCGCCTGCAGACGGGCGACACGGTCGAAATGCGGTGGCACACGGTAAAAATCCGGGCGGATGATCATGCCGGAGGTTGCATGCACCTTGTCCGGTGCGAAGCCGCAGTCCAGCGCCTGCTGCACCGCACGGGGGGTGCCGCAGATCAGATGCTGATCTTGCCCCGGCTCCATCCAGAAATGCGGGGGGAAATCGGCCAGATCGGTCAGCAGCGTGACATAGGGCACGCCGGGCAGCGTGGCCGTCAGGCTCTCGTACAGCGCGCGGTTGAAATTCGGGATCAGCGACACCACCAGATCGGGCTCGGTGCGCAGCCAGTGCAGCTTGAGAATCTTCAGCAAGGTGGGGTGTAGCAGACGCAACGCGCCTTGCAGCAGCTTGAGCTCATGCCGCAAACCCAGGGTCAGGCCACGCGCCAGCCGCGCGTTGTAATAGTCTTCCGGCGAAAAGGTGTACTTGCGCAGCGTGCCCTGCGGATCGAGCACCTCGGTCAGGTTGACCAGACGCACCTGCCAGGGCAGTCCGGCCTGTGCGATGCCCTGCTGCAGCGCCAGCGCCGAGGCGCGATGTCCGCCACCGGCGTTGAAATAGATCAGATCGACGGTCTTGTTCATATTCGGTCGGCACCTTTGTCTGCGCCCGGACGGCTTTGCCACGGCGATTGTGACTGAAGCCGCTTGTCATGGCATCGCGGCGCTCTGGTGATTTTGTAAATTTCCGCCGTGACTGATTGAGAAAGTGCAAAATCTCAGGTCATATTCGGTATGTTGACAAAGCATAACGTTTTTCAACCCAACAAATCCCATTTAGAGATCATCATGAAATACAAATTCACCCTGATCGCCGCCGCCCTGCTGTCGCTGGCAGCTTGCCAGAAAGCCGAGCAAGCCACCCAGAGCGCAGCCAGCGCTGCGCAATCTGCGGCCAGTTCCGCGGCTGCCGCAGGCGCCAGCGCTGCCGGTGCCGCGGCCAACGCCGCGCATGGTGCAGCCAGCGCCGCAGGCGGGATGGTGCACCAGGCCGCCAGCGCGGCCAGCGCCGCCGGTCATGCCGTGGGCCGCGCGGCCAGCGCGGCTGCAGGCGACGCCAGCGCGGCATTGCACTCGGGCGCACAGGCGGTCTCCGGTGCGGCTGACAAAGCCGCGGACGCCACGGCCAATGCGCTCAGCAACATGAAGGAAAAAGCCACCGACGCCGCGCAGGGCGCGATGGACAAGGCCAAGCAGGCCACCAAGCACTGACCAAGCGCAGCAGACCGGCGATGGCGCACCCGCGTGCGCCATCGTTCATTGCTCGGCCTCGGGATTGTCCAGGCTGAAGACCTCGGCGTTGTCGTCGTAGGCGTAGACCTCGGCGTAGCGGCCCCAGTCGATCGCCGTGTCCAGCACGCGGCGGGCTTCTTCCTCGCTGAGATGGTCTTCCAGCTCGGTGAGGAAGCGCGAGTCGGGGGCACGGTGGTTGTACCGCTCGTCGAGCACGGCGCGAATGCGCGCCACCAGCGGCACGCGCTCGAGCAGATGGCGGGCGAAGATTTGTTTGCGCTCCTGCAGCGTGCCGTCGACGAAAGTGCGGCCGGCCGGCAGCAGCATGATGTCGCCGTCTTCCACCTGGGCAAAGCCGAGCAGTTCGGCGCCTTCGATCAGCGGAAACAGGTCGTCGACCGAGAAGTGCATGTCCTCTGCCAGCTCGGGCAGGCTGATGCGGGTGTTGGCGTTGCGCTTTTCCAGCGCGTCGAGCTCTTCGAGCAGGCCGGCCAGGGCGTTGACCGACAGCGACGGCAGCCGCAGCCCGATGCCCGGCACCTGCTTGCGCACGGCATCGCGTCCAGCCGGACGCGCGGTCATCACCCCGTAGATGTCCTCGACCAGATCGCGGAATTCCTGCGATTCGCGGTTGCGCGGATGCGGCAGGGTGATGCGCATTTCATTGACGATGCGCCCTGGATTTGAGCCGAGGATGATGATGCGGTCGGCCATCAGCACCGCCTCCTCGATGTTGTGCGACACCAGCAAGATGCCGCGGGTCGGGATCTTGCGCTCGGTCCACAGGTCGAGCAGGTCGGTGCGCATGGTCTCGGCGGTGAGCACGTCCAGTGCCGAAAACGGCTCGTCCATCATCAGCACATCGGGATTGATGACCAGCGCGCGGGCAAAGCCCACCCGCTGGCGCATGCCGCCGGAGAGCTCGCGCGGATAGGCGGACTCGAACCCATCCAGGCCGATCAGGTCGATCGCCGCGAGCGCGCGGGCGCGGCGTTCTGCGGGCGGCACCTTCAGCGCCTCGAGCCCCAGCTCCACGTTCTGCAGCACGGTCAGCCAGGGCAGCAGCGCAAAGCTCTGGAACACCATCGCCAGCCCCGGCACCGGCCCGTTGATCGGCTGGCCGCGGTGCAGCGCCACCCCGCCCGAGCTGGACACCAGCCCGGCGAGCATGCGCAGCAAGGTCGACTTGCCCGAGCCGGAGCGGCCGAGCAGCACCAGGATTTCGCCCTCGCTCAGGTGCATGTTGACATCATCGAGCACCAGCAGCTCGGCGCCGTCGGGGGTCTTGAACGCCTTGCGCAGATGCTCGGTGCGGAAAATGTCCACACCCTGCGCGGTGGCGGCGGTGGGCGCGTGTTCGACAGGAACGGCCATGATGGGTGTCCTTGAGTGTTGAGGGCTTCAGTCCAGCCGCACGCGGCGCTGCGCCAGGTCGTACAGCCGGTGCCAGAACAGCCGGTTGGTGAGGATGACCAGCAGCGACATCACCCCCACGCCCAGCGCGATCTGCGCGGTCTGGCCCCTGGCCGTGGTCTGGCTGATGTAGGCGCCCAGGCCCGTGGCGACCAGGGTCTTGTCGCCCCAGCTGACTACCTCGGCGACGATGCTGGCGTTCCACGCGCCGCCGCTGGCGGTGATCGCACCAGTGACGAAGCCCGGGAAAATGCCCGGCAGGTACAGCCGCTTCCACAACAGCCAGCCGCGCAGACCCAGGTTTTGCGCCGCTTCGCGCATGTCGGTGGGAATCGCCGCAGCGGCGCCGACCACCGAAAACAGGATGTACCACATGCTGCCCAGGATCATCAGCGGCGCGGTGAACACGTCCACGTTGAGATGCCAGTGGACGATGGCCACGACGAACAGCGGAAACAGCAGATTGGCGGGGAACGCGGCGAGAAACTGCGCCAGCGGCTGCACCTTTTCCGCCCAGCGCGGGCGCAGCCCGATCCACACCCCGATGGGCACCCACACCAACGCCGAGAGCGCCACCAGCACGAACACCTTGAACCCGGTGATCAGCCCCAGCGCGACGACATGCCCGACCATGGGCCAGCCGAAATCGCGCGGCAGCACTTGCAGCAGCCGGACCACGGCCCACAGCGCGAGTCCGCCGATGGCGGCATAGAACAGCGCGTCTGCCAGGCGTCGGCGCTGGCGGGCGTTGGCTGGTGCCTGGCGCACCGGCACCTTGGGCGTCAGACGCACGCTCAGCTCCCACAGCCAGGCCGGAATCACCGCAAGCGTCTTGAGCAGGCGGGTGCGGCGCAGGAAGTCGAGCACCACAGAGCGCGGCACCTCGCTGGAGGCGGTCATCTCGAACTTGAACTTGTCGGCCCAGGCGACGATGGGCCGAAACAGCAGGGTGTCGTAGGCCAGGATGATCAGGATCATGGCGCCGATCGCCCAACCGATGGCGGCCAGATCCTTGTGCGCAATCGCCGCGGCGATGTACGAGCCGATGCCCGGCACAGTGACCGTCTGCCCCGACACGGTGATGGCCTCTGAGGCGACGACAAAAAACCAGCCGCCCGACATCGACATCATGGTGTTCCACAGCAGCCCGGGCATGGCAAACGGCAGCTCCACCTTCCAGAACCGCTGCCAGGCATTGAGCCGGTACAGCGTGGCGGCCTCGAGCAGATCGCGCGGCACGGTCTTGAGCGACTGGTACAGGCTGAAGGTCATGTTCCATGCCTGCGAGGTGAACACGGCAAAAATCACCGCCAGCTGCACCCCGACCAGACTGCCCGGAAACAGCGCCATGAAGCCGGTGACCGTGATCGACAAATACCCAAGAATGGGCACCGACTGCAGCACATCGAGCGCCGGGATCAAGATGCGCTCGGCATAGCGGTTGTGCGCGGCCAGCCAGGCGTAAATCAGGGTGAACACGAACGACACCACCAGCGCGGCGAGCATGCGCAACACGGTGTACAGGCCGTATTCCGGCAGCGCCAGCGGCGACAGCGAGATCGGCAGTTGGTCGCCCAGATGGAACGGCACCGCCATCTGCCGCCCCGCGTGCGCCACGATGAAAAACAGCGCAATGACCAACGGCAGCGCGATCAGGTCGCGCCGGTTGGGCACCGGAACGGGCAGCGGCGGGAGGTTGAAGGCCATGTGCGGGGCTTGCGGGGCTTGTTTTGGATTGGGCGCTCGGCGGCGCGCGATGGGCGGCAAGTCTAACCACACATGGTGAAATTTCACAGTCCGTTGATCGCTCTGGTGGGCAGCAGCTCGGGGTTTCCCGCGTGGACCCGGCGGACACCCGTCCCATGCACAATACGGGGCGGTCTATCCATTCCCCCGATCCATGCAAGCCAGAACCTATCTGCGCGCCTCGCTGTTTGCCGCGCTCGTCGTCATCAGCCTGAAGCTCCTGGCCTGGAAGGTGACGGGCTCAGTGGGCTTTTTGTCCGATGCGATGGAGTCCATCGTCAATGTCGCCGCTGCAGCGTTTGCGCTGTTCATCGTGCGCATCGCCGAGGCGCCGCCGGACGCAGACCATCCTTTCGGCCACACCAAGGCGGAATATTTCTCCAGCGGGCTCGAAGGTCTGCTCATCGGCGTGGCTGCAGCGTTCATTCTGGTGGAAGCCGCGCAGCGCCTCACCCAGCCGCAGCCCATCAGCGCGGTGCCGCTGGGTGCGGCCATTTCCGCGCTGGCCACCGCGGTCAACCTGGGTGTGGCGCTGTGGATGCTGCGCGGCGCCAAGCGGCTGCGCTCCATCGTCATCGAGGCCGACGCCCGACACATCATGACCGATGTGTGGACCTCGGCTGGCGTGATCATCGGCGTGCTGCTGGTGCCGGTGACCGGCTGGCTGTGGCTCGACCCGGTGATCGGCATCGTCGTGGCGCTGCACATCCTGCGCGAAGCGTTTTCGCTGGTCAAGCGCTCGGTCGACGGCCTGATGGACAAGTCGATGCCCGAGGCCGACCTGGCCGCGCTGCAGGCCGTGCTCGACCGCTTCCGCTCCGAGGACATGCACTTCGATCATGTCCGCACCCGCGTGGCCGGCACCCGGCGCTTCGTGTCCATGCACCTGCACATGCCCGGACAATGGACGCTGCAGCGCGCCGCCAATTGCCGCTACGCCGTGGAGAAGGCGCTGATCGAAGCGCATCCCGGCATGGTGGTCACCATCGAAATGCTCACCTCTGGGCAGGAAAGCCTGCAAGAGGAAAATGGGGGCGTTGGCAGCACGCGCGAGGGTGATCCCTGCACGCCGGCGCCGCCGCTCGTCCACGACGCATCCTGAAGGAGAAGTCCATGCAACTGACCAGCCTCGCCTTTTTCGACGGCCAACCCATCCCGCCGCAGTATGCGTTTTGCAAGCCCGCGGTGGTCGGCCATGTGGCGTTGTCGCAAAACCTCAATCCGCCGCTGGCGTGGAGCGGCGTGCCCGCAGGCACAAAAAGCTTGGTGCTGATCTGCCACGACCCGGACGTGCCCAGCCGCGCAGACGATGTCAATATCGAAGGCCGTACCGTGCCGGCCGACCTGCCGCGCGTGGATTTCTACCACTGGCTGCTGGTCGACATCCCGGCGTCGCGCAGCCAGATCGCCGAAGGGGAATTCAGCCACGAGGTCACCCCGCGCGGCAAGCCGGGGCCGGAGTGCCCTGGCGGCATGCGTCAGGGCGTCAACGACTACACCGCATGGTTTGCCGGCGATCAGGACATGGCCGGTCAATACTTCGGCTACGACGGCCCCTGCCCGCCGTGGAACGATGCGCTGCTGCATCACTACATCTTCACGCTGTACGCGCTCGACGTCGCGCGCTGCCCGGTGGACGGCGCGTTCAACGGCGCGCAGCTGCGCGAGGCGATCGCCGGGCATGTGCTCGACCAGGCCAGCCTGACCGGCACCTACACCCTCAACCCCGCCCTGCGCTAAACCATGACCGACGCTCCGCAAGACCCCAAACCCACGCCGCCCCACAGGAGGCAGGGGTGGAATGTGCAGCTCAGCGGTTTGCTGGGCGTCATCATCGCCATCGTGGTGCTGGTGGGCATTTTCAGTCTGCTGCGTGAACGGCTGGTGAACCAGCCGGTGGACGCGCCGCAGCTGCAGCTTGCCAACGACAGCCCTTGCATGCGCGCCGGCCTCAAGACCCTGTCGGCCAGCGGCAAGCCCATCACGTACGGCGAGCTCAACGCGCTCAAACGCCAGTGCGGCGAGGAAAGCGATTAGGTCTGCGGTTCTCCCCGCACCTGCGCAAAATCCAGCTGCACCCGCAGGCCGCGGCTGCCGCGGGTCTGGCTGGGCAGATCCGACAGGGTGATGTCGGCGCCGTGCTGGCGGGCGATTTCGCGCACGATCGCCAGGCCCAGCCCGCTGCCCTCGCTGCCGTTGTCGAGGATGCGGTAGAACGGCTCGAACACCAGCTCGCGCTCGGCTTCGGGAATGCCGGGGCCGGTGTCGTCCATCTGCAGCCGCACCACGGAACGCGCGCCCGGGCCGTCTGCCGTGATGCCGTGCAGGCGCAGCGCCACATGGCCGCCGGGTGGGGTGTAGGTGATCGCGTTGTGCAACAGGTTCTTGATCAGCTCGTGCAACAGCAGGGCATTGCCGCGCACCCACAGCGGCTGCGGCGGCGCGTCGAATTCGAGCTCGAGATCCTTTTCCAGCGCGAGCACGGCCAGTTCCTGCATGGCCTCGGTGGCGGGCAGCCGCAGGTCGATGGTCTCGAACACCGCCCGCGCCGCGCCGCCCTGGTTCTCGGCGCGGGTGAGCGCAAGCAGCTGGTTGACCAGCCGGGTGGTGCGCTCCACGCTGCGGCCGATCTGTCGCAAGCTGGCGCGCAGTTCCTCCGGATCGGTCTGGCGCAGCGCCAGTTCGGCCTGCGTGCGCAGCCCGGCTAGCGGGGTCTTGATTTGGTGCGCGGCGTCGGCGACGAAGCGTTTTTGCGTCTGTAACGATTGCTGCAGGCGCGCGAGCAGGCTGTTGATCGAGTCGACCAGCGGTGCGATCTCCTCCGGAGCCTCGCGCTCGTCGATCGGGCTGAGGTCGTCTGCGCGGCGGCGGCGGATGCGCGACTGCAGTTCGTTGAGCGGCGCAATGCCCTGCCCCAGCCCGAACCAGACCAGCAGAATGAAAATCGGCACGACGACGAACTGCGGCAGGATCACGCCCTGCACGATGTCGCGCGCCAGCCGGGTGCGCGCCTGTGTGTCCTGCGCCACCTGGACCAGCACCGGCGCGGCGCGCGCCTGTGCCTGCGGCCACACCCAGGCGGCCGCCAGACGCACGCTGCGTCCGGAAAGCTCGCCGTCTCGCCAATGCACTGCGGGCCGCGCTGCGGCGTGCGCAGGCGGCAACCCTGCCGCGGCGGGCAGTGCCGGATTGCCGGCCAGCACCATGCCGTCGCTGCTGCGCACCTGATAGCCCGCCAGACCGCCCGCCGGTGGCTGCCGCAGGGTTTGCTGCCACAGCGCAGAATGCACCGCCTGCGACGCACCCAGGGTTTGCACCTGCGCGCACAGCTGCAGCAGGGTGTGCTGCAGCGCCGCGTCGAACGGTTTGGCGGCAATGGCCTGCGCCACCAGATAGGTGATGCCGATCGACAGCGGCCACAGCAACAGCATGGGCGCGATCATCCAGTCGAGGATTTCGCCGAACAGCGAACGCGCATGGCGATTGCGAAGCAGCACGGTGTCGCCTCCGGTCTGGCTGCCCGGCCCCGGCGGTTCAGCCATCGGCTTTGGTGTCCGCCGCAGCCGGAGCGATTTTCTCCAGACAATAGCCCAGGCCGCGCACCGTGGCGATGCGCACCGGGCCGAACTCGATCTTCTTGCGCAGGCGGTGCACGTACACCTCGATCGCGTTGGTGCTCACCTCTTCACCCCACACGCACAGGTGCTCGACCAGCTGATCCTTGCTGACCAGACGGCCCACCCGCTGCAGCAGCACCTCGAGCAGGGTGAGCTCGCGCGCGGAGAGTTCGACCAGATGCCCATTGAGCGTGACCACGCGGCCTGTGATGTCGTATTGCAGCGGGCCATGCTGGATGATGGCGCTGGCCCCGCCCATGCCGCGGCGCGACAGCGCACGCACCCGCGCTTCGAGTTCGGCCAGCGCAAACGGCTTGGCCATGTAGTCGTCTGCGCCCAGATCGAGACCGCGCACCTTGTCTTCCACACTGTCAGCCGCGGTGAGCATGAGCACCGGCATCGTCGAGCCACGCGCGCGCAGCCGACGCAGCACCTCGAAACCGGACAGGCGCGGCAGCCCGACATCGAGAATGAGCAGATCGAACGCGCTGGACTGCAGCGCGGCATCGGCGCTGTTGCCGTCGGCCACCTGATCGACCGCATAGCCCAGCGCACGCAGCGAGCGCAGCAGGCCGTCGGCCAAAACGCGGTCATCCTCGGCGATCAGAATCCGCATGGCTGTCTCCTCTGGGCTGCGGCGCGTCCGATTCTAGGCGTCGCCCGCCGTAGCGCAGCCGCAGCAACAAGATGGTTGCGGCCAGCGCCAGGGTCACGGCGTTGGCGGCGACGATCGGCCAGCTGCGCAGCAACGCGCCATAGACCAGCCACAGCGCAATGCCTACGGTGAACAGGCTGTACATGCCCAAGGACACACCCGAGACGTCGCGCGTGCGCAGGGTCAGCCAAGCCTGCGGCACGAAGGACACGGTGGTGAGAAACGCTGCGCCGTAGCCAATGAGATCGGTGGGATGAAAGGCCATGCGGGGCTCTCGAAGGGATGGGTCCGCGCTCAGGCCGCCTGCATGAAACCGCCGACAAAGGCCTCGAGCGCCGGCCAGGCGCCGCCGGCGCGCGGGTCGTTGACCAGCGCGGCGAAGGTGTAGCGCTGGCCGCTGCTCGCCTGGGCGTAGCCGGCCAGCGACAGCACGCCGTCGAGGCTACCGGTCTTGGCGTGGATGCGACCAGCGGTGTCGGGGTCGCGGAAATGCCGGCGCAGCGTGCCGTCCTCGCCGGCCAGCGGCAGCGACGACACGAACTCGGGCATCACCGGGCTGTTCCACGCCGCGCGCAGCAGCGCGTTGATGTCGCCTGCGCTGATGCGCGCAATGCGCGACAGCCCGCAGCCGTTGTCCAGCACCAGCCCCGGCATTGGCAGGCCGTGGGTGGCGAGCCATTGCATCACCGCCTGCTGCGCCCCGGCCCAGGTGGCGCGCTGCGCCCCGGCGGCCAGCGCCAGGGTCAGGAACACCTGCTGCGCCATGACGTTGTTGCTGTATTTGTTGATGTCGCGCACCAGCACCGCCAGCGCAGGCGACTCCCAAACGGTCAGCTCGGTGGCGCCTACGGGCAGCGGCGCGGTGCGCACCTGCCCCTGCCAGGCGATGCCCACCTGCGCGAACAGCGCGGCCAGCAGCCGCTGCACATAGGCGTTGTCGCTCACCTCGGGGGCGATGTTCCAGGTCTGCGCCCCGCAGGACGCAGCGTAGCCCCCGGCAAAGCGCGGCGCGAACGGCTGCCTCCAGTCGGCGCGCAGCTTGTCCTTCCAGTTGCCGCAGGCCGCGGTGGTGAGCCGGGGCGCCTCGCGCAGATCGAACCCGGCCAGCGGCGGCTCCACGGTCACGCGCACCTGCTGCGCCTGCGCGTCGGGCACGAAGCCCAGTCGCAGCACACCGAAGTTCACCAAAAACGCATCCGGCCCGACGTTGTACGGCGCGGTGGCGTCGCCGTCGAACGCGCCAGGGTCGTGCGGCGGCAGGTCGAAGGCCTGACGGTCGATCAGCACATCGCCGCGAATGCGGCGGATGCCCAGATCGCGCAGCCGCAGCGCAATGCTCCAGAGGTTGTCGGCCATCAGATGCGGATCGCCGCTGCCGACAAACGCCAGATCGCCCTGCAGCACCCCGGCGCGGATCGGCCCTGCCGCGTAGACCGGCGTCTTCCACACATACGCCGGGCCGAGGATGCGCAGCGCGGCATAGGTGGTCACCAGCTTGAGCACAGATGCCGGGTTCATCGGCGCGGCTGCGTTGAAGGCCATCTGCGGCGCCGCGCTGTCGATCGCCTGCAACACGAAGGCGCACGACTGCAACGGAATCCGCGCCTGCGCGAGCGCCTGCGTCACCGCCGGCGGCAACGTGGCGGCAGCACCCATGCCAACAGCTTGCGCCCGCGCCAGCAACGGCGCGGCGGCGAGGGCAAGCGTGGAACCGAGAAACTGGCGGCGGGTCGATTGCATGGCTGGGGGCGGTTCTGGAAACTGCGTCATGGTAGAGGCGAGGCCGTCAAGGCGGTGTCAATTCCCCTTCCTACAATGCAGCGCATGACCACACCTCGCCCTCCCTTCACGCAGCAGTGGCAAGAGGCCGCCGAGCGCAACAATTCGGCGCTGTGCGTCGGGCTCGACCCGGAGCCTGCGCGCTTTCCGGCGCCGTGGACCAATGATCCGCTGCGGCTGTTCGACTTTTGCGCCGCGATCGTCGAGGCCACGGCCGATCTGGTCTGCGCCTACAAGCCGCAGATCGCCTACTTTGCTGCGCTGGGGGCTGAGGATCAACTCGAACGCCTGATTGCGCACATCCGCAAGGCGGCACCGGGCGTGCCGGTGATTCTCGACGCCAAGCGCGGCGACATCGGCGCGACCGCGGAGCAATACGCCCGCGAGGCCTTCGTGCGCTTCGATGCCGACGCGCTGACGCTCTCGCCCTACATGGGCTTCGATTCGGTCGAGCCGTATCTGCGCTATCCCGAGCGCGGGCTGTTCCTGCTGTGCCGCACCTCCAATCCGGGCGGGGCCGATCTGCAGGCCCTGCGGATCGCCAACCCGGCTGCGGGCGGCTCGGCGCATCTTGCCGACGAACTGTTGTTCGAGCGCGTGGCGCGGCTGGCTGCGTTCGAGTGGAACCGTCACGGCCAGAACGGGCTGGTGGCCGGCGCGACCCACCCGGACGACATCGAGCGCATCCGCGCGGTGGCGCCGGACGTGCCCTTGCTCATCCCCGGCATCGGCGCGCAGGGCGGCGACCTGGCAGCCACGGTGCGCGCGGCGCGCAGCCGCTTTCTGATCAACGCCTCGCGCAGCGTGCTCTACGCCGGCAGCGGGCGCGAGTTCGCCGATGCCGCGCGACGCGAAGCCCGCCGCCTGCGCGACGCCATCAACCACGCGGCGTACGCTGCCGCCCATCCTGCACCATGACCTCATCCGCCGCCCAGCTCACCCATTTCGACACCGCCGGCCAGGCACACATGGTCGATGTCGGCGCGAAAGACGAAACCCACCGCGTCGCCGTGGCCACCGGCTGCATCCGCATGCAGCCCGCGACCTTTGCGCTGGTGCAAAGCGGCAGCGCGAAAAAGGGCGATGTGCTGGGCATCGCCCGCGTGGCCGCGATCATGGCCGCCAAGCGCACTGCCGACCTCATTCCGCTGTGCCACCCCATCGCGCTCAACCGCGTGGCAGTGGAGTTCGCACTGCAGCCGCAGGACAGCAGCATTCACTGCACCGTCACCGCCGAGACCCGCGGCCGCACCGGCGTGGAGATGGAGGCGCTCACCGCGGTGCAGGTCGGGCTGCTGACCATTTACGACATGTGCAAGGCGGTCGATCGCGGCATGACCATCACCGACATCCGGCTGCTGGAAAAGCACGGCGGCAAGTCGGGCGACTGGGTGGCCGCGCGCTGATCCCGCTGCGCAACGCGGGCTGATCCCGCTGCGCAATTGCGCCTGAGCGCGCAGGGACATGCCGCCCTTCCTACAATCGGGCGCATGAACATGATGACCGAACCCGCCTTGCTGCGCCTGGTTGAAGCGCGCCGCGTCTTGCTCGACCCCTATCAGATCAGTGAGTCCACCCTGCAGCGCGCGCTGGGCAAGGTGTTCGAGCACAAACTCGACTACGCCGACATCTACCTGCAATACACCCGCTCCGAGGGCTGGAGCCTGGAAGAAGGCATGGTCAAGTCCGGCAGCTTCGACATCGAGCAGGGCTTTGGCATCCGCGCGGTACAGGGCGAGAAAACCGCATTCGCGTATTCCGACGACATTTCCGAGCTCGCCCTGCTCGAAGCCGCCGACACGGTGCGCAGCATTGCGCGCGCGGGCAAGGGCAGCGCCAAGGTACCCACCGACACCCGGCGCAGCGCGGCGCGCGTGCTTTACGGCGCAAGTGACCCACTGGGCGCGCTCGACTCCAGCGCCAAGGTCGCGATCCTGCAAAAGGTCGACCGGCTGGCGCGGGCGAAAGACCCGCGCGTGGTGCAGGTCATGGCCAGCCTGGGCGGCGAGCATGATGTGATGCTGGTGCTGCGTTCCGACGGTCTGCTGGCCGCCGACGTGCGCCCGCTGGTGCGGCTGAGCGTGAATGTCATC
>JBMFIE010000034.1:0-15295 GCA_049976465.1 Thiomonas sp. | reverse complement strand
GGCGCGGCCTGCGCCTCGCATTGCATCCGCCCAGACCCCCGGCGCGGGTGTACGAATCGCGTGAACAGGCCCTAGCCGCCTGCCCAGTCTCAGGGTGCGATGGCCGGCTCGCCGAGCAGCGGCGAGATCACACTGCCGAACGTCTCCGCGAGGAAGGACTCGCCATGCTCGAGAATGAAATACCGAAACGCCTCCGCGCCCGGCGAGAGCAGCTTGGCCAGGCTGTTGACCGCATACCAGCGCCGCAGCAGCGGCATGCCCTCGATCTGCGGCACGGCCAGCAGACCGCAGCGCAGCTCCAGCTCGATGGTGTGCAGCGACAGAAAGCTGATGCCCATATTGGCCATCACCGCCTGCTTGATGGTTTCGTTGCTCTGCATCTCGGTGAACATCGGCAATTCCATCTGGCGCTGGTTCAAATACTCCTCGAAGGTCGCGCGCGTGCCCGAGCCCGGCTCGCGGATGATGAAATTGCATTGCGTCAGCACCGACGCCGGATGCGGCCCGCCGCTGGCAAGCGGATGCTGCGGCGAGGCGATGATGCCCATCGGGTGCGCGGCAAACGGCTCGGCGCGGGTGGCCACGTCGCGCGGCGGGCGGCCCATGATCGCCAGATCCAGCTCGCTGTTTTGCAGTTGATTGACCAGCTGCTCGCGGTTGCCCACCGACAGACGCAGCTCCACATGCGGATACTCCGCATGAAACCGCGCCAGCAGCCGCGGCACGAAATATTGCGCCGTGCTGACCATGCCGATAGTCAGCCGTCCCGCCTTGATGCCGCGCAGCCGAGCCATCGCATCCTCGGCATCTTTGAGCGTCGCCAGCACCTTGCGGGCATAGACCACCAGATACTCGCCGGTGAGGGTCAGGCTGACCGACTTGCCCTGACGCTCGAACAGCGGCAGCCCTACCTGGGCTTCCAGCTCCCGGATCTGCATCGACACGGCAGGTGGGGTGAGGTGCATTTCCTTGGCAGCCTTGCCAAAATGCAGGTGGCGCGCTGCGGCGCTGAACACCCGAAGTTGCCGCAGTGTGGCGTTTTTCATCAGCTTTCCTGATCTCAAGATCAATAAATCGTGAATTTACCTTAATTCGGATTGCCGCTTAAATTCGCACCATGCGATTGCGGTCTGTGGCGCCAGCGCCCAGGCCCGTCCTGTTGTCGCACCGTTTGTGAACGGGCTCCGAAGTTCGCCTCCGGAGCTTTTACCGCAGCCGATGAAGTCTGTTCATGCGAGTCTCCGTTTTGGGGCTGCGGGCTTTTTGAAGTGACTTGGCGCATCCGTTTCAGGTTGCTTCAAAAAGTCATCGGGCCTCGCGCCAGCGGCTTGTCCTGCATCTGTGTGGCAGGGGAATTTGCTGACCGAGGCCCATCACCATTGGGAGCCACACCATGCTGTCCGGTCGCACCACAGTCTCAAAATTCCTCATCGAGCAATTGCACGGCACCGATGATCAGGCCGATCTGGCCGCGCTGCTGGTGGATGTGACCGCGGCGGTCAAGGCCATCTCCGCGATGACATCCAAGGGGGCGCTCGGGGGGTTTCTCGGCGCGCTCGACACCCAGAACGTACAGGGCGAGGTGCAGAAAAAGCTCGACGTGCTGTCCAACGAGGCCATCATCCAGGCCTGCGAATGGGGTGGGCTGGTCGCCGGCATGGCGTCCGAAGAAATGGACGAGCCCTACACCCTGCCCAAGCAATACGAGCGCGGCCCCTATCTGCTGATCTTCGATCCGCTCGATGGATCGAGCAACACCGATGTCAACGTTTCGGTCGGCACCATTTTTTCGGTGCTGCGTCACACCAGGATCGGCGAGCCGACCGTGGCCGATTATCTGCGTCCCGGGGTCGAGCAGGTGGCTGCAGGCTATGCCATCTACGGCCCGGCCACCATGCTGGTGCTCACCGTCGGTAAAGGTACGCACGGCTTCACCTTGGATCGCGAAATCGGCAACTTCATCCTCACCCATCCCAACCTGAAGATTCCGGAAGACACCAGCGAATTTGCGATCAACACCAGTAACGAGCGCTTCTGGGAGCCGCCAGTGCAGCGCTATGTGGCCGAGTGCAAGGCCGGCAAGACCGGGCCGCGCGGGCGCGACTTCAACACCCGCTGGATCGCGTCGATGGTGGCCGATGTGCATCGCATCCTGATGCGCGGCGGCATTTTCATGTACCCCAAGGACACCAAAGACCCGAGCAAGCCCGGTCGCCTGCGCCTGATGTACGAGGCCAACCCGATCGGCATGATCGTCGAGCAGGCCGGCGGAGCGGCTTCCACCGGCCGCGGCCGCATCCTGGAGGTGCAGCCGACCTCGCTACACCAGCGCGTGCCGGTGATGCTGGGCTCGAAAAACGAAATCGAGCGTCTGGAGCGCTACCACGGCGAATATGATCGGGGCGAGGACAAGGCTTTTGAATCCCCGCTGTTCAAAGAGCGCTCGCTGTTCCGCGACGAGGCCCGCGGCTGATCCTTGCGCTGCCCGCAACGGGTCAGCGCAGGCCCGGCGACGGCAGCGCCCGGCATCACCGATCCCTGCTGCGCCCCGCACCCGAGCGGGCGCGGCGTGCACAGATTTCCTTGTATTGAAAAGAGGCTCGCACCATGTCTGTCAAACATCCCATCATTGCCATCACTGGCTCGTCGGGCGCCGGCACCACCACGGTGATGCGCAGCTTCCAGCACATTTTCCGCCGCGAAAAACTCACCGCGCAGATCGTCGAGGGTGATTCGTTTCACAAGTTCAATCGCGCCGAAATGCGCGAGGAGATGAAAAAGCAGGAAGCCGCCGGCAACCGCCATTTCAGCCACTTCGGCCCCGAGGCCAACCTGCTGGATGAGCTCGAAAACCTGTTCAAGACCTATGGCGAAACCGGCGGCGGCAAGGTGCGCAAATACATCCACGATGCCAGCGAGGCCGCTGAGTTCGGCGTCGAGCCAGGCAACTTCACCGAGTGGAAAGAAATTCCGCCTGGCTCGGACCTGATGTTCTACGAAGGCCTGCACGGCGGTTATGCCGACGACAAGATCAATGTGGCCAAGCACGTGGACCTTCTGGTGGGGGTGGTGCCGATCATCAACCTCGAGTGGATCCAGAAGCTGCACCGCGACCAGATCCAGCGCGGCTACTCGCAGGAGGCCGTGATGGACACCATCCTGCGCCGGATGCCCGACTATGTGCATCACATCACCCCGCAGTTCTCGCGCACCCATGTCAACTTCCAGCGCGTGCCCACGGTCGACACCTCCAACCCCTTCATTGCCAAAGACATCCCCAGCCTGGACGAGAGCATGGTGGTGATCCGCTTCGCCAATCCCAAAGGCATCGACTTTCCCTACCTGTTGTCGATGCTGCATGACTCGTGGATGAGCCGCCCCAACACCCTGGTCGTGCCCGGCGGCAAGATGGGTCTGGCGATGCAACTCATTTTCACCCCGATGATCCTGCGCCTGATGGACCTCAAGCGCCGTGCCGGCTAAACCTGGGATACGCACCATGACCACCCTGCAACTCGACACCCAACAACGCCGCCGTCTGGCCAACGCCATTCGCTTTCTCGCCATCGACGCGGTGCAGGCCGCCAACTCCGGCCACCCCGGCGCGCCGATGGGCATGGCCGACATCGCCGAGGTGCTGTGGCGCAACCATCTGCACCACAACCCGGCCAATCCGCACTGGCCCAACCGCGATCGCTTCGTGCTGTCCAACGGTCACGGCTCGATGCTGCTGTACGCCCTGCTGCACCTGACCGGCTACGACCTGCCGATCGACGAGCTCAAGCGCTTCCGCCAACTGCACAGCAAAACCCCCGGCCACCCGGAGGTCGGCTACACCCCGGGCGTGGAAACGACCACCGGCCCGCTCGGCCAGGGCATCGCCAACGCAGTCGGCATGGCGCTGGCCGAGAAGGTGCTCGCCGCCGAGTTCAACCGGCCAGGGCACACCATCGTCGACCATCGCACCTATGTGTTCCTTGGCGACGGCTGCCTGATGGAAGGCATCAGCCACGAGGCCTGCTCGCTTGCCGGCACGCTCAAGCTGAACAAACTCATCGCCTACTACGACGACAACGGCATCTCGATCGACGGCCATGTCGAGCACTGGTTCTCCGACGACACCGCCAAGCGCTTCCAGGCCTACGGCTGGAACGTCATCGGGCCGATCGACGGGCATGACGCAGTGGCCGTGGAAAAGGCCACCGCCGAGGCCAAGATGAGCGAGCGGCCGACGCTCATCATCTGCCGCACCACCATCGGCTGGGGCTCGCCGAACAAGGCTGGCACGCACGACGTGCACGGCGCGGCGCTCGGCCAGGCCGAGGCCGACGCCACCCGCCGCGCGCTCGGCTGGGACTACGGCCCGTTCGAAATCCCCGCCGACATCTACCAAGCCTGGGACGCCAAGTTCCACGGCGCCAAGCTCGAAGGCGACTGGAATGCGCGCTTTGCCGCTTACGAGAAAGCACACCCTGAGCTCGCTGCCGAGTTCAAACGCCGCATGGCGGGCGACCTGCCCGCCAACTGGGGCCAGACCGTGCAGACTCTTTATGCCAAGGCGCGCGAAGTCACCGCCCCGACCGCCACACGCAAGGCCTCGCAGATCGCGCTGGAAACGTTGGTGCCAGCATTGCCCGGGCTGTTCGGCGGTTCGGCCGACCTGACCGGCTCGAACCTCACCGCGGCCAAGGCCTCGATCTCGTTTGAAAAGGCCGCGCCGGGGGCGCCGTTCAACTATCTGTCATACGGCGTGCGCGAGTTCGGTATGGTCGCGATGATGAACGGCATGGCGCTGCACGGCGGCTTTTTGCCCTACGGCGGCACCTTTCTGATGTTCTCCGACTATTCGCGCAACGGTGTGCGCATGAGCGCGCTGATGAAGCAGCGTGTGATCCACGTGTTCTCGCACGACTCCATCGGTCTGGGCGAGGACGGGCCCACCCACCAGCCGATCGAGCAGACCTCCAGCCTGCGCCTGATCCCCAATCTGGACGTCTGGCGCCCGGCCGACGTGCTCGAGACCGCCGTGGCCTGGAAGCATGCGATCGAGCGCAAGCACGGCCCCAGCGCCTTGCTGCTGTCGCGCCAGAACCTGGCGGCCACGCAGCACCCCGAGCAGGCCGAGCACTTGATCGCCCGCGGCGGCTATGTCCTGTCCGAAGCCGCTGGCGGCAAGCCGCAGATCGTGCTGATCGCCACCGGCTCGGAAGTCGAGATCGCGCTGAAGGCGCAAGGTATGCTGGCCGAGCAGGGCGTGGCCGCCCGCGTGGTGTCCATGCCGTGCACCAATGTTTTCGACCGGCAGGATGCGGATTACCGCAACACCGTGCTGCCCGCGGGCGTGCCGCGCGTGGCCATCGAGGCTGGACATCCCGATTTCTGGCACAAGTACGTGGGCATCAGTGGCGGCATCGTCGGCATTTCCACCTTTGGCGAATCCGCGCCGGCGCCGCAGCTCTACCAGCACTTCAAGATCACGCCCGAGCACACCGTGGCCGTGGCCCGGTCAGTCCTGCAGGCGGCCTGAAGCCAAGCATGTCGCGCACCATGCCCACCCCGCTCGACCTCGTGATGTTCGACCTGGACGGCACGTTGGTCGAGACCGCGCCGGAAATCACTGACGCGGTCAATGACCTGCTGCGCGACCAGCAACTGCCCGAAGTCCCCGAACATCTGATCCGAGCCTGGATCGGGCATGGCACGCGCGAACTGCTGCTGCATGCCTATGCCCACGCCACCGGCCTGGAAGAAGACACCGTGCGGCGCACCGGCACGCTCGACATCCTGATGCCGCGGTTTTCCGAGTTCTACGCGGTGCGCACCGGGCAGCGCAGCCGCCTGTACCCCGACGTGCTGGACACCCTGCGCGCGCTGCGCGGCGCGCGGGTGCGCATCGCCCTGATCACCAACAAGGAACAGCGCTTTACCACCACGGTGCTGATGGTGCACGGCATCCGGCATTACTTCGACATGGTGGTCGCCGGCGACACCCTCGAGGCCAAGAAACCCGATCCATTGCCGGTGCGCTACTGCCTCGATGCATTCAAGGTGGACGCCCGCCGCGCGCTGCTGGTCGGCGACTCCGAAATCGATGTGGCTACTGCGCGTGCTGCCGGTGTGGCGGTGTGGGCCGTCCCCTACGGTTACAACCACGGTAAGCCCATCGCCCTGGCCGCGCCCGACCGCGTGATCCCGACCGTGGCCGCGGTCGCCGAGGCGGTGCAGGCCGTCGCGCTGCCCTCGGCAGGCTGAACGCCCCGTATCCATGACTTTGCTCTTTTCTTTCCCCGTTCATTCAGGAGATCTCACATGACCATTCGTGTTGCCATCAATGGATTCGGCCGCATCGGCCGCATGGTGTTCCGCGCCGTGGCACAGGAGGCCGAATTCAAGGACCTCGAAATCGTCGCGATCAACGACCTGCTCGAGCCCGACTACCTGGCCTACATGCTGCAGTACGACTCGGTGCACGGCCGTTTCAACGGCACGGTGGGCGTGGAGGGCAACCATCTCGTGGTCAACGGCAAAAAAATCCGCCTGACCGCCGAGCGCGATCCGGCCAACCTCAAGTGGAATGAAGTGAATGCCGACGTGGTGGTCGAAGCCACCGGCTTTTTCCTCACCCAGGACACCTGCCAGAAACACCTCGACGCCGGCGCGAAAAAAGTGGTGCAGTCCGCCCCGTCGAAGGACGACACGCCGATGTTCGTCTACGGCGTCAACCACACCAAGTACGCCGGCGAGAAAATCGTCTCCGCAGCCTCCTGCACCACCAACTGCCTGGCGCCGGTGGCCAAGGTGCTGCACGACAGCTTCGGTATCAAGCGCGGGCTGATGAGCACGGTGCACGCCGCCACCGCCACGCAGAAGACCGTCGATGGCCCGTCGAGCAAGGACTGGCGCGGCGGCCGTGGCATTCTCGACAACATCATCCCGTCGAGCACCGGCGCGGCCAAAGCGGTCGGCAAAGTCATCCCCGAGCTGAACAAAAAGCTCACTGGCATGGCGTTTCGCGTGCCCACCCCCGACGTGTCGGTGGTCGACCTGACCGTCGAGCTCGAGAAGGCAGCCAGCTACGACGATATTTGCAAAGCGATGAAGGCCGCCTCCGAAGGCGCGCTCAAGGGCGTGCTCGGCTACACCGAAGACAAGGTCGTCTCCACCGACTACCGCGGCTGCTCGATGCCGTCGATCTTCGACGCCGAAGCCGGCATCGCGCTCGATCCCACCTTCGTCAAGGTCGTGTCCTGGTACGACAACGAATACGGCTACACCTGCAACATGATGCGCTTCGTCAAGCACGTGGCCAGCCACTGATATCCCCGTCCCGCGGCCTGTGTGCAGACCTGCGGGGTGTCGAACCGAGGAGAGTCCGATGCAGATCCTGACCTTTGAAGAAGTGTGCAAGCGCGGCCTGGCGCAGGACAAGCGGGTATTCATCCGCGCCGACCTGAACGTGCCGCTCAATGACAAGGGTGAAATCACCGAGGACACCCGCGTGCGCGCCTCCGTGCCCGCGGTCAAGATGGCGCTCGACGCCGGTGCCGCGGTGATGATCACCTCGCACCTGGGCCGTCCCACCGAGGGCGAGCTGCGGCCAGAAGATTCGCTGGCCCCGGTGGCCAAGCGCCTGAGCGAACTGCTCGGCCTGCCGGTGCGGCTGCAGACCAATTGGGTCGATGGCGGATTCGAGGTGCGCCCGGGCGAAGTGGTCATGCTCGAAAACGCCCGGGTCAACAAGGGCGAGAAAAAGAACGACGACGCGCTGGCACAAAAAATCGCCAAGCTCTGCGACATCTATGTCAACGACGCCTTTGGCACCGCGCACCGCGCCGAGGCCACGACCCACGGCATCGCCAAATACGCGCCGATCGCCTGCGCCGGCCCGCTGCTCGCCGCAGAGATCGACGCCATCAGCCGCGCGCTGGAAAAGCCGGCGCGCCCGCTGGTCGCCATCGTTGCCGGCTCCAAGGTGTCGACCAAGCTGACCATCCTGCAGGCGCTGGCCGACAAGGTCGATGGCCTGATCGTCGGCGGCGGCATCGCCAACACCTTCATGCTCGCCGCCGGGTTGCCGATCGGCAAGAGCCTGGCCGAGCCCGATCTGGTGGGGGAGGCGAAGAAAGTGATGGACAAGATGAAGGCGCGCGGCGCCGAGGTGCCGATCCCGGTCGACGTCGTGGTGGCCGACCGGTTTGCCGCCGATGCGACCGCAACGGTCAAAGACGCCAAGGACGTCGGCCCAGACGACATGATTCTCGACATCGGGCCGAAGACCGCGCAACTGCTCGCCGACAAGCTCAAGTCCGCCGGCACCATCGTCTGGAACGGCCCGGTGGGTGTGTTCGAGTTCGACGCCTTTGCGAACGGCACCAAAACCCTGGCCGAGGCCATCGCCGCAAGCCCGGCCTTTTCGATTGCCGGTGGCGGCGACACCCTGGCGGCGATCGCCAAATACGGCATCGCCGACAAGATCGGCTATATCTCCACCGGCGGCGGCGCCTTCCTCGAGGTGCTCGAAGGCAAGACCCTGCCCGCCTTCGATATCCTGCAGCAGCGTGCCAAGCAGCTCTTGTCCTGAAACCTGCCGCATTCGATTTCCCGATTTTCCTTCTCTGAGGAGACCGTCATGGCCCTGATTTCCCTGCGTCAACTGCTCGACCATGCTGCCGAGCATTCCTACGGCGTTCCCGCGTTCAACGTCAACAACCTGGAGCAGATGCGCGCCATCATGGAGGCCGCTGCCGAAACCGACTCGCCGGTCATCGTCCAGGCCTCTGCCGGCGCGCGCAAATACGCCGGCGCGCCGTTCCTGCGCCACCTCATCCTCGCCGCGATCGAGGAATTCCCGGACATTCCGGTGTGCATGCACCAGGACCACGGCACCAGCCCGGCGGTGTGCCAGCGCTCGATCCAGCTCGGCTTTTCGTCGGTGATGATGGACGGCTCGCTCGGTACCGACGGCAAGACCCCGACCACTTACGAGTACAACGTCGAGGTCACGCGCAAGGTGGTTGAAATGGCGCATGCCTGCGGCGTCTCGGTCGAGGGCGAACTCGGCTGCCTGGGTTCGCTCGAAACCGGCACCGCCGGTGAGGAAGACGGCATCGGCGCCGAAGGCAAGCTCGACCACAGCCAGCTGCTGACCGACCCGGACGAGGCCGCCGACTTTGTCAAAAAGACGCATGTCGACGCGCTGGCGATCGCCATCGGCACCAGCCACGGCGCGTACAAGTTCACTCGTCCGCCGACCGGCGACATTCTCGCCATCGACCGCATCAAGGAAATCCACAAGCGCATCCCCACCGTGCACCTGGTCATGCACGGCTCGTCGAGCGTGCCGCAGGAGTGGCTCAAGATCATCAACGAATACGGCGGTGACATGGGCGAGACCTACGGCGTGCCGGTCGAGGAAATCGTCGAGGGCATCAAGCACGGCGTGCGCAAGGTCAACATCGATACCGACCTGCGCATGGCCTCCACCGGTGCTACCCGCAAGTTCCTGCACGACCATCCCAAGGAATTCGATCCGCGCAAATTCCTCGCCGCCTCGACCAAGGCGATGAAGGAGATCTGCAAGGCGCGCTACGAAGCCTTCGGCACTGCGGGCAAGGCCAGCAAGATCAAGCCCATCAGCCTCGAAGACATGTACAAGCGCTACGAAAAGGGCCAGCTCGACCCCAAGGTCAACTGACTCCGACCCGATCGCTTTGCCCACGCACACCCCCGGCGCCCGCCGGGGTTGTCGTCTGTGCCTGAACCGACACGATCCTCAGTCCCAAGGAGACCGTCATGGCTGCTACCGCCGACCCTGTGCAACGCGGCTTTGCCGCCCCCGACTTTTCGCTGCCCGGCATCGACGGGCGCACCTACACCCTGGCCGACGTGCGCGGGCCCAAGGGCCTGCTGGTCATGTTCATTTGCAACCACTGCCCGTATGTGCAGGCCGTGGCCGACCGTATCCGCCGCGACACCGACGAGCTGCGCGCGCTGGGCGTGCACGCCGTGGCGATCAACAGCAACGACGTGACCGCCTATCCCGAGGACTCGTTCGACAACATGAAGCTGTTTGCCGCGAAACACGGCTTTTCCTTCCCCTATCTGTTCGACGAATCGCAGGCCGTGGCCAAGGCGTACGGCGCGGTGTGCACTCCGGACTTTTTCGGCTTCAACGCCGACCTGAAACTGCAATACCGCGGTCAGCTCGACGCCTCGCGCAAACAGGCCGCCCCCCCCGATGCGCGGCGCGATCTGTTCGAGGCGATGAAACAGATCGCCGCCACCGGCATCGGCCCCGAGGAGCAATACCCCAGCATCGGCTGCTCGATCAAGTGGAAGGATGCAGCGTGACCGCGCAATCGCTGCAGGCGCTGATTTTCGATGTCGACGGCACGCTGGCCGAGACCGAACGCGACGGCCACCGCATCGCGTTCAACCTGGCCTTTGCCGAGCTCGGCCTGGACTGGCACTGGGACGTGCCCACCTACGGCCGGCTGCTGGCCATCACCGGCGGCAAGGAACGGATGTTGGCCTACTGGCAGGAGGTCGACCCCGATGCCGCCGCCAGCGCGGACGCGCCCAGGCTGATCGCCGAGCTGCACCGGCGCAAGACCGCGCACTATGTGCGTCTGGTGGAAGAGGGCGGCATCGGCCTGCGCCCGGGTGTGCGTCGCGTGCTCGAGCAGGCGCGTGACGCCGGGCTGCGGCTGGCGATCGCCACGACCACCACGCCGGACAATGTCGAGGCGTTGATCCGCGCCACGCTGGGCGCACAGGGCATGCGCCATTTCGAAGTGGTCGGCGCCGGGGATGTCGTGCCGCGCAAAAAACCCGATCCGGGCATCTACACCTGGGTGCTGCAGCGCATGGGCCTGCAACCCGAACAGGCGTTGGCGTTCGAGGATTCGAGCAACGGCCTGCGCGCCGCGCAAGGCGCCGGGCTGCGCACCGTCATCACCACCGGCACCTACACGCACCACGAACGATTCGACGGCGCGCTGGCCTGGCTCGATGGCCTGGGCGACGCCGATGCGCCGGCGCGCGGCCTGGTGCATGGTCAGCCGTGGTCGGGCGTGGTCGGTCTGACCGAGCTGTGCCAGTGGGCGGGTTGAGCGCGACGCGCGTGGCCTATCCGATCACGCTCAACGACAGCGGCGGCAGCACGATGCCCTGCGCATCCTGCGGCCCGATTGCGCGGCGCAGATGCCGCACCTGCGCCGGTTGTGTCGCATCTGGCGCGGTGTACTGATCCAGCCGCGCGGTCTTGCCGATCCAGCTCCCGAGCAGCACGCGCACCGGCTGCGCCCCGCGGTTGATCACCAGAACCCGGCTGCCGCTGGCGCCGATGAAACTGGCACCGACCACTGCGGCCTCGCCTTCAGCCGCCGGGCCAGCCAGCGTCGGCCCGCCGGCAAAGTCGAGCTGGACCAGATTGCTCGCCCGGTCTGCCGCGCGCATCCAGGCCGCGGCCAGCGCCCTTGGGCGGCTGCACAGCATGTCCGTTGGCAGCACGGCCTGGGCCGCTGGCACCGAGGCCTGATTGAGCCGGTGCAGCAGCGCGACAGACGCCTCGAGCTGCGCAGACCAGGGCGGCGCGGCGGTTCGCACGCCGTCGCAGACGGGCTGCAGCCCGGCGAGCAGCTGCGCAGGCAGGATGCGCATCAGATCGTCCGGCCCAGCGGTCAGGCTGGGCAAGGCATCGGTGGAAGACTGGGCATGCGCGGGCAGCATCGCTGCGCACAGCCCCATCAGGCAAAGCGCGACGAGGCCACGGCCCCGCGCGGTCAGCGGTGGATGAGAACGCATGGATCCAATGCAGACAGGCGCCGCAACACCTGCGGCCCAGTTTCAGAGCCGACGCAGCGCGCAGAGTTCCAGCCGTGCGACCCGGTTCACACCTGCCGCAGGACGAGCTGGGCGCAGGCCAGCGCCTGTTCGCCATAGCTGCCGCCGAACAGCAGAGCGTGGTTGAGCAGGTGGTAGAGCTGATAGACCGGGCGGCGCCGGGCGTAGCCCGCGGCATCATGCCCGGCGGCCTCGGCATACGCCGGCCAGAAGCCCGCAGGCGGGCTGCCGAACAATTCCATCATCGCCAGTTCGGCCTCGGCATGGCTGCGCGACACCGCAGGGTCGAAAATCACCGGGCTGCCGTCGGTCAGCATGCCCCAGTTGCCGCTCCATAAATCGCCATGGATCAGACTGGGGCGTGGCGCAGCCGGGGCAAGCGCCCCCCAGCGCGCGATCACCCGTTGCACCGCGTCGAGCAGTGCGGTGCTGGCCCCGAGCGCGGCCAGGCGATCGTGCAGCGGCTGCAGCCGGCGCTGGTTGAAAAAGCGCACCCAGTCCAGCGGCGGATCGACCGCGCGGTTGTCCTGCGGCGTGCCGCCCAGCATGTTGTCGCGCGCCCAGCCGAACGCCGGCGCGGCGGGGGCAGTATGCAGCGCGCCCAATGCGGCGCCGAAGCGGGCGCCAAAGCCGGCGCCGGGTGGCTGCAGCGCCAGCCACTCCAGCGCGAGAAGGGTGCTGCCGTCGGCCGCGGGATCGATCAGCGCGCGCACCGCAGGCACGCGGATGCAGCCGGTCGCCGCGATCGCGGCCAGGCCGTCGGCCTCGCTACGCAGCGCTTCGGCGGCCGGGCCGCCAGCGACCTTGACAAAACAGGCCCCTTGCGCCGACTCGGCCCGCCAGGTGGCGCAAAAGCCGCTCAACCCCAGCGGACGCGCCGACCAGCTGCCGCCGAGAGCCTCGCCCAGCGCGGCGGCAACCGCTTGCGCGTCGGCAGTGCTGAAGGGCTGGGGCATGGCGGGCGCTGCCGACCGTTTCAGTTCAGCGCCGGATGCAGCACCAGCCGGCGCCCCTGCCGCGCGCTCGGCGGCGTGGGCCACAGCGCGTCGAGCATGGACAGGGCCAGCACCTGCAGCGCGTCCCACGGCGCGTGCGGCAGAGTGTCGGGGCGCAGACCCTTGACCGCCAGGTCGCATTGCGCCGCGAGCTGCAGCAGGCGCTCCAGATCAGGGGTGCGCAGGCGCGGCAAGGCGCGTTCCAGCAACTTCTCCTTCACGCCCCAAATGCGGTTGGCGCGCAGCAGCGCGGGCAGCGGCTGTCCGGCGTCCAGACCCTGGCGGATACGCAGCCAGGCGCGGATGTCGTCGGCCAGCGTCCAGTGCACCAGCACCGGGGCCACGCCTTCGGCCTGCAGTCCGGCGAGCATGCGCAGCAGCCGGGGCGCGTCGCCGCCGAGCACTGCCTCGCCGAGCTTGAACACGCTGTAGCGCGCCACGTTCAGCACCGCCTGCTCGACCATCTCGGGGTCGAGTGGGCCGGGTGGGCACAATAGCGCGAGTTTTTCGATTTCCTGGTGCGCGGCCAGCAGATTGCCCTCGACCCGTGCGACCAGAAAGTCGAGCAGCGCCCGCCCGGCGTCGCCCGGCGGCAGGGTGAAGCCGTGGCGCTGCAGCCGCGCAGCAATCCAGCGCGGCAACTGGGCCAGCTCTACGCTGTCCACCCGCACTGCCACGCCGCCCTGCGCCAGCGCGCTGAACCAGGCGGATTTCTGCGTGGCGGCGTCCAGCCGGGGCAGCACGACCAGCGCCATCACATCCGGCGACAGATGTGCGGGCAGCGCCGCCAGCGCCTGGGCGCCGTCGCGCCCGGGCTTGCCGCCGGGGATGCGCAGCTCGATCAGCCTCCGCCCGCCGAACAGGCTGATCTCGCGGCTGCCGGCGAGCAACTGGCTCCAGTCGAAATTGCGCTCGACCGTGTGGCTTTCGCGCTCGTCGAAGCCCTGCGCGCGCGCACGGGCACGAATGGCGTCGAGCGCTTCGTTGACCAGCAGCACCTCGTCGCCGTGCACGGTGTACAGCGGCGCCAGCGTGCCGGCCAGATGCGCGTCGAGTTGATCGGCGGTGATCTGCATCAGCTTGGCATTCTCACTGCGGCGAGCTGAAACATCAGGCGGTTGATCAGTTCTTCGCGCATGCCGCGGTAGAGCAGGTCGGACTCGTTGGCCTTGGCCAGCGTGGCGCTGGCGCTGTAGCTCAGGTTGCTGGTCTGCGTCAGCTCGGTGGGGGCGATCAGCATCTTGCCCTGCGGTGTGGCGAGCTGAAAGCGCACGGTGTAACGCAGCTGGTATTGCGCCACCGTGCCGTCGGCGTTGTAGGCCTGCGGGGTCTGGGTCTGCGATTCGCCCAGCACGGTGAACACCGCCTGCGCCGACTTGGCGTCGGGCGCGATGCGGGTGGAGGTGGTCGAGGCGATCCGACGCTCCAGCGCGATGACGAAGGGCGAGGTCGGCGCGCCCTGCACATACAGGGACTGGAAGGCCAGATTGGTCGAGCCGCGCAGCTGAAAGCCGCAGGCGGCCAGCAGCAGGAGCGGTGCGAAGGTGAGGATGCTGCGCCGCTGCATTCAGACCACCACGTTGACCAGCCGGCCGGGAACGACGATCACCTTTTTCGCCGCCTTGCCTTCGCTGAACCGGGCAAAGTCGGGGCTGGCCAAGGCGGCGGCCTCGATCGCGGCCCGGTCGGCGCCCGCTGGCACGGCGATCGCGCCGCGCAGCTTGCCGTTGACCTGCAGCACCAGCTCGATGGTGTCCTGCACCAGCGCGGCGGCGTCCACCTGCGGCCACGGCGCATCGAGCAGGTCGCCGAATTCGCGGACATAGCCGAGCTCGACCCACAGCACGTGCGCGATGTGCGGCGTGGCGGGGTAGAGCACGCGCAGCAGGATGCCAAAGCCCTCGCGCAGCGCGGCGGGCATGCCAGCCGTCGCGGCGTCTGCGCCCTCGAGGGCGTTGAGCAGTTTCATCGCGCCCGACACCACGGTGTTGTACTGCATGCGCTGGTAGTCGAAATCCACCTGCTGCAAGGTCTGGTGCACCTCGCGGCGCAGCTTGCGTGCGGCCTCGCCTGGTTCGGCGGAGGTTGCCGCCATGCCGTGCAGTTTCAGGCCGAAGGCCCAGACCCGCTTGAGAAAGCGGTGCGCGCCTTCGACAGCGGCATCGTTCCACTCCAGCGTGGCCTCGGGCGGGGCGGCGAACATGGTGAACAACCGCGCGGTATCGGCGCCGAAGCGGTCGATCAGGTCCTGCGGATCGACGCCGTTGTTCTTGCTCTTGCTCATGGTGCCCACGCCGCCGTAGTCCACCGCCGAGCCGTCGGCCTTGAGCCGCGCGGAGATGATGCGGCCCTGCGCGTCGAGAATGTTCTCGACCTCGTGCGGCCAGAAGTACTCGATGCCGCCCTGCGGCGTCTTGCGCGAGTAGATGTGGTTGAGCACCATGCCCTGGGTGAGC
>JBMFIE010000033.1:0-15310 GCA_049976465.1 Thiomonas sp. | reverse complement strand
GGCCTGGCCGTCGCAGAGCGAGCAAAGGAATGTCTGGTCGATCCAGATTCCCTATGTGCTCACCCCGCTGCTGACCCACACCATGACCGAGGTCGTTCCCGGCGTCGATCAGCTCGAGGCGCAGGCCGCGCAGCGCATCAAGAACGGCATCCCGGCGGTCGAGGCGCTCAAGGCGCTGAGCAAGAACCCGAAGGACGCTGCTGCAATGGCGCAGTTCAAGGCGCATGAAAAGGATCTGGGCTACGGCTTCCTCGTCACCCGCTACGCGCCGGATCAGGACGTGTCCAAGGCAACCGATGCCGACATCGCCAAGGCAGCCAAGGACACCATCCCGCAGGTCAGCGTGATTTTCTGGACCTTCCGCATCATGGTCGGCTTTGGTCTGCTGATGCTCGCCTACTTCATCTATGCCACCATGCTGACCATCAGCGGCACGCTGGAGAAACCGCAGAACCGCTGGTTCCTCAAACTGGCGCCGTGGATGATTCCGGTGCCGTTCATCGCCTGCGAGATGGGTTGGGTCACGGCCGAAGTGGGTCGCCAGCCGTGGACCGTGTTCGGCCTGCTGCCGACCTGGATGTCCGCCTCCAGCCACAGCGTGGGCTACATGATCTTCTCGCTGGTCGGCTTCGTCTCGCTGTATTCCATTTTCATTGCGGTCGAGATGTTCCTGATGGTCAGGGCGATCAAGCAAGGGCCTGAGGAGCACGGTACGCCGGCAGCGCCCGCCGTCCCGCAAACCCGCAAGCCGCAGCCGTCGTTCGGCGGTGGCTTCGCTCCCACCCCGGCCGCCCCGATGCGCGCGCACAAGGAGTAATCGATCATGGATCTCTATCTCATCCTTCAGGTCTTGTGGTGGGTGCTGCTCGGCGTGCTGTTCGTCGGGCTGGGCACCATGGTGGGCATGGACATGGGCGTGGGCACGCTGCTGCGCTTCATCGGCAAGACCGATACCGAGCGACGCACCATGCTCAACGCCATCGGGCCGCACTGGGACGGCAACCAGGTGTGGTTCATCCTGGGCGGCGGCGCGATCTTTGCCGCGTTTCCGCTGATCTACGCCACGTCGTTTTCCGGGCTGTATGTGGTCATCCTGCTGCTGCTGTGGAGCATGATCGTGCGCCCGCTGGGGTTTGAGTACCGCAGCAAGCTGCCCTCGCCAGCCTGGCGCAACGCCTGGGACTGGACGCTGCTGCTCAGCGGTGCGCTGCCGATGATCATTTTCGGCGCGGCCATGGGCAATATGCTGCTGGGCGTGCCTTTTCACTATGAGTGGAACCTGCGCTCGGTCTACACCGGCAGCTTCATCACCCTGTTCAACCCGTTTTCGGTGCTGGCCGGGCTGCTGTCGCTGTCGCTGTCGGTCTACATGGGCGGGGTGATGATGATGGGTCGCGCGCCTGAGCCGATCGCCGGCCGTGCCCGCACCGCTGCAGGCTACGCCGCACTGGCTGCGATCGGGCTGTTTGCCGTGCTGGGGGTGTGGGTGAGCATGCTCAACGGCTACAAGCTCGTCAGCTTCCCCGGCGCCGGCGTGCCGCAAACCCCGCTGCAGCAAACGGTCGAGCTCGTGCCCGGCGGCTGGCTGTCGAACTACAAGTCCTACCCCATCCTCTGGGCGGTTCCGCTGCTCGGATTCGCCGGCATGTTCCTCGGCTGGATGAGCGTGCGCAGCAACAAGCCCGTCCTGGCGTGGTGGCTGGGCGCGCTGTCGTGGGTCGGCGTGGTGGGCACCATCGGCGTGGCCATGTTCCCCTTCCTCATGCCTTCGAGCTCCAACCCCTCGCAAAGCCTGACGCTGTGGAACGCGATCTCCAGCGAAACCACCCTGCTGTGGATGACCGGCTGGACCGTGGTGTTCGTGCCCATCATCTTCTGGTACACCAGCTGGGCGTTCTACGTCATGCGCGGCAAGGTCGATCCCCGCGAAGTCGAGGCCGACCCGCACGCCTACTGAACAAGGACTGCATCATGAAAAACTTTCTCTACTTCCTGCTGTTTCTGTTCATCGCGATGATCGCCATCGTCATCGGCGTGATCATCGGCGACTACGCGTCCTGGTACTTTGCCTGGATCGTCGGCACCGCGATGATCGTGCTGGTGTCTGCGGCATCCGGCGCGTTTTTCGACGCGCAGGAAGACGACCGTCGCAACGGCAGCGCATCGCCTGGTGGGCACTGAGCGCGCCGCACTGCGCAGACACGGCGCCGCCCGTGTCTGTGTCCGCCTCGGGCCAGGGTCACCTGGCCTTTTTTGTCACGCAACCGGGTCAGGCTCGCGGTATCGGGCTCTAACCCCTGTGCATCGCCGGGCGGCTTCACCCGTTTTACGATGCGCTGGCTGCTGCCGTCCGTGTGTCGGTCCGGTTTGTCCACCATGAGGAGTCTCCATGCAATTCGTCGTCGCCAACCGCATTCCCGTGCGCGCAACGTTTCGCGCAGAGTTTGAAGAACGCTTCCGCCAGCGCGCCGGCGAGGTGGAAAAGCAGCCCGGCTTCGTTCGCATGGAAGTGCTGCGCCCGGTGCAGGACGACGGCCTGTACGTCGTCCTCACGCACTGGGAAAGCCGCGAGGCCTTCCAGAACTGGATGCGCAGCGACGATTTCAGACGCGCGCACCAAAACCCCAACCCGCTGCCCAAGGAGGCCTTCGGCGACGGCGGCGGCATCGAGCAGCATGAGGTCATCATTGCCGCAGGCAAGGGCATCTGACCGCTTTCCGTCGCCGCTGGACGGGCGGCATCAACCGCGAAGAGGACTTCCATGGACCCGTTGATCCGCATGATCTACGCCAGCCGCATCACCCAGCTCGGGCCGGCCGATGTGCACGACATTCTCGACAGCTCCCGCCGCAACAACCCGGCGCTCGGGCTATCGGGCATGCTGGTGTTTGCCGATGGATTCTTTCTGCAGGCGCTCGAGGGCGCGCGCTCGCGGATCAATGCACTGTACGCGCGCATCCTGCGCGACAAACGGCACACCGATTCGGTGATCCTGCACTACCGCGAGATCGACAAACGGCTCTTTGGCGACTGGTCGATGGGCTATGTGCTCAGCAACGAGAAGAACCGCAGCCTGTTTCTCGCCTATTCGCTCGACGCGCGGTTTTCCCCTCTGACGCTCAGCGGCACCGCCGCCGAGCAGCTGCTGGGTGAACTGGCCGAGCACGCCCGCATCATCGGCGCAGCAGCCGCAACGGCGGTCTGAGCAGCGCGGCTTGCGTGATGGCTGAAGACATGTCCTTGCTGCGTTACCGCATCGTTCCGGTCACCCCGTTCGCGCAGAACAGCTGTGTGCTGTGGGATGCCTCCACGCGCGAGGCGGTGTGTACCGACCCGGGCGGAGAGGTGGGCAGGCTGCTGCAGATCGTGCAGCAGGAAGGGCTGACCCTGCGCGCGGTGTGGCTGACCCATGCACACATCGACCACGCCGGTGGCGCGGCCGCACTGGCGCGGCGCGCGGCTGTGCCCATCATCGGCCCGCATCCGGATGACCAGTTCTGGATCGACGCCCTGCCGCAGCAGGCGGCGATGTTCGGCTTTCCGCCGGCCGAGGCGTTCACCCCCGACCGCTGGCTGTCCGATGGCGACACGCTGCAGCTCGGAGCCCTGCAGTTCACCGTGCGCCACTGCCCCGGCCACACCCCCGGGCATGTGGTGTTTCACCAGCCCGAGGCGCGCCGGTGCTGGGTGGGCGATGTGCTGTTCGCCGGGTCCATCGGCCGCACCGACTTTCCCGGCGGCAACCACCAGCAACTCATCGACAGCATCACCGGCCGGCTGTGGCCCATGGGCGACGACACGGTGTTCATCCCCGGTCACGGGCCGGAATCGACCTTCGGCGAAGAACGCCGCAGCAACCCCTTCGTCGGCGGAACCTGAAAAAACGCCGCAGCGGGACGGTCACACGCCGTAGGCCTCGCGATAACGCTGCACCGCAGGGCGCCAGCGCGCCAGGTCCGCGTTGCCACTGGCAGTCAGATACTCCAGCAAGGTGCCCAGATTGGCGATGGCGATCACCGGCAGACCGTACTCGCGGCTGACATGCTGCACCGCAGAGATGTCCAGCGTCTTGCCCGCGATCGCGGCCTTTTCTTGGCGGTCCAGGGCGATGAGCACGGCGGCCGGCTCGGCGCCTGCTGCGCGGATCAGCCGCACCGACTCGCCGGTGGCGGTGCCGGCGGAGATCACATCGTCGACGATGACCACCCGGCCGCGGATCGGCGCGCCCACCGTGGTGCCGCCTTCGCCGTGGTCTTTGGCCTCCTTGCGGTTGTAGGCAAAGCCCACGTTGCGCCCCTGCCGCGCCAGTTCGACCGCCAGCACGGCCGCCAGCGCAATGCCCTTGTACGCCGGGCCGAACAGCAGGTCGAAGGACAGGCCGCTGTCCAGCAAGGCGCGGGCGTAGAACTGCGCCAGCCGCCCCAGCATGGCGCCGTCGTTGAACAGGCCGGCGTTGAAAAAATAGGGCGAGTGCCGCCCTGCCTTGGTGGTGAAGTCGCCAAAGGCGATCACCCCGCTGTCGACGGCGAAACGGATGAACTCCAGGGCATTGCGGTCGGCCTGGACGGAATCGGGAGCAGAGATCATGATGGGTGAACAAGAATCGATGACTGCGCGTGCGCTGCAGGCAGGCGGGCGCATGACCAGCCGCATTGTGCCGCAGCCTGACGCTGCGCCATGCGGCCTCTCGTCTGTCCTACATTACGCCCATGCTCGCCTACCGACACGCCTTCCACGCTGGCAACCATGCCGACGTGCTCAAACACTTGGTGCTGGTGCAGGTGCTGCAGCACATGAACCACAAGGACAAGCCCTATTGGGTGATTGACACCCATGCCGGCGCCGGAGCGTACGCTCTGCACGACCCCGCCGCGCAGAAAAACGCGGAGTATGCCGACGGCATCGGGCGGCTGTGGGGTCGCGGCGATGCGCCCAGGGCCGTCGCCGACTACCTGGCTCTGGTGCGCGCCTTCAACCCGGGCGGGCAGCTATTGGCCTACCCCGGCTCACCCGCGATCGCCCAGCGGTTGATGCGAGCGCAGGACAGGTTGTGGCTGTTCGAGCTGCACCCCACCGACTATCGCCTGCTCGACGCCACCTTCGGCGCGCAGCCCGGGGTGCAGGTGCGTTGCGCCGACGGCTTTGTCGCGCTCAAAAGCCTGCTGCCGCCGCCAGGCCGTCGTGCCGTGGTGCTGCTCGACCCCTCCTACGAGCTCAAGACCGACTATGCCGCGCTGCGCCACGCCCTGACCGATGCGCTGCGGCGCTTTGCCACCGGCACCTATGTGGTGTGGTACCCGGTGCTGCAGCGGCGCGAATCGCACCTGCTGCCGCAGCAGTTGCGCCGCATCGCCGCCCAGGCCGACTGGCTGGACGTGCGCCTGCAGGTGCGTGCACCTGCTGCCGACGGCTTCGGCTTACTCGGCAGCGGGGTGTTCGTGATCCATCCGCCCTGGACCCTGCACGCCACCCTGCGCGGGCTGCTGCCCTGGCTGACCGGGGCGCTCGGTCAGTTCGGCGGAGCGCATTTCGCGCTGGAGCAGCAGGCGAGCTGACCCTCTCACTGCCCCCTGAAGATCGGGGGATTGGTCGCAGATTGCGTCAACCATTGTCAAAAGCGCATGGCAAAGTCTTGTGTTTGTCACGGAACCCACAGACCATTCGCAGCGTGCGGGGATACATTGTCCCGGCCGTTCTTCCACTGGCGCGCGGCATGTCCCACAGGCGGCTGCCGCGGCCCTGCTTCGGCTCACCCGTTCAGGAGTTCTCTATGACAGTCCGCTTCGAATTGCACAAAAACGACAGGGGTCAATTCCATTTCTCGCTCAAAACCGACGACGGCGCCACCGTGCTGAGCAGCGAGCAGTATGAGAGCAAAGCCTCGGCCGAAAACGGCATCGCCTCGGTGAAAAAGAACAGCGTGCTGCCCGAGCGTTTCGACAAACACACCGCCAGCGACGGTCGCGCCTACTTCACCCTGAAAGCGGCCAACCATCAGATCGTGGGCACCAGCCCGATGTTCGGCACCGCCGACAAGCGCGATGCCATGCTCGCCATCGCCCACGCCCACGCCGAGCACGCGCCGGTGGTCGATCACACCTGATCGCGCTTCGCCGCGCGGCTTGACCCGGCCCAAAACGGCGGTCATGCCGCGCCAATAGACTGGCACGGAGTCCACTTTCCCGGAGCCCCATCCGTGCGTCACGTCCGCATCGCCATCCTCGGCGCCGGGACGGCCGGTCTGACCGCGCTGTCCCAGGTGCGCAAGCACACCGACGACTTTGTCATCATCAACCACGGCCCCTACGGCACCACCTGCGCGCGCGTGGGTTGCATGCCGTCCAAGGCGCTGATCCAGGCAGCCGACGATTTTCATCGCCGCAGCGCGCTCTCCACTCTGGGCATTCGGGGTGGCGAGGCGTTGCAGGTCGATCTTCCCGCGGTGCTGCAGCGCGTGCGCGACTACCGCGATGCCCGCGTCGCCGGGGTGCTGGCCGCGACCGACAGCCTGCAGCCCGCGCAGAACCTTGCCGCACGCGCCCGGCTCGACGGGCCGAACCGGGTCATCGTCACCCACCCGGACGGCCGTGAGGAGGTCATCGGCGCCGACCGCATCCTGATTGCCACCGGCACCCGTCCAGTCGTGCCGGACGCCTGGCGCGCGTTTGGCGAGCGCATCCTCACCACGGACGATCTGTTCGAGCGCCGCGATCTGCCGCGGCGCATCGCCGTGGTCGGTCTGGGGGTGATCGGCCTCGAGCTCGGCCAGGCGCTCGCCCGGCTCGGGCTGCAGATCCACGGCTTTGAGCTGCGCGAGAGTCTCGGGCCGCTGACCGATCCGGTGATTCAGGGCGAGGCGCAGCGTCGCATCGGTGCCGAATTTCCGCTCCACATGGGCCGCGCCGTCACCCTGCGCGAGGGCGCGGGCGGCGCGGTGCGAGTGGACAACGGCGAGACCGTGGTCGAGGTGGACGCCGTGCTCGCCGCCATGGGCCGACGCACCAATACCGACGGTCTGGGTCTGGACACCCTGGGTGTGCCGCTGGATGCGCGCGGTTTGCCTGCATTTGACCGCAATACGCTGCAGATCGGCGATCTTCCGGTGTTTTTCACCGGTGATGTCAATGGCGAGCTGCAGGTGCTGCACGAGGCGTCCGACGAAGGCTTCATTGCGGCCTTCAACGCCCTGCACGGCCCCGCACGCTTCAAGCGCCGCGTGCCCCTGGCGATTGCGTTCACCGATCCGCAGATCGCCGTGGTCGGGCAGAGCTGGCAGGCGCTGCAAGGGCGGCCGTTCGCCACGGGCGGGTTCAACTTTGCGCAGCAGGCCCGCGCCATGGCCATGCTGCGTGCAGCCGGTCAGTTGCACGTCTATGCCGAGCCGGGCAGCGGCAAGCTGCTGGGTGCCGAAATGTGCGTGCCCGGCGCCGAGCATCTGGGCCATCTGCTGGCGCTGGCCATCCAGCGCGACATGACCGTGGCCGAGCTGCTGACCCTGCCGTTCTATCACCCCGTGCTCGAAGAGGGCTTGCGTGCCGCGCTGCGGGTGCTGGCGCGGGCGGTGTATGGTGAGGCCCCGCTGGAAATGGCGCGGCTGTAACGGGCTTCATCGCCGCCCTTCTTGCGCTTTTTTTATGGGATGTCTCTCATGACCTTCGATCTAGCCATCATCGGCGCCGGTCCGGCCGGCCTGTCCATGGTGCGGGCGCTGGCCGACAGCGGTCTGCGCATCGCCCTCATCGAGCAGCAAAGCGCCAGTGCCCTGGCCGATCCGCCGTTTGACGGCCGAGAAATCGCGCTGAGCCTGCGCACCCTGCGCATCCTGCGCGAGCGGGGTGTTCGACCATATTCCTGCCGATCAGGTGTTCCCGCTGGAACATGCCATCGTGATGAACGGCGAGGACAGGCATCCCATGCGTGTGGCGCCGCTGCGCGGCAAGTCGGCACTCGGCGCGTTGGTGCCCAACCAGCAGATCCGCCGCGCTGCATGGGCCGCAGTGCAGGGGCAGCAGGGGCTGACGCTGTTCGATCGCCACCGCGTCGGCGCGATTCGCACTACTGCGGACGAGGTGCAAATCGAGCTACAGCCGGTGGTCGAGCCCGCTGCGGCGGAACACACCGGCACGGCAGCAGCGGCGCGGCCCATTCGCGCCCGGCTGCTGATCGCCGCCGACAGCCGGTTTTCCGACACCCGGCGCAAGATGGGCATCGGCGCCGATGCGCACGACTTTGGCAAGACCATGCTGGTGTGCCGCATGCGGCACGAGCAGCCGCATCACCACACCGCCTGGGAGTGGTTCGGCTTCGGCCAGACGCTGGCGCTGCTGCCGCTGTCCGAGCATCTGTCGTCGGTGGTGCTGACCCTGCCGCCGCACGAGATGCAGGCGCTGCTCGAACTCCCGGATGCCGACTTCGAGCAGGACATCACCCGGCGTTACCAGGGGCGGCTGGGCAGGATGACGCGCGCCGGCAGCCGCCACACCTATCCGCTGATCGGGGTGTATGCGCAGCGGTTCGTCGGCCCGCGCTTTGCGCTGATCGGCGATGCTGCCGTCGGCATGCACCCGGTCACCGCGCACGGCTTCAACTTCGGGCTGCACGGGGTGGAGCTGCTGTCGCGCGAAATCCTCGCCGCAGCCCGTGCGGGCACTGACATCGCCGCGCCCGAGCGCTTGCAGCGCTTCGAGGCGGCGCACCGCCGCGCCACCCGACCGCTGTACCTCGCCACCCAGGCCATTGCCACGCTCTACACCGATGATCGCCGCCCGGCGCGGCTGGTGCGCCGGCTGGTGCTCGATGCGTCCAGCCGCTTCGGCCCGCTGCGACTGGCAATCGCCACCGCGCTGAGTGAGGAGGGCCTGAGCCTGCGCGCTTTTTTGCCTGCCCTCCCCGGGTTGCGGGGCACCTGACCGGCTGGCGCGCTACAGCGCGTCGTGCAGCGCGCGAAATGCGCCATCCGGGCGTGCCAGCAGCTCGGCCGGGCTGCCGCTTTCTACCACCCGGCCTGCTTCCATCACCAGCACCTGATCGACCGCCGCGGGCAGCGCCGCGATGCGGTGGGTGATCAGCAGCACCGTGCGGCCCTGCATCAGCGTGGCGATGTCGCGCAGCAGGTCGCGCTCGGTCAGCGTGTCCAGCCCCTCGGTCGGTTCGTCCAGGATCAACAGCGGCGCATCGCGTAGCAGCGCGCGGGCAATCGCCACCCGCCGCGCCTGCCCGCCGGACAGCCGCGTCCCGCCCTCGCCCACCCAGGTGTCGTACCCTTCGGGCAGGGACATGATGAAGTCGTGCAGCTGCGCCGCCTTGCATGCCGCGATCAGCTCCTGCTGCGTGGCATCGGGCTTGGCCAGCATCAGGTTGTCGGCAATGGTGGTGTTGAACAGATAGGTGTCCTGCGACACCACGGCGATATGCGCGCGCAGCGCCTGCCCGGGCCAGGCGCGCAAATCGTGACCGCCGATGCGCACCGTGCCGCGCTGGTACTCCCAAAACCGCAGCAGCACCTGCACCAGCGTGCTCTTGCCCGCGCCGCTGTGCCCCACCAGCGCCACGCGCGCGCCGGGCTGCAGCCGCAGGCTCAGGCCGTCGAGCGCCCAGGCGCCGTCGGGCGCGCCGGGGTAGCGCAGCCCCAGATCGTCGATGACCAGGTCGGAGTCGATCCACTGTGGTACAGGTAGATCGGCACCTTCGTCGATTTGCGGCTTGGCGTCGAGAATGTCGAAAATCCGCCGCGCCGCCGCCAGGGTCTCGCCCAGCATCTGCAGCGCCAGCGGCAGCGGCAGCACCGCCTCGAAGCTGGCCAGCACGAACAGCGCCAGCATGGGCAACTGGGCCGGGGTGATGTCGGCGCTGCCCACCAGCGGAATGGCCAGCAACAGCGCGCTCCACATCGCCAGATTGGCGCACAGGCCGAGCAACCCCTGCGACAGCCCGGTGGCGCGGCTGAGCCGGCGCTGCTGCGCGATCATCGCGTCGGAAATCTGCGCAATGCGCTGCGCCTGCCGCTGTGCGCCGCCATAGATGCGCAGCTCGCCCAGTCCCTGCAGGCCGTCCACCGCGGCGCCGCGCAGCCGCGCGCGCAGGTCCACCAACGCGCGGCCGGGCGCGTGGCCGAGGCGGAAGGTCAGCAGCGGCACGGCACCGCCGGCCAGCAGCAAAAACAGCAGGGTGGACGCCGCCACCCGGCCGCTGAACAGCGCCATCATCGCCAGCATGGCCAGGCCGCCGACCAGCGCCACTCCCACCGGCACCAGCACCCGCAGGTACAGGTGATTGAGCGCGTCGATGTCGCTGAGCAGGCGGCTGCTGAGATCGGCGCCGCGCAGTTGCTGCAGCCGTGCCGGGGCCAACGGTTCCAGGTGGCGGTAGAACCACACCCGCAATTCCTGTAGCAGCCGGAAGGTGGCTTCGTGTGTGATCAGCCGTTCGATGTAACGCCCCGCGGTGCGGGTGATCGCCATGCCGCGGATGAAAGCCGCCGGGGTGAAATAGTCCATTGCCGCGCCGGCCAGACCGACCAGCGCCATCTGCGCGATGAACCAGCCCGAGGTCGCCATCAGCGCCACGTTTGCCAGCAGCGTGACCAGCGCCGCCAGCGCGCCCCACAGCATCCACTTGCGGTAGGGCAGGAACAGCCGAATCAGCCGAAGCAGATCGGCACGCGCCTGCGCGACATCGAGATCGGCGGGCCACAAGGGCGAGCTCATCGGTGGGCCTCCTGCAGTGCGCCGCCCGGGACGTCGTGCGCCCGCACCAGTGCCGCGAATGCGCCGCCGGCGGCCAGCAGCGCGTCGGGTGCGCCCTGCTCGACCACGCGGCCGGCATCGAGCACCACCACATGATCGGCGCGCAGCACCGTGCTCAGGCGGTGCGCTGCCAGAATGACGCAGCGCTGGCGCGCCAGATCGGCGATCACTGCGGTCACCTGCGCCTGCGTCCGCGCGTCGAGCTGCGCCGTGGCCTCGTCGAGCAGCACCAATGGCGCCGGTTTGAGCAACGCGCGTGCCAGCGCCAGCCGCTGCACCTGCCCGCCCGACAGTCCCATGCCGCGTTCGCCCAGCGGGGTGTCGTAGCCCTGCGGCAAGGCGACGATGAAGTCATGCGCCTGCGCCGCGCGGGCGGCGCGCTCCACCGCCTGCTGGCTGACATCCGGCTGGCCCAGCGCGATGTTGTCGCGCACCGTGCCCTCGAACACGTGCGGGCGCTGCGGCACCCAGGCCACATGGCGCAGCCAGTCGTCCGGGTCGAGCGCGGCCAGCGGCGTGTCGTTGACCAGAATCTGCCCGTGCGCGGGCTGCACCTGCGCCATCAGCGCGTGCAGTACCGTGCTCTTGCCTGCGCCGCTGGCGCCGACCAGCGCGGTCAGCCCGCGCGGCGGGGCGGAAAAACTCACCCCGTCGAGCGCCGCCGGCAGGTTGTCGCCGTAGCGCACCGTCACCGCATCGAAGCGAATGCGCACCGCCTGCGTCGCGTCCAGGGTCTGTGTCCCGCTGGAGCGTCTGGCGTGCGGCGGGATCGGCGTGTCGAGCAGTTCGAGCAGCTTTTGCGCCGCGCCGATCGCTTCCATGCGGGCGTGATAGAACGTGCCCATATTGCGCAGCGGCAGGTAAAACTCCGGCGCGAGCAACAACACGAAAAAGCCGTTGAAAAACTGCATCTCGCCGTAAAACAACCGAAAGCCGATGAACACCGCGACCATCGCGATGCTGATGGTCGACAGAAATTCCAGCACCACCGACGACAGAAACGCCACCCGCAGCACCTTCATCGTGCCGATGCGGTATTCCTCGGTCAGCGCGGCCACGACCTCGGCCTCGTGGCGGCTGACGCCAAACAGCTTGAGCGTGGTCAGGCCCTGCAGACTGTCGAGAAACCGCGCGCTCATGCGGGCGAGCAACTGCCATTGCTGCTGGTTCATGGTCTCGGTGCCCTTGCCCACCAGGATCATGAAAATCGGGATCAAGGGCGCCGTCCCCGCCAGCACCAGGGCGGAAACCCAGTCCTGCGGCAGCACGAACACCAGGATGGACAGCGGCACCAGCGCGGTCAGCGACATGCTGGGCAGGTAGCGCGCGTAATAGGCTTCGAGCGCGTCGATGCCCACGACGATGGCGTTGGCCAGATCGCCGCTGGACTGGCGGTTCAGCCACAGCGGCCCCAGCGCCTGCAGATGGTCGTAGAGGCGGCCGCGCAGTTCGCGCCGCACCTGCGCCGCGGCCTCGAACGCGACGTTTTCCGAGGCGCGCATGAGCAAAAAGCGCAGCACGAAAACGGCCAGCATCGCCGCGAGAACCCCCCACACCTGGGCCAACTGCCGGTGCTCGATGATCACCGCCGCCACCACCCGTGCCAGCAGCCACGCCTGCACGATGATCAGCCAGCCCGCCAGCAACCCCAGCCCGACCGCACGGTTCAGCGTTGGCTGGATGTCTTTCTTGCGCGACTTGAGCCAGAGTTCTTCGGGAGTTGCCAAGATGCGAATGCCGTGAATTGCGGGATGCAGCGCGGTGGCGCGATCAAGGCATCATCTTAGGTGCGGCCGACCTGTCCCTATCGCTGCACTGGCATTAAAGTTCACCGCAAACAGACGGCCCGCAACAACAAATACGGCGGACAATTGTTGCTGCGCGTTTGCAGCGCTACCACCCAGGAACGTTCATGGACGACAAACAGCCTCCCAGCGTCACCCTCAGACAGGTCAAGGACTATCAATTCGACATCCATTACGCGCCCGACCGTCCGGCCATCGTGTCGGACGAGCCGCCGCCGCTGGGCGCAGGCGTGGGGCCGTCGCCCTCGCACCTGCTGCTCGCCGCGGTGGGCAACTGCATGAGCTCCAGCCTGTATTTCGCGCTGACCAAGTTCAAGCTCGACCCCAAGGGGCTGACCACCACGGCCACCGCCGAGATCGGCCGCAACGCCGCGGGCCGGCTGCGCGTGCTGTCGATCGCCGTGGACATCCGCATGGGCGCTGCCGCGCAGGGCATGGAACGCCTGGACCGGGTGCTGATGCAATTCGAGCAGTTCTGCACCGTGGGTGAGAGCGTGCGCCAGGGCATTCCGGTCACGGTCTCGGTGTTCGACGGCACCGGGCAGAAACTCAAGTGATTGCGCAAAATGACGGTTTTGCACTCGCACCTTGCAGCATGAACGATTCCACTGCGACTCCCGCCAACGCCGGCTTCGCCGACGCGCGCGACACCTGGAACGCCCGTTTTTCCCAGCCCGGGTTGCACTACGGCGCCGAGCCCAATTCCTTTCTGGTGCGCGAAGCCTCCCGGCTCGCGCCCGGCAGCCGCATCCTCAGCGTCGCCGACGGCGAGGGGCGCAACGGCATCTGGCTGGCCGAGCAGGGGCACCAGGTCAGCGCCTTCGACATCTCCCCGGTCGCGGTCGACAAGGCGCGGCGCTGGGCAAGCGAGCGCGGCGTCGAGGTGGATTTCCATGTGGCCGCGGTGGACGAATGGGACTGGGCACCCGAGCGTTTCGACGCGGTGGTCGCCATCTTCGTGCAGTTTGCCGATCCGTCGATGCGGCAGCGGCTGTTTTCCGGGATGTGGCGCACTCTCAAACCCGGCGGTCTGCTGCTGGTCGAAGGCTACGCCGTGGAACAGCTGGCTTACGGCACCGGCGGCCCGGGCCGGCGCGATCACCTCTACACCCCGGAGCTGCTGCGCGAACTGTTGCCGCAGGCGCAGTGGCTGCTGCTGCAGCAGCGCGAGGCCGTGCTCAACGAAGGCCGCGGCCATGTCGGCCGCTCGGCGCTGATCGACGCGGTGGCGCGCAAGCCCGTCGCCTGACACCGGGCCTGCACGGCAGGCTGCGCATCGCCCCAGCCTGCCGTGCACAGGGCTGCGCTTGCTTCGCTAGAACGGGATATCGTCGTCCATGTCGCCGAAGTCACTTGGCGGCTTGCTGGCCGCCGGCGCGCGGGCCGGGGCGGAGCGAACCGAGGCAGCGCTGTCGCGGCTGTAGCCCGCGTCGTCTGCTGCGCCGCCGCCGTCGCGGCTGCCCAGCAGCTGCATCTCCTCGGCGATGATCTCGGTGGTGTATTTCTCGACGCCGTCCTTGTCGGTCCACTTGCGGGTCTTCAGCCGCCCTTCCACATAGACCGGGCGACCCTTTTTGAGATATTCACCGGCGATTTCGGCCAGACGGTCGTAGAACACCACCCGGTGCCATTCGGTTTCCTCGCGCTTTTCGCCGCTGGTCTTGTCTTTCCAGTTGCGCGTGGTGGCCAGAGTGATGTTGCAGATCGCCGCGCCGCTGGGCGCATACCGGGTTTCGGGATCGCGCCCGAGATTGCCGATGAGAATGACTTTGTTGACAGAGGCCATGGTGTGTCCTGGATTGCGTGGCGCAACGCGCGCTGTTCAGGCGGCAAGCATAGCGCCAGCCGCCAGCAGGCCGCCTGAACAGCGGCCGATCAGGCGCTCTGTGGCCGCGCCGGTGTGGCTTCGGCGGCTTTGTGCCGCCGCGGCGGTTCGATGGTGGTGGCCACGACCAGCCAGATGGCAGCCAGCGCCGCAGCCACCAGGAACACACCTTCCTTGCTGAAGTGCTGCGCCAGCAGACCGCCGACCGCGCCACCGGCAAACAGCCCGAGCGACTGTCCAGTGTTGTAGATGCCCAGCGCCAGCCCCTTGCGGTTGGGCGGCGCGGTGCGCGACACCAGCGAGGGCAGCAGCGCCTCCATCACATTGAACGCCAGGAAGAAGAAGAACAGCGCGGCGATCAGCGCCACCGGGTGCTTGTAGCCCGCGGCAAACCCCAGCATGGTCAACACCAGCAGAGCCACGCTGCCGACGAATACCGGCTTCATGTAGCCGTATTTCTCCGCCCAGATGATGCCCGGAATCGCCAGCGCGAACGAGATCAGCGTGACCGGCAGGTACACCAACCAGTGGTGCAGCAGCGGAATGCCGGCGTACTGCACCAGCGCCACCGGTACGACGACGAACATGCTGACCTGCAGAAAGTTGACGACGAAGATCGAGAAGTCGAGCTTGAGCAGCGCCGGGGTGAACACGGCGCGCGCCCAGTGACCTTCGATTTCCTCGGAGTGCGTGGTCATCGGCGCGTTGGGCACCACCCAGATCACCACCGCGATCGCCAGCAGCGCCAGAATGCCGGTGAGGTCGAACATGCCGGGCACGGAAATCGCGTGGTAGATCGGCGGGCCGACCACCAGCGACAGAATGAAGGCAAACCCGATGGTCATGCCCACCATCGCCATGGCTTTGGTGCGGTGCTGCTCGCGGGTGGAGTCGGCAATCATCGCCGAGATCGCCGCAGAAATGGCGCCCGAGCC
>JBMFIE010000032.1:0-15662 GCA_049976465.1 Thiomonas sp. | reverse complement strand
GGCACAGACAAGGCGCGTCATGAGGCAACGCAGGGAAAAATCGCCGCGCTGGCTTTCGAGTTCAGGTTCAACTTGTCTCCCCCAATTTTTCGTCAATCGATGGCAGTCAATTTACAAACGCCACCGCGCGCCTGCGAGAGGGATTTTCCGGGGGAGGGACGCTTCAATGTCCATGAATCGAGGATCGGCGCAGATCGCAGAGCTGGTCATGGACAGATGGTCGACCGGCCGAGAAATGTCACAATCGGTCGCACCGGGGCCCGGCTGGGGCGGCACAATAGCGCCTTCGTCGACGTGGAAGGTGAGCGAAATCGTCATGCCGTTTCCAAGAATTCCATCCCGTGCGCGCCGCCTGTTGCTGCTGGGCGCGCTGGCGCTGCCCTTGGCAGGCTGTGGCCACAAGTCCGATCAGGTCTGGCAGCTCGACAACATCACCGGGGTGATGCCGGACCTGCAGTTCAATCTCACCAACGACCTGGGACAAAAGGTCACGGCGCAGACCTACCGGGGCAAGGTCGTGCTGCTGTATTTCGGCTACACCCATTGCCCGGATGTCTGTCCAACCACGATGCAGCTGATGTCGAGCGTGGTGCAGCAGCTCGGCCCCGAGGCCAAGGATGTGCGCATTTTGTTCGTCAGCGTCGATCCGAAGCGCGACACCGATGCCATCCTCAAGGCCTACACCCAGGCGTTCAGCCCCTATGCGGTGGGTCTGACCGGAACGATGAAGGAGATCGATGCGATCACCCGTCGCTACCGCGTGGCCTTCAGCTACGGCAAACCTGACGCGCATGGCAACTACGCGGTCGACCACAGCGCCGGCGTCTATATCTTTGGCCGCAATGGCCGCATCCGGCTTCTGGCCTCGGACAGCAATCCGCCATCGGCCTGGGTGCACGACCTCAAACAACTCCTCGCCGAACCCGCCTGACTCCGGACTGCGCGGGTTTGGCAGGCCCGCAGCGCAGCCGCAAGCGCTCGAACCTGCCGGGCTATTGCCAGAGCGACGCGCGTGCGGAGTTCTATTTCGATGCGCTGCTGGTAGCTTGTCCGGGCGGTTGCGAGCGCAGCAGCGCTGCGGCGGGATCGTCTTCCTCGGTAGCCGGAGTGCTGGCGCCGCCTTCCCCGGCGGCGTCAGAGCCGCCAAAGCTTGGCGGGGTGATGGACTCGTAGGTGCTGTCGTCTGCCGGCGCGGTGATCTGCACCTTGTCCAGATCCACCGTCTTGTGGCGATCCAGCCCGCTGGTGACCAGTCCGGGGAAGGCGATGACCAGGCCGACCATCAGAAGCTGGATCAGCACGAACGGCACCGCGCCCCAGTAGATCTGCCCAGTGGTGACGCGCGCAATGCGCTTGCCGGTTTCCTTGTCGGTGTAGTCCTCTCTCGGGGCAACGCTGCGCAGGTAAAACAGCGCAAAGCCGAAGGGTGGGTGCATGAACGAGGTCTGCATGTTGACCGCGAGCAGCACGCCGAACCAGATCAGGTCGATGCCCAGCTTTTCCGCCACCGGCCCGAGCAGGGGAATGATGATGAACGACAGTTCGAAAAAGTCGAGGAAGAACGCCAGCACGAACACCAGGATGTTCACCACGATCAGAAAGCCCAGCACGCCGCCTGGCAGACTGGTGAGCAGGTGCTCCACCCACACCCGCCCATCCAGACCCTGGAACACCAGGTTGAACACCGTGGAGCCGATCAGGATGAACAGCACGAAGGTCGACAGCTTGGCTGTGGTGTTGAGCGCCTGCTTGAGCAGGCGCATGTCCAGGCGCTTGCGCAGCAGCCCCATGATCAGCGCACCCATCGCGCCCATCGCGCCGCCTTCGGTCGGCGTGGCCACGCCAAGAAAAATGGTGCCCAGCACGAGGAAGATGAGCGTGAGCGGCGGCACCAAGGCGAAGGTCACGCGCTCGGCCATGCGCGACAGCAGGTTCAGCCGCAGTGCACGGTTGAGCGCCGCGAGCACCAGAGACAGGATCACGCCGAAGGTCAGTGCCACGACGATGGTCTCATCCAGCGCGGCCTGAACCTCATGTCCCGCGCGCCAGCTCAGCAGTGCGTCATAGTTTTTCGCCAGTACGAGGCTGCAAATCAGCACCAGGGCAAACAGTACGCCGAGTGAGCGCAGGCCGCTGCTGCCATCGGGCTCGCGGATGGTGCGCGCTTCGGGCGGGAGTGCCGGCGCCCACTGCGGCCGCAGCAGGGTGATGCCAAGCACATACACAATGTACAGGCCGGTGAGCACCAAACCCGGAATGAATGCGCCCTTGTACATATCGCCCACGCTACGGCCGAGCTGGTCGGCCATGACGATGAGCACCAGAGAGGGCGGAATGATCTGCGCCAGAGTGCCCGAGGCCGCGATCGCGCCAGACGCCAGACGGCGGTCATAGCCGTAGCGCAGCATGATGGGCAGCGAGATCAGACCCATCGAAATCACCGAGGCCGCCACCACGCCGGTGGTTGCCGCCAGCAGCGCGCCCACCAGAATGACCGCGATCGCCAGCCCGCCGCGGATCGGGCCGAACAGCTGCCCGATGGTCTCCAGCAGGTCTTCGGCCATGCCGCTGCGCTCGAGCAGCAGGCCCATGAAGGTGAAGAACGGAATGGCCAGCAGGGTGTCGTTCTGCATGATGCCGATGATGCGCAGCGGAATGGCTTCGAGCAGCGCCTGCGGCATCAGCCCGAGTTCCACGCCGATGAAGCCGAACAACAACCCGCAGGCGGCCAGGCTGAACGCCACCGGAAAGCCGATCAGCAGGAACACCACCAACGCGCCGAACATGATCGGCGCCATGTTCGCAATGAGGAAGGCGGTCATTTACTTGGCCTCCTTGTGCTTTTGCGCCAGGACGAATTCGGCGAGTTCTTCTTCTGCGGTCTTTTCGTTCTTTTTCACCAGCGGGTCGTCGATCAGCCCGCGCAGGAAGGCCACGCGCTTGATCAGTTCGGACACCCCTTGCAGTCCCAGCAGGGAAAAGCCGATCGGTATCAGGATGTAGGCCGGCCAGCGGATCAGCCCACCCGCGTTGCTCGACATTTCTCCCGAGGCGATGGCGTTGATCACTACCGGCAGCGACAGGCGCACCGCCTCGAACACGAAGGGAAACAGAAAAAACACGATGCCGATGATGTCGATCCAGTTACGCCCGCGCGGTGAGAGCTTGCTCGAGAGCACGTCGATGCGCACATGCTCGTTGTGCAAAAAGGTATAGCCCGCACCCAGCAGGAACACCGCCGCGAACAGATACCACTGGATTTCCAGAAAGGCGTTCGAGCTGAAGTCGAAGGCCTTGCGCACCACGGCATTGAGTGCGCTGATGATGATCGAGGCGAGGACGAGCCAGAGGGTCAGCCGGCCGACGCGCTCATTGAGCCAGTCGATCCCGCGGGACAGGGCGAGCAGGGCGTTCAAGACATCTCCCGATTGTTTTGTGAACGATTTGGTTTTGGCAGTTGTTCGCCAGGCTGGTCATCAAGGGCGCACTGCGCCTGAGCCGGGAAACAAACAGAGGCCAAAGTATAGAGATGTAACAAACCCGGCTGAATCCTTCAGCCCCGGGTTTTGCGTGCCTGGGAGGGGCAACGCGGGTACACAAATTGCGTGAACAGGCCCTAGGCGTAAACCTCGACGCCGGAGGTGCCGTGCCCGAGCGTGCCGATTGCAGCGGCCTGCGCAAAGCCTTCGTCGCGGAAAATGTCCAGCACCGCGTCCAGCTGTTCGGGGGCGCAGGCAACCAGCAGGCCGCCGGAGGTCTGCGGATCGGTGAGCAGTGTGCGCGCCATCGGGTCTAGATCAGCGGCGAGCGAGACTTCGCTGCCGTAGCTGGCCCAGTTGCGGCCGGACGCGCCGGTGGCAATACCGGCGCGCGCCAGATCGACCACACCGTCGATCAGCGGGACGCGGGAGAACTCGACGCGCGCACGCAGGCCGGCACCGCGGCAGATTTCCAGCAGGTGGCCGAGCAGGCCAAAGCCGGTGACGTCGGTCATGGCGTGCACACCGTCGAGTTGCGCCAGTCGCCGGCCCGGGGTGTTGAGCTGGGGGGTGGTGGCGACCATGCGCGCGTAGCCTGCGGCGTCGAGTGCGTCTTTTTTTAGCGCGGCAGACTGGATGCCCACGCCCAGCGGCTTGCCCAGCACGATCACGTCCCCAGCCTTGGCGCGGTCGTTGCGGCGGATGTGAGCCGGATGCGCCAGACCCATGACCGCCAGCCCGTAGATTGGTTCGACCGAATCGATGCTGTGCCCGCCGGCGATCGGAATGCCGGCCTGCGCGCAGATTGTTTCGCCTCCGCGCAGGATGGCCGAGACCACCTCCAGCGGGAGCACGCCGATGGGCATGCCCACCAGCGCCAGCGCCATGATCGGCGTGCCGCCCATGGCATAGACATCGGAGATGGCGTTGGTCGCGGCGATGCGGCCGAAGTCGAACGGGTCGTCGACGATGGGCATGAAAAAGTCGGTGGTGGCGATCAGCGCCTGCTCGGGGTTGAGCAAATAGACCGCGGCGTCGTCGGACGATTCGGTGCCCACCAGCAGTGCCTCGGGACGAGGCAGCAGCGGGGCGTGCCGCTTGAGGATGTCGCTCAGGACGTTGGGTGCGATCTTGCAGCCGCAGCCGCCGCCGTGCGACAGCGAAGTCAGGCGGGGTGCGGACTGTGGGGCGGGGGTGTTCGAGGACATGGCAAACGGGCGACGGTGTGTCAGGAATCGGGCGGTATCGAGTCGTCCTGCCAATCTTGGCAGAACTGCAGAAAGTGGGCGAGGGCACGAGAGAAGGTTTTTTTCTGGTGGTGCACGATGTAGAGCGAGCGCTGCATCGGAGGCAGCGGGCTGCGCACCACGACCAGGCTGCCGCGCTCCAGCGCATCGCGCACCAGGCGGCGGGGGATGCAGGCCAACCCCAGCCCAGCGATCGCCGCAGCGCGGATGGCTTCGGAACTGCCCAGCACCATGGCCTGATCGAACCGCTGCAGATGCGGCAACAGCAGCGCTTCGACCGTTTCGCGCGTGCCAGAGCCCGGCTCGCGTAGCAGCCAGCGCGCGGCGCGCAGCTGGTCCAGTTCCACTTCGCGCCCGGCCAGTGGGCTGTCTGGGGAGCACACCACGACCAGATGGTCGGTCAGCCATGGGCGGACGACCAAATCGTCGCGGTGGCAAACGCCCTCGACCAGGCCGAGATCGACCTCGAACTGCGCCACCGCATCGGCGATCGCCAGCGTGTTGCCCACGCGCAGGCAGAACTGCGCGGCAGGGTGATCGCGGCAGAATGCGGCCATGATCTCTGGCAGGATGGCGTTGCCCACGGTGCTGCTGGCGCCGATGCGCAGCGCCGCGGCGCCGGCGCTGAACAGCGCCTCGATACCCCGGGTCTGATCCAGGATGGCCATGGCGCGCGGCAGCAGCAGACGGCCAGAGTCGTTGAGCACCAGGCGTTTGCCGACGCGGTCGAATACTCGCTCGCCCAACTGGGCCTCCAGCTCGGCCAGCGCGGCACTGACCGCCGATTGCGACATGGCCAGCGCATCACCCGCCGCGGTGGCGCTGCGGCTGTGCGCGATTTCGACCAGCACTTCCATTTGCCGCAAGGTCAGTCGCATGGTATGGATTGATTCGGTGGATGCATCTGCGCACAAGCATAAGCCAAGTGGCTGATGCAGTCCGCGCGCGGGGTGACAAAAAATCCTTGCGGTGCGGGGAACTTTGGACGCGCGGAAAAATCAGATTTGTTGACGAAAACGATCGGGATTTGTAACATCACCCCCATGCTTTCGTCGGGTATTTTCCATCCGGCACTGTGTAATGTCTGCTGTCGCCTTCCGGGGCAGAGTTCGAGACCTTGCAACTGGCCGTCACTGATCTGTTGAGGAGAGCCGCCATGCGACTGACCACCAAAGGACGTTTTGCCGTGACCGCCATGATCGATGTGGCAATGCGTCAACACCTGGGCCCTGTGACCCTGGCTGGGATCAGCCAGCGCCAGCACATTTCTCTGTCCTATCTCGAACAACTGTTTGGCAAGCTGCGTCGGCACGAGTTGGTTGACTCGGTGCGCGGGCCAGGCGGGGGCTACACCCTGGCGCGCAAGCCCGAGGAAATCAGCATTGCCGACATCATCATCGCAGTGGACGAGCCGCTCGATGCCACCCAGTGCGGCGGCAAGGAAAACTGCCACGGCGACGAAGCCGGCCCATGCATGACCCATGATCTGTGGGCGCAACTCAACGCCAAGATGGTGGAGTTTCTCGATTCAGTCAACCTCAAGGGTCTGGTCGAGCAAAATCTTGCCAAGGGCGTGACGGTCGAAGAAGTGGCGGTCACGCGCAAGCCGGTGTCGCCGCTGCCAGCAACTGCCAAGCCGATCAAGGTCAAGGCGCCCAATTCGGTGTTCAACCTGGCACAGACCCTGAGCTGAGTTGTGAGGGTTTCGTCGCGAGCGGTCTGCGCCCACGCGCATGGCGCGCAGACCGAGACAGAGCCTCCAGATTGCCAAGACCGGAGCACCGCCAACACCGTCCGCGGGCCGCACAGCAGAAAAATTCACACCTTCTGATCGCCCAGGCCGGCCGTCGCAGGCCGCCTGAACTCCGCGTCGGTGTCAGCCGCCGGCGCGGCATCGCACACAACCGACTTTCAGCGTTCACACCATGTCCACCACACCACATCTGCCGATTTATCTCGACTACGCATCGACCACGCCAGTCGATCCGCGCGTGGTCGATGCGATGCTTCCCTGGTTGCGTGAGCATTTCGGCAATCCGGCGTCGCGCAGCCATGCCTGGGGCTGGGAGGCTGAGGAGGCGGTAGAAAAGGCGCGCGCCCAGGTGGCCGAGCTGGTCAATGCAGACCCCAGGGAAATCATCTGGACCTCCGGCGCCACCGAGTCGAACAACCTGGCGCTCAAGGGGGCCGCCGAGTTCTACCAAGGCAAGGGCAAGCACATCGTCACCGTCAAGACCGAGCACAAGGCCGTGCTCGACACGGTGCGCGAGCTGGAACGCCGCGGATTCGAGGCGACCTATCTGGACGTATTGCCCAACGGCCTGCTCGACCTCGATCGGTTCAAGGATGCACTGCGCCCAGACACCATCCTGGCGTCGGTCATGCTGGTCAACAACGAGATCGGCGTCATTCAGGATATTCCGGAGATCGGCCGCATCTGCCGCGAGCGCGGAATCATTTTTCATGTCGATGCTGCGCAGGCCACTGGCAAGATGGCGATCGACCTCCAGGCTTGGCCGGTCGATCTGATGAGCCTGGCATCGCACAAGACCTATGGCCCCAAAGGGATCGGCGCGCTATATGTGCGGCGCAAGCCGCGGGTGCGCCTGGTGCCGCAGATGCACGGCGGCGGTCATGAACGCGGCTTGCGCTCGGGCACGCTGCCCACGCACCAGATCGTTGGCATGGGCGAGGCATACCGCATTGCCAAGGCCGAGATGGGAGCCAGCATCGAACGTGCGCGCATGCTGCAAAAACGCCTGCTCGACGGCCTCAAAGACATCGAGGAGGTGTATGTGAACGGCGATCTGGAACGCCGCGTGCCGCACAACCTCAACATGAGCTTCAACTATGTCGAAGGCGAGTCGCTGATCATGGCGCTCAAGGGCGTCGCGGTCTCCAGCGGCTCGGCCTGCACGTCGGCGAGTCTGGAGCCGTCGTATGTCTTGCGCGCGCTCGGCCGCAGCGACGAACTGGCGCATTCCTCGCTGCGCATGACCATTGGGCGCTACACCACCGAGGAGGAGATCGACACCGCAGTGCGCTTGCTGCGCGACAGCGTGGCAAAGCTGCGCGACCTCTCGCCTCTATGGGACATGTATAAGGAAGGCATCGACCTCAACACCATCCAATGGGCGGCGCATTGACCTTGCGGCGTCAGGGTTGTCCAAATAGTCGACAATAGCGATCAGGATTGAACAATCAGCCGTGGCTCCCGAGCGCGGCTGTCAACGAGGAGTACACATCATGGCCTACAGTGACAAAGTCATCGATCACTACGAAAACCCGCGCAATGTCGGCTCGTTTCCCAAGGACGATCCGCGGGTGGGCACCGGCATGGTGGGTGCACCGGCCTGCGGCGACGTGATGAAGCTGCAGATCCGCGTCAACGACCAGGGCGTGATCGAGGATGCCCGGTTCAAGACCTACGGCTGTGGCTCGGCGATCGCATCGTCCTCGCTGGTGACCGAATGGATCAAGGGCAAGACCCTCGACCAGGCGCTGCAAATCCGCAACACCCAGATCGCCGAGGAGCTGGCGTTGCCCCCGGTCAAGATCCACTGCTCCATCCTGGCCGAAGACGCGATCAAGGCCGCAGTGAGCGACTACCAAAAACGGCACGGAGCCGGCCCGGCCCAGCAACAAGGCGCCGAGGTGCAGACCGCTTGAGCGCAGCCGGAGGGAATACGCAATGGCAGTCACTCTGACCGAACGTGCTGCACAGCAGGTGCAGCGGCATCTGGCCAAGCGCGGCGCTGGCATTGGCGTGCGCCTGGGCGTGAAAACCACGGGCTGCTCCGGCATGGCGTACAAGCTCGAATTCGTCGATCAGCCGCAACCCGAGGATCTGGCTTTCGAAAGCCACGGCGTGAAAATCCTGGTCGATCCCAAGAGCCTGGCCTATGTCGACGGCACCGAGCTCGACTTCGTGCGGCAGGGCCTCAACGAGGGCTTTGCGTTCAACAACCCGAACGAAAAAGATCGTTGCGGCTGCGGCGAGTCGTTCCGGGTGTGAACTGCTCGGCTCCCAGCCCGCCCGCTTCCGTGTCGATGGATTTGTCCCAGTCGTACTTTGCGCTGTTTGGCTTGCCTGAAGCCTTTTCGCTCGACCCAGCCCAACTGGAGCGAGCGCGTTTGGCAGTGCAGTCGATGGTCCACCCCGACCGGTTCGCCACGGCGAGCGAGCGTGACAGACGCCTGGCCATGCAGTGGGCAGCGCAGGTCAATGCCGCCTACCGGGTCTTGAAAGACCCGGTGCAGCGCGCAGCCTACCTGTGCGCGCGTCAAGGCGCGCCGGTGCAGGCTGAAAGCAACACCGCGATGCCCGCCGACTTCCTGATGCAGCAAATGCAGTGGCGCGAGCGACTCGAGGCGTTGCGCGACGCGGCGGACGGCGCCGGGCTGCAGGCCCTGCTTGCCGAAGTGCAGGCACAACGCGCACAGCGCCTTGCCGCGATCGCCCAGGCGCTCGACCACGATCATGCACCGCAGCTGGCTGCCGAGCAGGTGCGGGCGCTGCTGTTTCTCGACCGCCTCGGCGATGAACTGCGCCGCGCACTCGACGCGATCCCGCAGCCCGCCGACTGATTCCCCGCCGCTGGCGTCTGGCCCCCGAACCGGTGCCATGCCAGCGCCGCAACCACTCCTGCTCCCATGGCCTTGCTCCAAATCTCCGAACCCGGGCAGTCGCCCGATCCGCACCGCCATCGTCGCGCCGTCGGCATCGACCTGGGCACCACGCATTCGCTGGTGGCCGCCGTGCGCAGCGGCACGCCGCAGTGCCTACCCGATGCGCAAGGCGAGGTGTTGCTGCCCTCGGTCGTGCACTATCACGCCGATGGCCGGGCCGAGGTCGGGCTGCGCGCCCGCGACGAGCAGGCGCTCGATCCGGCCAACACCATCGTGTCGGTCAAGCGCTTCATGGGACGCAGCCCTGCCGATCTGCCCGCGCAGGCGCTGGCGCACTATCGCATTGCTGATGATCCGCGCATGGTGCGCTTTCAGACCGCGGCGGGCGAGATGACCCCTGTGCAGGTCTCGGCCGACATCCTGCGGGTGTTGCGCTGGCGTGCCGAGGACACACTCGGCGGTGAACTGGTCGGGGCGGTCATCACCGTGCCGGCCTATTTCGACGAGGGTCAGCGTCAGGCGACAAAAGACGCCGCGCAGCTTGCGGGCCTGCATGTGCTGCGGCTGATCAACGAACCCACCGCCGCCGCGCTGGCCTACGGCCTGGACCGTGGCGCCGAGGGACTCTATGTCATTTACGACCTCGGCGGCGGCACCTTCGATCTGTCGGTGCTGCGGATGACCAAGGGCGTGTTCGAGGTGGTGGCGACCCGCGGAGACACCGCGCTGGGCGGGGACGACTTCGATCAGCGCCTCATGGCGCTGCTGCTCGAGCGTGCCGGCGCGCCTGCGCTGTCGGCAGGTCTTCAGCGGCAATGGCGCATGGCCGCCCGTCGCGCCAAGGAAGCGCTGAGCACGGCGCAGGCCGTGACCTGCTCGGTGCCGCTGCCGGACGGGACGGTCTGGTCGACCACCGTGCAGCGCACGGATTTCGAGCAGGCCAGCGCCGATCTGGTGCAGCGCACCCTGGATCTGCTGCGCCAGGCGCTGCGTGATGCGCAGGTCGATCCGGCCGAGGTGCAGGGCGTGGTGCTGGTCGGCGGTGCGACCCGCATGCCCATGATCCGCGCAGCAGTGCAGCGTGCGATCGGCAAGGCGCCGCTGACCGATCTCGACCCCGATCAGGTGGTGGCGCTGGGTGCGGCGATCCAGGCGAATGCGCTGGCCGGCAATGCCGGTGCCGACGATGTGCTGTTGCTCGACGTCATCCCGCTTTCGCTGGGCATCGAAACCATGGGCGGGTTGGTCGAGCACATTCTGCCGCGCAACAGCCCGATTCCGCAGGCGCGGTCGCAGGACTTCACCACCTTTCGCGATGGCCAGACCGCAATGGCCATCCATGTGGTGCAGGGCGAGCGTGATCTGGTGAGCGACTGCCGTTCGCTTGCGCGCTTCGAGCTGCGTGGCATTCCGCCGATGGCCGCCGGGGCTGCCCGCATCCGCGTGACCTTTGCCGTGGACGCAGACGGCCTGCTCGAGGTCAGCGCGCAGGAACTCACCACCGGCGTGCACGCCCAGGTGCAGGTCAAACCGAGCTATGGGCTCGATGATGCGCAAATCGCACAGATGTTGCAGGACAGCCTGGCGCATGCCCAAGACGACCGCGATGCCCGCATGCTGCAAGAGGCGCGGGTCGAGGCGCAGACGCTGCTGGCTGCCACACGAAGCGCGATGCAAACCGATCGCGACCTGCTCAGCCCCGAGGAAGACGCCGCGATCCACGCCGCAATGGCGGCCTTGGCACAGGCCGAGCAGGGAGGCGATCTCGATCAGATCCGCAATGCCATCGAGGCGCTGACCCGCCAGACCGATGCGTTTGCCGCGCGCCGCATGAACCGCAGCATCCAGCGTGCACTGTCCGGTCAGTCGCTCGACCAGATCGCCCAGCTCACCGGCGCGCAGCCACCCGGCACGCGTTGAACTCCGTTTTCATTCCCACTGCATCATGCCCACCATCACCGTCCTGCCGCATCCCGAATACTGTCCCGAAGGCAAGCAGGTGCAGGCCGGGCGCGGTACATCGATTTGCGAAGCCCTGCTCGAAAACGGGGTGCCCATCGAGCATGCCTGCGACATGCAGTGCGCCTGCACCACCTGCCATGTGGTCGTGCGCAAAGGCTATGAAAGCCTGGGCGAGCCCGACGAGGCCGAGGAAGACCTGCTCGACCGCGCGTGGGGCCTGGAGCCGACCTCGCGGCTGTCTTGTCAGGCCATCCTGTCCGATCAGGACGTGACCATCGAGATTCCCAAATATTCGATCAACCACGCCAAGGAGCACGGCTGAGCGGGATGAGCCCCGGCGGTGGCCCCTTGGCGCCGCACAGCCGTGACAGCAGCAAGCGATAGAGATCGAGGTCGAACCCGCCGTCAGCTGCCTCGCTGCGTCCGCGCAGCAGATCGGCCAGTTCGGCGTCGTCGCGCACCGTGCCGAGGTGCCGCCACTGGTCGAACACATGCAACTCGGTGCGCTCGCGCTGCGCATCCTGCTCCCGCAAACCGATCGGCCCGGGATACGGCCAGGCGCGCAGCCGCTCTGCGGCCAGCGCGGTCTGCAGCCGCAGGTAATGCTGCTGCGCGGACTCTTGCCCGCAGCACAGTCCCTTGCACTGGCCGATCTGCTGGGCAAAACAGCGGCCCTTGCCCGATTCCAACCCCAGCGCCTGTGGACACAGGGCATGGCGCTGCGCCAGGGCGCGCAGGCTTTGCACTGCCTGCCGCCGGCTGCGGTAGGTGCCGTATAGATTGCACATGCGCTGCGGGTCGATCGCCTCGCCGCGCACCAGGGTCAGCAAGGGGCGGGCATCGGGCGCGTCGGCCAGGTGCCAGGCGCACAGCGCGCGCTCGCGCCGCAACTGGCGGTTGAACAGCGGCTGCAAGCTCTTGACCAGACGCGCCTCGAGCACCAGCGCACCGAATTCGCCGGCCGTCTCGTACCACTGCACCCGCCGCACCTCCTGCGCCATGCGCATTTCCCGCGCGTCCCGGTGATCGGCCTGGAAATGCGACAGCACCCGAGTGCGCAGCCGCACACTCTTGCCGATGTACAGCGGGATTTCGCCCTCGCCAAAGAACAGATAGACGCCGGGGCCGTCCGGGATCGCGTCGATCGGCGTCTCCAGCTGCGACGGCAGGCTGGCGCTGCTGCGCAACAGCGCCTGCGCAGCGGCTTGCACCGTCTGCGCGCCGAGTTCGGCCATGGCGTGCTGCAGCCAATCGTGCAGCAATTCGACATCGCCCATTGCGCGGTGCCGTGCCGCGGTCTGCAGCCCGTGGCGGTGCATCAGGGCATCCAGCCCATGCCCGCGTGCCTGCGGGTACAGTTTGCGCGACAGACGCACGGTGCATAGCGTCTTCACCCGCAGGTCGATGCCTTCGCGCGCCGCCGCCTGTTTGAGAAAGCCGTAGTCGAAGCGGACGTTGTGCGCCACCAGCACCGCCCCGTCGAGCAAGGCCAGCAGCCGCGGCAACACGGCGCCAAAGGGCGGTGCACCTGCCACCATCTGATCGTCGATGCCGGTGAGCCGCTGAATGAATGGCGGAATGCGTTGTCCGGGCTGGATCAGACTGCTCCACCTGTCCACCACGCGTCCATGTTCGACCCGCAACGCAGCGATTTCGGTGATGCGGTCATGCACTGGATTGGAGCCGGTGGTCTCCAGATCGAGCAGAACGTAACAGGGCAGCATGCCCGGATTGTCGTCGATCCACGAAAAAAACCGCGGCCGAGGCCGCGGTTGTCAGTGGGAGATGCAGGGCTGTGGTCAGTATTTCCAACCCAGCGAGACGCCGAGCACGTTTTGGCTCATGCTGAGCGTTTCGCTGCCAGTGAAGCCAAAATTCATCGGCAGCGGGCCCGTGACCGAGTGGCCGAAGGCGTGGACATAATCGAAGGAAACTTCCATGTTCTTCGCCACGGCGTAGGTTGCGCCGAGCGTGAGGTGGTCTTTCACCACTCCAGGAGCCAGGGTGTTGAACAGCACATTGTCGGTACCGATCGGGTTGTCACCGTGGTTCCAGCCAGCGCGCACCGTCAAGGCGTCGTTGACCTGGTAGGCCACACCGAGTTTGTACACATTGATGCTCTTCCAAGAGAACCCGGGGCCGTTGGTCTGCCCGCCGAGCTGGCCTGGCAGCATGCCATTGGCAATGGCCGGAATGCTGCCGTAATCGATGCGCACCACATCGGCGGCGACGGTCAGCGCGGGAGTGGCTTTCCAAGCCAAGCCGACACCATAGTTGGCCGGGATGTTGAACTTGCCGCCGCCCGCAAACAACCCGCTGTATTTGTCAAAACCCTGCATATGGGTTTCGGACTGATAGGTCGCGCCGACCGCCAGGGTGGGGGTCAGCTGCCCGATCCAGCCGATGCGCACACCGACGCCGTTCGAGTCGGAGTGCCCATTGTCCGTACAGGCAGCAGGATTGGCGGAAAGGGTAAAACCGGCAGGCGCGCCAGGAACCGGTGCGTTGCACAAATTGGCCAGACCGTTCGCGCGGAAAGACTGATGGACGATATTGAGGCTGACACCGATCGAGTTCGACGGATTGATCTTCATCGCGAATGTCGGTGCGACGAAAAGCTGTTGCAGATCAACTCCGGTGCCAGGTTGGAACGGAGGGAAGATTTTGGAATAACCGGTGTTCAAGCCACCATTGCCGTACACACTCACCCCCACGGACATGGTCGGGTTGAGCATGTAATTCAGGCCGAACTCGGGGATGAGAAAGTCTTTCTGATCGTTACCGCCATAGCTGCCGCCAATCGGGAATGACGGGCCAGTTGGGCCAAGCGGGCTGAACTTCGCGTCCGAGCTCAGGCTGACGTTGCGCTTGGGCTGAAACACGGTCAGGCCGAAGTCCAGGCGGTTGCCGACATCGACCATCCCCGCAGGGTTCATCGCTGCGGCCATGGCGTCTTGCGGGAATGCGATTCCCACGCCGCCCATGCCAACGGACTTGACACTGAATCCGGGTTGGAAATAGCCGTTGGTCGCGTGCGCGGCTGGAATGCAGCCCAAGCCACTCAGGGCCAGTGCGACTGCGAGTTTTTTCATCTGCATGTGGTCTCTCCTACCGGGCGTTGGCCCGACCTCCTATGTTGATTGATGGCACCGTCGAGCGGCGGCTGAACGCTCTGATTCCGTCTGTTTGTCGCGAAAGGCCGTGCGGCATGCTGGCCGCTGCGGCCCCTGTTGCAAGCGGGGCTTCAGACGCTTTCAGACGTCTGCTGGACAGCGCATTGACTCTGAATACTGAATTGAGTATTCGAGACGGAAGAATGGTAGGAGCCCCCGCGCATACACCACATTGTGTTTAGTGTTGATTGCACAACAGCGTGAATTGTTGTAGGGGCCCGCTTTAATCCGCACAAAATACTCTGCGCAGTATGTGATTCGAGGACGGCAGGCTACTGGGACACCAGCGGGTCGGTGCCCCTCAGGTGGTGGGCGGGACGTAGCCTTGCGGCACCTCAGCGCCTTCGCCGAAAAAGTATTTCTCCATCTGTCGTGCCAGGTATTGGCGGGCGCGGGCGTCGGCGAGGTTCAGGCGGTTTTCATTGACCAGCATGGTCTGGTGTTTGAGCCAGGCGGCCCAGGCTTCCTTGGAGACATTGTTGAAGATGCGCATGCCGAGCTCGCCGGGGTAAGGGGGGAAGTCCAGACCTTCGGCCTCTCGGCCGAGCTTGATGCAGTGAACCATGCGTGTCATCGGGATGTCCTTTGCGCTGTGGGTGAGTGGGCGATCCGCCGTGGGTCGCGGCGGGATGTTCAGGTCAGGTATTTGACCAAGACGCGCGAGCGGCGCTGGTCGTCGTAGCGCAGACGGCGTTCGGGCGGGAGCCAGTCGCGCTCGACCAGCACGAAACCGCGTTTGAGAAACCAGTGCATGGTGCGGGTGGTGAGCACGAAAATGCTTTGCAGCCCTTGCGCGCGGGCGCGCTGTTCGATGTGCTTGAGGATGCGCTCGCCGTCGCCCTGGCCCTGCGCCGAGGGGTGGACGGTGAGCGCGGCCATCTCGCCGGTCTTGTACTGCGGATAGGGGTAGAGTGCGGCGCAGCCGAAAATGATGCCGTCGTGCTCGAGCACGGTGTAATTGGCGATGTCGCGCTCGATTTCGGTGCGGCTGCGCTTGACCAGCACGCCTTGCTCCTCGAGCGGCTCGATCAGCTGCAGGATGCCGCCGACATCGTCCGCCGTGGCCTGGCGCAGGTGTTCGAGGTGCTCGTCGGCGATCATGGTGCCCACGCCGTCGTGGGTGAAGAGTTCGAGCAGCAGCGAGCCGTCGATCGCAAACGGCACGATGTGCG
>JBMFIE010000031.1:0-16404 GCA_049976465.1 Thiomonas sp. | reverse complement strand
CGCAATACAGGGCAGATCGAACCGGGTGCGCATGTCGTCAAACCGCGCGAGCAGCCATTGGCGATCGGACGCGCTGACCTCGACATAGCGCGAGCTGCCCTGATCCCAGCCGCGGTAGAGCGATTCCGCCGCCACCGCGAGAATGCTCCGCGCCAGCGTGGCATCGACCAGTTCGAAGCCGCGGTTGAACATCAGCCGGATGCCTGGAAAAGCGGCCACCAGGCTGCGCAAGGTTTCGGCGAGCGCCTGCGCCTGCTGCTGCCGGGCCTGCGGGGTCTTGGCCAGCAGTTGGTATGAATCGAGGGTGTCGAGAAAAAACGCGCGAAACCCCGCGTCCCACAGCGGCTTGACGATGCGCTCGCGCAAAAACTGCGGCCAGCCGGCAGCGGTTTGGTCAACCACGCGCGAACCCCAGGCGGCGTTCGACGCGGGCAGCCAGGCCTTGGGCATGTCGGGGTAGTACGGACGCTCGGGCGTGACCTCACCGATCGAGACATACGCCAGCGCTAGAGTCTGCGGCCCGAGCGCGGAGACGATTTGCGCGTCCTGCGCCAGCGCATGCTGCGGCTCGAGCACCACCCAGTCGAACGCGCGCAGATCGTCGACCGGGATGCGTGCGCCGTAGTAAAACGCGACGGCGGGCAGATCGTCGCGCTGCGCAGTCTCGGACAGACAGTCGGGGCACTGCCCGCAGGTGCAGGCGGCTGCCGCCTTATCCGCGGCAGCGCCGAGCACACCCAGGCCGAGCAGGCTGCGGCGCCCCAGCGGATTGGCAAGCAGTCGGCACTGGGCGAGGGATTGGAGAAAATGGCGACGGCGCATGGGCGAATCGAGAAAATGTGTGGCGCTACAGCAGGCAGAGGCAGTGCAATGCATGCGTGAATGCAGATTACTGATTTTCCAGATTTTTCAAGGATGTGACCGCAATCGATTGCAAATTTCGGTTTGGGCTGTGATTTTTTTCACCGCCATGTGAACAGGCAAATCCGATGTCGCACCACCCGATCTGGCTCGACACACATGCACACCTCGATGCGGCCGAATTCGGCGGTCGGGGGGTGGAGATCGCCGCGCGCGCACGGCAAGTCGGGGTGGCAAGCGGGGTGATTCCGGCGGTGGAGCGCGGCAATTTCGCCACCGTGGCGGCGCTGGCGCGGCGGTGCGGCTGGGGCTATGCACTGGGCATCCATCCGCTGTATGTCGACCGGGCGCAGGAGACGGATCTGGACGTGCTGCGTCGAGAAGCGGAATGTGCGCTGGCCGACCCTGCATTCGTTGGCATCGGCGAAATCGGGCTGGATTTTTTCGTCCCCGGACTGGACAGGGACAGGCAGCAGCATTTCTACGCGGCGCAGCTGCGCATCGCCCGTGATCTGGATCTGCCGGTGATCCTGCACGTGCGCAAGTCGCAGGACGCCTTGCTGGCTGGGCTGCGTCGCTTCGGGTTCGCCGCGGGTCGGCCTGCGGGCATTGCCCATGCGTTCAACGGCAGCATGCAGCAGGCGCAGGGCTTCATCGACCTGGGCTTTGCGCTGGGCTTTGGTGGTGCAATGACCTTCGAGCGCGCCCGCAACATCCGCCGGCTGCTGGCGAATGTGCCGGAGACCGCACCCGTGCTCGAAACCGACGCTCCCGACATCCCGCCGGTCTGGCTGTATCAGCCGCGCGGCATGGCTTGCAACCAGACGCCCGCGCCCAACACCCCGGAACACCTGCCCCGCATCGCACAAACGATGGCGGAACTGCGCGGCTGGTCGGTCGAGCAAACGGCAGCGCAGACCACGGCCAATGCCCTGCGCGTGCTGCCACGGCTGGCCGGGGTATGCGATCCGGCGGCAGCCAGCCCTTGATTTTCGGAGGGCCCGACCGCATGTCTTGCCCCGGTCTTTTTCCGTCCGATTTTTTTCCGCCATGAGCACAGAACAAACCACCGCAGCACCCGCCAACGTGCATACCCACGCTTTCCAGGCCGAGGTGCGGCAGTTGCTGCATCTGGTCACGCATTCGCTGTACTCCAACCGCGACATTTTCCTGCGCGAGCTCATCTCCAACGCCTCCGACGCCTGCGACAAACTGCGCTTCCAGGCGATCGACGATCCCGCGCTGATGGAGGACGACCCCAACCTGCGCATCCGCATCACGGTCGATCCCGACAAGCGCCTGCTGACCATCAGCGACAACGGCATCGGGCTGAGCCTGGAAGAAGCGGTGGAGCATCTGGGCACCATCGCCAAATCGGGCACGCGCGAGTTCATGCAAAAGCTCGGCGACGCGCAAAAGCCCGACGCCGCGCTGATCGGACAGTTCGGCGTGGGCTTTTACTCGGGGTTCATGGTGGCCGACCGCATCACCGTCGAGTCGCGCAAGGCCGGCATGACCGAAGACCAGGGCGTGCGCTGGGTGTCCGATGGCACCGGCGAGTTCACCGTGGAAACTATCACCCGCAAGCAGCGTGGCACCGATGTCATCCTGCACCTGCGGCCCGATGCCGAGGACACCCCGCACGAGGACAAGATCGACAAGTACCTGCGGGTGTGGACGCTGAAAGACCTGATCGGCAAGTATTCCGACCACATCTCCCTGCCCATCGAGATGCGCAAGGAAAAGTGGGACGCCGAGCAGAGCAAATACGTCCCCACCGACGAGTGGGAACAAGTCAACAGCGCTGCGGCGCTGTGGACGCGCAACAAGTCCGAGATCACCGACGCGCAGTATCTGGAGTTCTATAAGCAGCTCACCGGAGACACCAATCCGCCGCTGCGCTGGACGCACAACCGGGTCGAGGGCCGCAGCGAATACATCCAACTGCTCTACATCCCGTCCAAGGCGCCGATGGATCTGTGGGATCGGCAGCAAAAGGCCGGGGTCAAGCTGTATGTCAAGCGCGTGTTCATCACCGACGATGCCGACAGCCTGATGCCCACCTACCTGCGCTTCGTGCGCGGGGTGATCGACAGCAGCGATTTGCCGCTGAACGTCTCGCGCGAGATGCTGCAGGAAAGCCGCGACGTGCGCGCGATCCGCGAAGGGTCGGTCAAGCGGGTGCTGTCCATGCTCGAAGACATGGCCAGCAGCGACGACCCGGCCGAGCGCGACAAGTACGCCACCTTCTGGCGCGAATTCGGCGCGGTGCTCAAGGAAGGCTTCGGCGAGGATTTCGCCAACCGTGAACGCCTGGCCAGGCTGCTGCGCGCGGCCTCCACGCACAACGAAGATGACGCGCAGAACGTGTCGCTGGCCGACTATGTGGCGCGAATGAAAGAGGGGCAGAAAGCGATCTACTACATCACCGCCGAGACGCCGAAGATCGCCCGCTCCAGCCCGCAGCTCGAAATCTTCCGGCAAAAGGGCATCGAGGTCCTGCTGCTGACCGACCGAGTCGATGAGTGGATGCTGGGCTTTCTACACGAGTTCGACGGCAAGCCGCTGCAGTCCGTGGCGCGCGGGGCGGTCGATCTCAGCGAGGTCAAGGGCGAGGACAAGGCCGACGCGGCCAAGGACGACAAGGCGCAGTCTGCAGACCATCAGGCCCTGATCGATCGCTTCAAGCAGGCGCTGGGCGAGCGGGTGCAGGATGTACGGGTGTCGGCGCGGCTGGTCGAGTCGCCAGCCTGTCTGGTGGCCACCGAAGGCGGCATGAGCACGCATCTGGTGCGGCTGCTCAAACAGGCCGGACGCGAGCCGCTGGAGACCAAGCCGGTGCTCGAAATCAATCCGCGCCACCCGTTGGTGCAGCGCGTAGCGCAGGACCAAGCGCATGCCGCCGAACTGGCGCAGGTGGTGTTCGACCAGGCTTTGCTGGCCGAGGGCGGGCAGCTCGACGATCCGGCCGCCTACGTCCGCCGGGTCAATGCGCTGCTGGTGGGAGCGGCCAACGGCCAATGACCAGGGCCGCGTCGTGCCTGTCAGGTGCGGTCAGCTCAGCCAGCTCACCACGCTGAGCATGGCCAACAAGAGCATCCACATCAGCACCGAGCGCCACACCAGCCCGACCACATTGCGTAGATGCGCTGGCTGGGGCGTGGCGCCGGGCATGACGGGAGTGCCGAGATCCGCGGGGGCGCTGTCGGTCTCCTGCGCCCATTCGGGGTCGGTGGGTGGTTTCGGCGTGCGGGCCGCCGTGGCGCCCAGGCGAATGCCCACCGCACCCGCTGCGGAGGCCAGCATCACCCCGGTATTACGGTTCGGCCAAAGCTGCGCATAGCCGCGCCAGACATCTACCGCATCCTCGAAATTACCGACGATGGCGTAGCCGATCGCGGTCAGTCGCGCGGGAACCCAGTCGAGCAGGTCGAAAGCCTTTTGCGCAAAGTTGCGCAATGCCGGGCTGGCTTCGCTGTCGGGTTGGTTCCATTTGCCAGCCACATAGTCGCTGAGACGGTACAGCACCGCGCCAGCCGGGCCGATCGGCAGGATGAACCAGAAAAACACCCCGAGTACATAGCGCTGGACCGACACCAGCGCATGCTCGATGGTTTGCTGGGTGATGTCGCTGGTGCTCATGTCCACCGTGTCGAGCGCCTTCCACTGCCGCAGCAGACTGCGCGCAGTGGCCGTGTCGTTGTGGTTGAGCGCGTCCTGGATGTCGGTGAAAAAGTGGCTGAACTGGCGAAAACCGAGGGTGAAATACAGCACGGCGACGTTCCATGCCAGTGCCAACAGCACGCTGTAGTGCAGCGCTAGCAAATAGATCGCCAGCGTGAGCAGGGTCGGCACGAGCACGGCGATGAACCAGGCGGCCACACCGTGGCGCGACTGGCCGGCGTCAAAATTGCGCGAGGCCGTGTCGGCCAGGAGCTGCCGCAGCCGGTAGACCGCGCTGCCGGGCCCCAGGGGCTTGAGCTGCTCGATCAGCAGCGCAATCAGAACGGAGAGAAAGGCCATGCGCCTATCCTACGCAATCAGCAGGCGGTAGAGGTTGCGCAGCATCGCCGCGGTCGCGCCCCAGATCACGTAGCGCCGCGTGCTGGCGCTGTAAGGCATGACCAAAAAGCGCCGGCGCAGCGCGGCATATGGCAGCATGGTGTGCGAATCGGGCGCCCATTGCCGATGTTCGTGATGGCGCGGGTCCATCAGGTACGCCAGCGGCACCTCGAACACCTCGCTGACCTCTGCGGGGTGCGGCTGTATGCCGTCGGCGTGCGGCAGCAGCGCCACCACTGGAGTCACCGCGTAGCGCGACACGGTGCGGTACAGCGGCAGGGTGCCGAGTACCTCCACGCCTGCCGGTTGCAGATGGATTTCCTCCTGCGCCTCGCGCAGCGCCGTGACGGCAGGGTGCAGATCATGGCGGTCGCGGCGACCTCCGGGAAAGCTGATCTGTCCCGCATGCTCGTGCAGATCCGGAGTGCGGCGGGTGAGCACCACCTGCAGACCTTGAGGCCGCGGGACCAGGGCGATCAGCACGGCGGCGGTACGCAGCGGCAATGTGCTCAGGTGCTGCACGTCCTCGAACAGTTCGGGCTGCCAGGGTGGGGGATCGGCAAAGCGACGTCTCAGCCGTTCCGGGGTGAGGTCGGCCTGCGGCACGGCGGGCAGATCGGTGTCGCGCCGCAACAATCGCGCTTGCTCGGGGTCGATGATCGGGACGCGGGAGTCGGACAAGGTGCGCCGCAACAAAAAAGCCGACATGCGGTGCAGGTCGGCTTGTCGGCTGCGCCCGCGGGGCGGGCGCTCGGAACTGAAGGATCAGGCCTGCGCTGCTTCGCTCTGTTGCGTTGCAGCGGAGCGAAGCACGAGCTTTTCCTTGATGCGCGCCGACTTGCCCGAACGGTTGCGCAGGTAGTAGAGCTTGGCCCGGCGCACGTCACCGCGGCGCTTGACCTCGATCGAGGCGATCTGCGGTGAATAGAGCTGGAAGGTGCGCTCGACGCCTTCACCGGCGGAAATCTTGCGCACGATGAAGCTGGAGTTCAGGCCACGGTTGCGCTTGGCGATCACTACGCCTTCGTAGGCCTGGTTGCGCTTGCGGTTGCCTTCGACCACCTTGACCGACACGACCACGGTGTCGCCGGGGTTGAACTGGGGGAAGGTTTTGCCAGCGCTCAGGCGGGCGATCTCTTCCTGCTCGAGGGTTGCAATCAAATTCATGGGGGGCTCCGTCGATCTTGCTGCCCGCGTTGTGGAATCGGAAATGGGCCAGGCCATGCGTGGCATGTTCGCCTGGCAAGGGCGGCAGAGGATCAAAGCCGAACAGTATACCCTAGCCCTGCGAGGAAGGCCAAGTCGCTGTCGGCCAGCAGACCCTGCTGGCGCATCCGGTCGAGCAGGTCCGGGCGGCGTTGCAGCGTCAGGCGCAATGACTGCTCGCGCCGCCAGCGCGCAATGCGCGCGTGGTCGCCGCTGAGCAGGACATCGGGGACCGGCTCGCCGTCAAGCCGTTCGGGGCGGGTGTAGTGCGGATGATCGAGCAGACCGCTGGAAAAGCTGTCCTGCTGCGCCGACTGCGCACAACCGAGGACACCGGGCAGCAGGCGGCTGACCGCATCCAGCAGCGCCAGTGCGGGAATTTCGCCACCCGACAGGACAAAGTCGCCCAGGCTGATCTCGGCATCCACGCGCCGGTCGATCAGGCGTTGATCGACGCCTTCATAGCGGGCGCACAGCAGCGTGGCGCCGGGCGATTGCGCCAGACTCTCCACCAGCGCCTGATCGATGCGTCGACCGGTCGGGGTGAACAACCAGACCGGCGCGGCAGGCAGCGCGGCCTGCCGTCTGGCCGCAGCGATGGCATCGAGCGCGCGTTCCAGCGGCTCGGCAAGCATCACCATGCCGGGCCCGCCGCCGTAAGGACGATCGTCCACGGTGCGATGCGGGTCGCTGGTGAAGTCGCGCGGGTTCCAGCAGTGCAGTTGCATCTGCCCGGAGTCGAACGCGCGGCGCGACACACCTTGTTGCCGCAGCGGATCGAAGTAGGCCGGAAACAGACTGATGACGTCAAAGCGCAACATGGCACGGGCGCCGGTTCAGTCGTAGCTGGCGTCCCACTGCGCGACGATGGTCTTGGACGGCAGGTCGACCGTGTCGATGTAGCTCTGCACGAACGGGATCAGCCGCTCGCGCGGCTTGGCACCGGGCTCGCCGGCGAAAAACTGGATCCGCAAAATGGCATGCGCGGCGCTGTCGAGCAGGCCGACGACCACACCCAGGTCATCGCCCTGCGGATTGACCACCCGGCAGCCGATCAGATCGGCCCAGTAGAACTCGCCCTCCTGCGTGGGCGGAAAATCCGCCCGCCGCACGGCCACCAGATGACCGCGCAGGGTTTCGGCGACGTTACGGTCGTTTGCGCCCTCGAACAAAACCACGACCGCACTGCCGTGCCGCCGCGCCAGACGCACCTGGAATGGGCGGGCGCTGGTCTCGAACCCCGGGCGGCTCAGCCACCAAGTCTTGGCTTTGAGCAGCGCAGCGGCCTGGGGGTCGTCCGGGGCCACCTTCACCCAGCCGCGCACGCCCCAGGCGTCGAGCACATGGCCGACTTGGTAAAGATCGTCTGGCGTGGTCACGGTGTGTTGCAGGCGGCGTATGCAAAACAAAAGCGGCGGGCGACTTGCAGTCGACCCGCCGCCATGCAGTCTCGGAAAGTCTGGAAAGCCTTGAGATCGGGGCGATCAGGCCGCGGCCGGGGCCGATTTCTGCGCTGCCTTGACCAGGCGTTGCACCGTGGGCGAGACCTGCGCGCCGACGCTGGTCCAGTGATGCAGGCGGTCGGCGGCGATGTGCAGCGGCACCTCGGCGCCGCGGGCAACCGGGTTGTAGTAGCCCAGACGCTCGATGTAGCGACCGTCGCGGCGGCTGCGCGAGTCGGTGGCGACGATATGGTAGAAGGGGTGCGACTTGGCGCCGGCACGGGTCAAACGGATCACAACCATTTTGCTTCCTTGTCAAAAATCAGGGCCAGCGGGCGGCGTGGCCGGGTATCTGTCTCTGCGGATGTTTCCTGGCGCTGCTCGCGCTGGGAGCGCCTTGCGCTGCTCGGATAAACTCACAATTATAAACACGACCCACCAGAGCACATCCGCCCATGCCGGAATTTTTGGTACGCCCCGCGACCGCAGCCGATCTTGCGTCGATTGCCGACATCTACCGTCATCATGTGCTGCACGGCACTGGCACTTTCGAAACCCAGCCGCCAGACGAGGCCGAGATGCGCCGGCGTCTGCAGGAGGTGGCTTCGCGCGGGCTGCCCTGGCTGGTGGCCACGCGAGGGCGGGAGGGGCCGGTGGTCGGCTTCGCCTATGCCAACTGGTTTCGGCCGCGCGAGGCATTTCGCCACACGGTGGAGGACTCGGTCTATGTCGCTCCGCAGGGGCAGCGCCAGGGTCTGGGCGGGCGCTTGCTCGACGCGCTGATCGACGCCTGCACCGCGCGCGGTGCGCGGCAGATGGTCGCGGTCATCGGAGACTCCGACAACGCGGGATCGATCGGCCTGCATCGCAGCCGGGGGTTCAGCGAACAGGGCCGGCTGCCCGCGGTCGGGTGGAAATTCGAGCGCTGGCTCGATGTGGTGCTGATGCAGCGTCCGCTAGGCCCCGGCGCGCAGACCCGCCCCACCTGAGAATCCGACCATGACCCGTCCCGCATCCTTCAAAAACCGCTTTGTCGCTGCCGTGCTGGCCATGTTCACCGGCGCGCTGGGCGGCCATCGTTTTTATCTACACGGTGGGCGCGATCCGTGGGCCTGGGCGCACGCTTTGCTGTTTGCCGCAGGACTGCTCGGCCTGTACCGCTTCGTGCTGCTGGGGCAGGACGACCCGTTGACCTGGGCGTTGCTGGCGGTGTTCGTCGCCGTGGTGATCGCGGTGGCGGTGCAGACCCTGGTCATCGGGCTGACCGCCGACGACAAGTGGGATGCGCGCTGGAATGCCGGCGAGAGCCGCCGCAGCGCCAACGGCTGGGGGCCTGTCATGGTGGTGATTTTCACCCTGTTCATGACCGTGGGGTCGCTCACCGGCGGGCTGGCCTATGTGCTGCAGCGCTTTTTCGGCGGTTGACTGCGGCGTTACAACGGCCCGAGACGCACCACTGCCTGACCCTCGGCGATGCGCCGAGCGGCCAGTTCCGCAACCGGAACGTCGTCCACCCGGCCTTCGGGCCAGACTTCGGCCAGCGGCGCCAGCACGAAGGCGCGCTGCGCCATGCGCGGGTGCGGCAGGGTCAACCGCGGTGAGCGACGGTGCAGACTGCCGTACATCAGCAGATCCAGATCGAGCGCCCGCGGGGCGTTGTGTTGGCCAGGCGGTCGAACCCGCCCCATGCGTTGCTCGATGTCGAGCAGGGCATCGAGCAGCGCCTCCGGTGATTGCGCGGTGTGCAGCCGGATGACCGCGTTCCAGTAGTCTGGCCCGCTTGATTGCTGCGGCGCGGTTCGATACAGGCCGGAGCGGGCCACGACCCGCACCAGTGGCAAAGCGTCGATCGCTTGCACCGCCGCGCGCAGCGTGGCCGCGCCGTCCCCCAGGTTGGCCCCCAAGGCGACGAAGGCCACCACATCGTCCGCACAGGACATCGCGCCTCAGACCCGCGGCGGCGCATCGGGCGCGAGGTCGGCAGCGCCGTCGGCCGCCGGCTTCTTGCGGCGACGGCGGCGCTTGGCCTTTGCCGGCGCGCCGGTCTGCGGCACACTGGCGAGCATCTGCGCGCGGCCCTCGGCATCGGCCAGTTGGAACGCCTCCCACCACTGCGCCAGCTCGGGGTCGGCCTGGCCGCTGCGGGCGCGCAGGCTGAGAAAGTCGTAGGCGGCGCGAAACCGCGGATGCGCCACCAGGCTGTTGGCATAGCGCGGGGTGCGGCGCTCGAAGCGCGACTGCAGCGACCAGATTTCGCGCATGTCGGTGGCGATGCGCCGCTGGATCGCCAGGCGCTCGGCCTGCGCGGCGAGCACGTCGTCGGCGGCCTGATCGAGCGCCATCAGCGGGGCCATGCCTTCGGCGCGCAAAGCGTTCCAGCGTTGCTCCACGTCGTGCCAGAGCAGGCAGGCGAACAGAAAGCTGGGACTGGCGGTCTTGCCCTGCGCGATGCGGGCGTCGGTGTCTTCGAGCGCCGCGGTAATGAATCGCTCGGCCTCGGGCTTTTCGAGCACCGGATCGAGCAGCGGCAGCAGGCCGTGATGCAGGCCCAGGCGACGCAGCTGCTGCAGCGAGGCGACTGCGTGACCGGTCTGCAACAGCTTGATGGTTTCGTCGAACAGGCGGGCAGCCGGCACATTGGCCAGTAGTTCGGCACAGTCGGCAATCGGCGCGAGTGTGGCGGGCTCGATGTCGAAGCCCAGCTTGGCGGCGAAGCGGGCGACGCGCAGCATGCGCACCGGGTCTTCGCGGTAGCGCGTGGCCGGGTCGCCGATCATGCGCAAACGCCGCTTGCTCAGATCGTCCATGCCCTGGTGATAGTCGATGACCAGGTCGCGGATCGGGTCGTAATAGAGCGCGTTGACCGTGAAGTCGCGCCGCTCGGCATCGTCGTCGAGCGTGCCCCAGACGTTGTCGCGCAGCACGCGACCGCTGCTATCCACGGCCAGCGTCTTGTCGGCCAGCGTCTTGCGCGCGGTGCGCTCGTTGCCCTGGACGGGCTGGACTGCCTGCGCGTCGTGCAGTGCGCGGTAAGTGGAGACTTCGATGACCTCGCGCCCGTACACCACATGCACGATGCGAAACCGCCGGCCGATGATGAACGCGCGCTTGAACAACGGCTTGACCTGCTCGGGCGTGGCGTTGGTGGCGACGTCGAAATCCTTGGGCTTGTGACCCAGCAGCAGGTCACGCACAGCGCCGCCGACGATGTAGGCCTCGTAACCGGCCTGCTGCAGGGCCTGCACCGTGGCGCGGGCGTTGGCCGAGATGCGGCTGGAGTCGATCTGGTGCACACTGCGTGGCAGTTCGCGGCGTTGGCCGCGCCGCTGCACCGTGTCTTGCGTCTTGTCGGACTTGAACAGGCGGGTGATGAATTTTCGGATCATGGATGGTGCAACTGCAATGTAGGCCAACCTTTTTCGCGGGCGACCTGGGCCAGCAGCGGATCGGGATGCACGACCACGGGGTGCGTGGCTCGTTCGAGCAGCGGACGGTCGTTGATCGAATCGCTGTAGAACCAGACCTGGTCGAAGTCGTCCCAGCCCAGCCCCAGCGAGGCCAGCCACTGCGCGGTGCGCGTGATCTTGCCTTCGCGAAACGAGGGCACGCCCACCCAGTTGCCGGTGTAGCGGCCCTGGGCATCGCGTTCGAGTTCCACGCCGATGAGATGCTCGACGCCGAAGGCATCGGCGATGGGGCGGGTGACGAAGGTGTTGGTGGCGGTGACGATGCAGCACAGATCGCCCGCCTGCTTGTGGCGGTCGACCAGCTGTTGCGCCGCGGGCTGCATTTGCGGCAGCACCACTTCGCGCATGAAGGCGGCGTGCGCGGCCTGCAGCTCGGCCGGGTCGCGTCCGGCGATGGGCTGCAGCGCAAAGCGCAGGTAAGCGTCCAAGTCGAGGGTGCCGGCCTTGTATTGGCGGTAGAACGCCTCGTTTTGCTGGCGATGCTGCTCGGCGTCGACCCAACCCAGACCCGCGACGAACTGACCGAAGGCGTGGTCGGAGTCGAAGGGAATGAGGGTGTTATCCAGGTCGAACAGGGCGAGCTTGCGCATGGAGTGGGGCTGAAGAGGTGGCTTGTGCTCAGGCGACTTTGGCTGGCGCGGACTGCAGCAGGTGCGGCTGCTGCGCCAGCAGTGATTTGAGCAGAGGCACTGTTGCCGGGCGCTGCATTGCCAGAGCATAGCGGTCGAACGCGGCCATCAGGACCTCCAGGCGCGACAGGTCGCGGCTCAGATGGGTGAGCATGTAGTGCAGCAACTCCGGGCTGAGGGCGTAGCCCCGATCGTGGGCCAGACGCTGCAGCACGCGGGCGCGCACCGCATCGTCCGGCGGGCTCAGGCGCAGCGCCAGGCCCCAGCCCAGCCGGGTGCGCAGATCGGCACGCAGCGGCAGTGCCGCGGGCGCGGCATCACCACTCGACACAAACGCGATCCCGGCGGTGCGCGCAGCGTTGTACAGGCCGAACAGCCAGTCCTGCTGCCAGTCGCACAGGTGCTGCACATCGTCCACAGCCAGCAGCCCGCCGGGCTCCTGCGCCGACAGATCGGCCACATCGGGCCAGTCGGATGCCGGGCTTTGCGGCGTCAGGCGCATGGCCCAGCGGCCTTCGCGCTGCAGCGCATGGCAGGCCGCCCACAGCAGGTGGCTCTTGCCGCTGCCGCTACTGCCCCAAAGGTAGAGTGCGGCATGCCCCCGCTGGCGCAGCAGATCGGACACTGCCTGCCGCGCCAAGGCGTTGTCGCGCTGCGCGCCCGGATCGAAGTTGTCCAGCGTCTGGCCCGGCTCCCAGTCCAGCGGCAGGATGTGCTGGCGTGCGGCCAGGCTGCGCTGGTCGTCGGCTGGCGAAGTTGGACGAAGGGGCATGGGTCAGACGTACAGCGCGCTCTGGCGGTACCAGTTCAGCAGCCGGCGGGCGACGACCAGCAGCACCGCGCCCGCGGGCAGGGCCAGCAAGACGCCCCAGAACCCAAACAGCGTGCCAAAGGCCAGCAGGATGAAAATGACCAGCAGCGGGTGCAGCCCGATGCTGTGGCCGACGAATCTGGGCGTGACATAGAGCGACTCGATCAGCTGACCGATGCCGTAGACCACGGCCACCGCGATCACGCCATACCAGCTCAGGAACTGTAGCGCGCCAGTGAGCAGCGCCAGCAGCAGCCCAAGGCCGAAGCCCACATACGGCACGAACACCGCCAGCCCGGTGAAAATGCCCACCGGCAGCGCCAGGCTGAAGCCGGCGATCGCCAGACCGGCCGAGTAGTAGAACGCCAGGATCAGCATCACCAGCAGCTGACCGCGCAGGTACTGACCGAGGATGACATCGCAGTCGTGAAAAAAACGCAGCACCGGGTCACGGTGTCGCGGCGGAATCAGCTCGCTCAGGCGCTGCAGCGTCTGACTCCAGTCGAGCAATAGGTAGAACGCCACTACTGGGATCAGCACGAGATTGCCCAGCAGTACCAGTAGGCTGATGCCGCCGACGCTGGCCGAGTGCAGCAGCAACGCCAGCCAGCCTTCGCCATGTGTGCTGAGGTATTTGGAGAGGGTCTCGCGCACGCTGGCCGGGTCGAAATTGACCTGGATGTCAAAGCGCGCCAGCAGCGGTGTACCCGAGTTGACAATGGTCTGCAGCAGCAGCGGAAACTTCTCACGGATCAGCGGCACGATCTGGCTGACCACCGGCACCAGCAACAAGAATAGGCCGACGAACAACCCGAGAGCCATGATGATCGCCAGCGCCGCACCCAGCGCCCGCGGCACATGGTGCCGCTTGAGTCTTTCCACCAGCGGGTGCAGCACATAGGCCAGGGTGATGCCGACCAGAAACGGCATCAGGATGCTGCCCAGCAGCCAGACCAGCCACAGGGCGGCTGCCGCGATCCCGAGCCAGATCAGCGCGTGTTTGAGCGAAGGGGATAGGAGCATGGGGCGCAGGACATCTCGTCGCGAGGAATGGCACGCGGGTGCCGCAGAACGGGGCATGGCGCGCGTTGCCGGGTGCGCACTCTAAAATCCACAGATTGCCATTTTATGCGGTGCCTGCCGCCCGAGCGGCTCCGTCCTGCGCATGCGCAGTGTGCCTTGCGCCTGCGGCGTCGTTTTCCCGATCTTGCCAACATGCAAAAAACCCCCTTGACCTATCGTGACGCCGGCGTGGACATCGATGCCGGAGATGCGCTGGTGGACGCCATCAAGCCGCTGGCCCGACGCACGCTGCGCGACGGTGTGCTCGCTGGCATCGGCGGCTTCGGCGCGCTGTTCGAGGTGCCCAAGCGCTACCGCGAGCCGGTGCTGGTGTCGGGCACCGACGGCGTGGGCACCAAGCTCAAGCTGGCGTTCGAGTGGGACCGGCACGACACCGTGGGCATCGATCTGGTGGCGATGAGTGTCAACGACGTGCTGGTGCAAGGCGCCGAGCCGCTGTTCTTTCTGGACTATTTCGCCTGCGGCAAGCTCGCGGTGGAAACCGCCACGCAGGTGATCGGCGGCGTGGCGCAGGGCTGCGAGCAGGCCGGCTGCGCGCTGATCGGCGGCGAGACTGCGGAAATGCCGGGCATGTATCCAGAGGGCGAATATGACCTGGCCGGTTTCGCGGTCGGTGTGGTGGAAAAAAGCGCCATCGTCGATGGCCGCAGTATCGCACCCGGCGACCGGGTGATCGGTCTGGCCTCCAGCGGGGCGCATTCCAACGGCTATTCGCTGGTGCGCAAGATCATCGCCCGCACCCAGCCCGCCGACCTGCCGCAGACCCTGGACGGGCAGGACTTTCGCAGCGCGGTGATGGCGCCCACCCGCATCTATTGCAAGCCGGTGCTGCAGGCGCTGGCGCAGCACCCGATCAAGGGCATGGCGCACATCACCGGCGGGGGCTTGAGCGAGAACATTCCGCGCGTGCTGCCGGCGAATGTGCAATGCGTGCTCGACCCCTCCACTTGGGGGCAGACCGAGCTGTTCGCCTGGCTGCAGCGCGAAGGCGGCATCAGCGACGCCGAGATGCGCCGCACCTTCAATTGCGGCGTGGGCTTCGTGCTGGTGGTCGCAGCAAGCGACGCCGACGCCGTGCTTGCCACACTGCGGGCGCAGGGCGAGACCGCATGGATCATCGGCGAGATCGCCGCACGCCCGTCGGCCGACGCGCACCAGGTGCGCTACACCGCCTGACGCCGCGCCTGGCTCACTGGAACGCCACTTCATCGAAGCTGCGCAGCTTGCGGCTGTGCAGCCGTCCCATGCTCTGCTGGCGCAGCCGGGCGATGGCGCGCAGACCGATGCGCAGGTGCTGCTCGACCTGCTGGCGGTAAAACTGGTCGGCCATGCCAGGCAGCTTGAGTTCGCCGTGCAGCGGCTTGTCGCTCACGCACAGCAGGGTGCCGTACGGCACACGGAAACGAAAGCCGTTGGCCGCGACCGTGGCGCTTTCCATGTCGAGTGCAATTGCGCGGCTCTGGCTGAAACGCCGCTGCGGGCCGGGGTAGGGCAGCAGTTCCCAGTTGCGGTTGTCGGTGCTGGCCACGGTGCCGGTGCGCAGCACGCGCTTGAGCTCGTAGCCGTGCAGCTGGGTGATGTCGGCCACGGCGCCCTCGAGCGCCTGCTGCACCTCGGCCAGCGGCGGAATCGGCACCCACAGCGGCAGCTCCTCGTCGAGCACATGGTCTTCGCGCACATAGCCATGCGCCAGCACGTAGTCTCCCAGGCGCTGCGAGTTGCGCAGCCCGGCGCAGTGCCCGAGCATGATCCAGGCATGTGGCCGCAGCACGGCGATGTGGTCGGTGATGGTCTTGGCATTGGCCGGGCCGACGCCGATGTTCACCAGGGTGATGCCGCTGTGATCGGGCATGACCAGGTGATAGGCCGGCATCTGCGGCAGCCGCGCGGGTGGCTGGCCGCAGGTCTGCGCCGGGGCATCAGCACGCGCGCGGGTGGTGATCACATGGCCTGGCTCGACGAACGCGGTGTAGGGCGGCTCGTCATCCGCTGCGCCGCCGGCGGGACGGGCCATCAGCGCATGCGCCATGCGGACGAATTCGTCCACATAAAACTGGTAGTTGGTGAACAGCACGAAGTTCTGGAAATGTTCCGGCGCGGTGCCGGTGTAGTGCTGCAGGCGGTGCAGGGAATAGTCGATGCGCGGCGCGGTGAACAGCGCCAGCGGCAGCGGCTGCCCGGCGGTTGTCTCGTGCGTGCCGTTGGCGATGCCGTCGTCCATCGCTGCCAGATCGGGCAGGTCGAAAATGTCGCGCAGCTGCTGGCGCTGCTCGGGGCTGAGCTGGCCCTCGACATGCGCCTGCCCGGCAAAGCTGAAATGCAGCGGAATCGGCTGCTCGCCCACGCCGACCTCCAGCGCCACACCATGGTTGGACAGCAACAGCTGGAACTGCGTGCGCAGATAGTCGGCAAACAGATCCGGGCGGGTGAGGGAGGTTTCATACAGCCCGGGTGCGGCGACGAAGCCGTAGGCCAGACGCGAATCCGGCCGCGCCACGGTGTCGATGCGCACCCGCACGACCGGATAGCAGGCGCGCACCCGGCCTGGCGGCAGCGTGCCTGCGATGAAATCGGCGAATCTGTCGCGCAGGTGGGTCACTGCGGCCTCGTAAAGCGCCTGTACCTGCTCCAGCGCGGCTTGCGCCTCGGTGAACGTGGCGCTGGAAACAGGTGCGGGGCAATGCAGGGCGTGCTGACGGTGCGGCATGGTGTGGCAGGGCATGAGGATGTGCGCTATTCGCTATTGTCCACCCGGATGTTTTCATCGTCATGGCGAAACGTCGCTTGCGGGGAATCGAATATGCTTATCGGATGCCCACCCTGAATCGGTATCCATGCGCGAC
>JBMFIE010000030.1:0-16792 GCA_049976465.1 Thiomonas sp. | reverse complement strand
ACCACGCTCCCGCATTCACCTGTTTCAAGCCATCTCCAGGACACACCATCAATGGCCAGTCATACCGTCGCACAACTCGCAGCAGAACTCGGCAAACCCCTCCACCTCCTGCAGCAGCAACTGCAGCAGGCGGGTGTCGGGCCGCGTGCTGCTGACGATGTCATCAGCGAGAGCGACAAGGCGCGCCTGCTCGAGTATCTGCGCGCGGCGCACGGTGCCGCGGGTGGCGGTGAGCGCAAAAAAATCACCTTGACGCGCAAGCAGACCAGCGAAATCAAGCAGGCCGATGCGACCGGCAAGGCGCGCACCATCCATGTGGAGGTGCGCAAGAAGCGCGTGTTCGTCAAACGCGACGACATCCCGCCGGTCACTGAAGTGCAGCCGGCGCAGCAAAGCGAGGCCGCGCGCATCGACGAGGCCGAACTGCGGCGTCGCGAAGCCGAGGCGCAGCGCCAGGCCGAGCTGCTGGCCCGCCAGGCCGAGGAACTCGCTGCACAGCGGGCGGCGGAACAAGAGCGCCGCGCCGCGCAGGAACTGCGCGAGCAGCAGGCACGCGAACAGGCCGAACGCGAAGCCCAGGCGGCCAAGGCAGCCCAGGCGGCTGCCGCCGCCAACACGGCGCAATCCGGTCAGACCGCCGCACCGCAACCCGGCGACGAACCGACCGATCAATCAGCCGCCGCAGCCGCCGCGACCCAGGCCAGCAGCGAGGCCGAGCGTCTGGCTGCGCAAAAGCAACAGGACGCAGAAGAGGCGAAAAAGCTCGCCGAAATCCAGAAGCGCCGCATCGCCGCCGAAGCCGAGGCTGCGGCGATCCGCGACATGATGGCGCGCCCGCGCACCGTGCTGCGTGCCGAAAAGCCGGCTGCCAAACCCGCCGAGAGCCCCGCGGCCAGCGGTGCGATCAAGGGCACGATCCACAAGCCGGCCGCCGCCGCGACCAAGGCGGCAGGTAACGCCACGACCGCCTCCGCTGCCGGCGCGGGCAAGAAGGACGACAAGCAGATCAAGTCGGAAAAGCTCTCGTCTTCCTGGGCCGATGACGCCGCGAAGAAGCGCGGCTCGGCGATCAAGCCGCGCGGCAACCCCACCGGCAGCGCCGGGGGCTGGCGCGGACCCAAGGTCAACGTCGGTCGCCGAGGCGGTCGCAACGACCGCAGTGACGAACAGCAGAGCCCGTCCGTGCCGGCCGAGACGATCGTGCGCGAGGTGCATGTGCCCGAAACCATCACCGTGGCCGAACTGGCGCACAAGATGGCGGTCAAGGCGGCCGAGGTGATCAAGGCGCTGATGAAGCTGGGGCAGATGGTGACCATCAACCAGGTGCTCGATCAGGAAACCGCAATGATCGTGGTCGAGGAGCTCGGCCACCGGGCGGTTGCCGCCAAGCTCGACGATCCGGAAAACTTTCTCAGCGAGGACGGCCAGGCCGCGCATGCCAATGCCCAGCAGCTGCCGCGCGCACCGGTGGTCACGGTCATGGGGCATGTCGACCACGGCAAAACCTCGTTGCTGGACTACATCCGCCGCACCAAGGTCGCTTCGGGCGAGGCTGGCGGCATCACCCAGCATATCGGCGCCTATCACGTCCAGACCCCGCGCGGCATCATCACCTTCCTCGACACTCCGGGCCACGAGGCGTTCACCGCCATGCGGGCGCGCGGTGCGAAGGCGACCGACATCGTCATTCTGGTGGTGGCTGCGGATGACGGCGTGATGCCGCAGACCAAGGAGGCCATCTCGCATGCCAAAGCGGCCGGCGTGCCGTTGGTCGTGGCGCTGAACAAAATCGACAAGCCGGGTGCCAACCCCGACCGGGTGCGACAGGAACTGATTGCCGAAGGCGTGGTGCCCGAAGAATACGGCGGTGACTCGCCCTTCGTGCCGGTGTCGGCCAAGACCGGGCAGGGCATCGACGAGCTGCTCGAACAGATCCTGCTGCAGGCCGAGGTGCTCGAGCTCAAGGCGCCGGTCGATGCGCCGGCCAAGGGGCTGGTCATCGAATCTCGGCTGGACAAGGGGCGCGGCCCGGTGGCGACGGTTCTGGTGCAAAGCGGCACGCTCAAGCGCGGCGACGTGGTGCTGGCCGGCTCGGCCTATGGCCGGGTGCGCGCCATGCTGGATGAGAACGGCAAGCCGGTGACCGAGGCAGGCCCGTCCATCCCGGTGGAAATCCAGGGGCTGACCGAGGTTCCCAGTGCGGGTGAGGAGATCATGGTGCTGCTCGACGAGCGCAAGGCGCGCGAGATCGCCCTGTTCCGCCAGGGCAAGTACCGCGATGTCAAGCTGGCCCGCCAGCAGGCGGCCAAGCTCGAAAACATGTTCGAGCAGATGGGCGAGAACAGTAAGACCCTGCCGCTCATCATCAAGGCCGATGTGCAGGGCTCGCAGGAGGCGCTCGTCCATGCGCTCACCAGGCTTTCGACGCCCGAAATCAAGGTGCAGATCGTGCATGCCGGTGTTGGGGGCATTTCCGAGAGCGACGTCAACCTGGCGATCGCTTCGAATGCCGTGATCATCGGCTTCAACACCCGTGCCGACACCGGCGCGCGCAAGCTGGCCGAAAACAACGGCATCGACATCCGCTACTACAACATCATTTACGACGCGGTGGACGAGATCAAGGCGGCCATGTCCGGCATGCTCACGCCGGAGAAAAAGGAAGAAACCCTGGGTCTGGTCGAGATTCGTCAGGTGTTCCGCATTCCCAAGGTGGGGGCGGTGGCGGGCTGCATGGTGCTCTCGGGTGTGGTGCGGCGCTCGGCGCAAGTGCGCGTGCTGCGCAACAACGTGGTCATTCACACCGGCGAGCTCGATTCGCTCAAGCGCTTCAAGGACGATGTGCGCGAGGTCAAGGAAGGCTTCGAATGCGGTCTGTCGCTGAAGAATTTCCAGGACATCGAAGTCGGCGATCAGCTCGAAGTCTTCGAGGTCAAGGAAGTGGCGCGGACGCTGTGAGCGCGCGGATTGCACCGACATGAAACGATCGACGCCCAACCGCGCGCAACGCATTGCCGATCAGATCCAGCGCGATCTGGCCGAGCTGATCCAGCGCGAGTTGCGCAATCCGCAGCTCGGGCTGGTCACGCTCACCGACGTGCAACTCACGCCGGACTATGCCCATGCCAAGGTCTATTTCAGCGTGATCGGTGCCGAACCCGAGACCGCAAGGCAGATTCTCAGCGAAAAAGCCGGATATTTGCACAGCCTGCTGTTCAAGCGGTTGCAGATCCACACCGTCCCGACTTTGCACTTTGTGTTCGACCCGACGACCGAAAAAGCCGCAGAAATGGACGGCCTGATCCGTCAGGCGTTGTCGCAACGGGCCAAAGACGATTGACCGGCGCGCGCTGCGCGGGCTTGCCACCACGATGAATGCCGACAAAACGCCCTGGGAGGCGGTCAACGGTGTGTTGCTGCTCGACAAGCCGCGCGGCGTGAGCTCGCAACATGCGCTGCAGCGGGTGCGCCGGGTGCTGCGTGCGGCCAAGGCCGGGCACGGCGGCACCCTGGATCCGCTGGCCGACGGCCTGCTGATGCTGTGCTTCGGCGGCGCGACCAAGTTCTCCCAGCGCCATCTCGAAGCCGACAAGCGTTATACCGCGGTGGTGCAGCTCGGTGTGCGCACGACCACCGACGATGCCGAGGGCGCGGTGCTGACGCAGCAGCCGGTGCAGGTCGAGCGCGGCCGAGTCGAGGCCGTGCTGGCCCGGTTCACCGGCGCCGTGTCGCAGATCCCGCCGATGCACAGCGCGCTCAAGCGTGACGGCAAGCCGCTATACGCCTATGCGCGGGCGGGTCAGTCGCTGGCGCTCGCACCGCGCACGGTGCAGATTTTTTCCATCGATCTGTTGAACCTGCAGGACGACAGACTGGTGCTGGCCGTGCATTGCGGCAAGGGCACCTACATCCGCGCGCTGGCGCGCGACATCGGCGAGGCGCTAGGCTGTGGCGCGCACCTGGCGTCACTCACCCGCACCGCAAGCGGCGCCTTTTCGCTGGCGCAGGCGATCGGTCTGGAAGCCGCCGAGGCACTGGGTCAGCAGCTGCGGCACAGCCTGCTGCCCACCGACGCGCTGCTGCAGGATCTCCCCCGGCTGGATCTCGATGCCGAGCAGACCCGGCGCTTTCAGCACGGCGGGCGAATCGCCGGCCTTGCCCTCGACATGCCAGCGGACGCGCCCTGCGCGCTGCGCGTCTACGGCCCGCTGTCCGAGGCGCAGCCCGCAGTTTTACTGGGCACGGGGCTGTGGGATGGCGCCGTGCTGGCGCCGCGCCGTTTGCTGTGCGCAGACGAACTCATGAGTCCGGCCGAGCCGCAGACGCAGACCCAGCCTCAGCTTTGACCCATCCGATCCGAATCTCTCCATCAGGACGCCACACCATGAGCAAATCCATCCGCAATATCGCCATCATCGCCCACGTCGACCATGGCAAGACCACCATGGTGGACCAGCTGCTGCGGCAGTCGGGCACGTTTGCCGCGCATGAAAAAGTCGTGGACACGGTGATGGACAACAACGCCATCGAGCGCGAACGCGGCATCACCATCCTGGCGAAAAACTGCGCGGTGAGCTGGAGGGGCACGCACATCAATATCGTCGACACCCCCGGCCACGCAGACTTCGGCGGCGAGGTCGAGCGTGCGCTGTCCATGGTCGACGGCGTCGTGCTGCTGATCGACGCCCAGGAAGGGCCGATGCCGCAGACCCGCTTCGTCACCAAAAAGGCGCTGGCGCTGGGTTTGAAGCCCATCGTCGTGGTCAACAAGGTCGACAAGCCCGGCGCCAAGCCCGATGCGGTGATCAACGCGGCATTCGACCTGTTCGACAAGCTGGGTGCTACCGACGAACAGCTGGACTTTCCAGTGGTCTACGCCTCGGGCATCAACGGCTGGACCTCGCTGGAGCAGGGCGAGCCAGGCCAACAATGGGGCCCGGACATGTCGGCGCTGTTCGACACCATCCTCAAGCATGTGCCGCCGCACAGCGGCGATCCTGCCGCGCCGCTGCAGCTGCAGATCTCTGCTCTGGATTACAACAACTTCGTCGGCCGCATCGGCATTGGGCGGATCAATTCCGGCACCATCCGCCCCGGCATGGACGTGCTGGTGATGGAAGGTCCGCAAGGCCGGTCGGTCAAGGGGCGGATCAATCAGGTGCTGACCTTTCAGGGGCTCGACCGGGTGCAGGTGACCGAGGCCGGGCCGGGTGACATCGTGCTGATCAACGGCATTGCCGACATCGGCATCGGCGTGACCGTGACCGACCCAATCAATCCGGCGCCGCTGCCGATGCTCAAGGTGGACGAGCCGACGTTGACCATGAACTTTTGCGTCAACACCAGTCCGCTGGCCGGGCGCGAAGGCAAGTTCGTCACCAGTCGCCAGATCTGGGACCGGCTGCAGAAGGAGCTGCAGTCCAACGTGGCGCTGCGGGTGCGGGAGACCGACGAGGACGGCGTGTTCGAGGTGTCGGGTCGCGGTGAGCTGCACCTGACCATTCTGCTGGAGAACATGCGCCGCGAAGGGTACGAGCTGGCGGTGTCCAAGCCGCGGGTGGTGTTCAAAGACATCGACGGCGTGCGCCACGAGCCGATCGAACTGGTGACGGTGGACATCGAGGAAGCGCACCAAGGCGGGGTGATGCAGGCGCTGGGTGAGCGCAAGGGCGAGCTGGTCAACATGGAGCCGGATGGCCGCGGGCGCGTGCGGCTGGAATACCGCATTCCGGCGCGCGGGCTGATCGGCTTTTCCAACGAATTCCTCAACCTGACCCGAGGTTCGGGGCTGATCTCCAACATCTTCGACGGCTACGAGCCGCACAAGGGCGAAATTGCCGGGCGCAAGAACGGCGTGCTCATCTCGATGGACGATGGCGAAATTTTCACCTACGCGCTGGGCAAGCTCGATGATCGCGGTCGCATGTTCGTCAAGGCGGGCGATCCGGTGTACGAGGGCATGATCGTGGGCATCCACAGCCGTGACAACGATCTGGTGGTCAACGCCACCCGCACCAAGCAGCTCACCAACTTCCGTGTCAGCGGCAAAGAAGACGCGATCAAGATCACCCCGCCGATCGAGCTCACGCTCGAATACGCGGTCGAGTTCATCGAGGATGATGAACTGGTCGAAATCACGCCCAAGAGCATCCGCCTGCGCAAGCGCTATCTCACGGAAAACGAGCGCAAGCGGGCCGGACGCGCCGCCTGATCATTCCTGCTGTCATGCCGCGGCCGGTGTGCGCGCAAACCAGCCGCCAAGGGGCGGGCCGCCCCTCCTCAGATCTAACCCGGCATCGACCCGGGGCGCTGTGCAGCGCCCAGACCGCCGACGTGACGGTGAGGCATGCATAGCGCGACCCGGGCCCGGCCTTGCGGATCAGTGCTTGCCCTTGATGCTGTCCAGATAGTCCGCGATCACCGCGACCTGGTCCTCTGGGATCGGCGCCTTGAAGGCGTTTTTCATTTTGTTGACCTCGACCAGCCAGGCTGCTTTGGGCAAATCCGGCTGGTTCATCACCATGCCGACGGAGTGGCACATCAGGCAGTAGGTGTTGGCCGCGCGGGCGCCCGCGCTGTCTCCGGGGAACACGCTCTGGCTGGTCGGTAGTTCGACGCTCTGGGTTTTCAGGGTGAGCGCGTCTGCGCTGGCGAGCGTGGCCGCAGTCAGCGCGCAGGCGCTAGCTGTGAGAATGACAATGCGTTGCAGCATGGTGGGGATGTGGCGATGTGTCATGGTGTGCTCCCTGTCAGACGGCGATCAGTTCGGTGGACTCGACCACGTTGCGCATGAAACCGCCCGGGTTCCAGTTCGGGGTCATGGGTTGCTGCAGACCGTCGGTGTTGGTGCAACGGACCATCAAGGTCTGCGGGCCTTTGGGAAGTTTGACGTGGGTGGACCACTGGCGGAAGCTGTACTTACCGTAGTCGCGGCCGAGCTCGGTCGGCAGCCAGGTCTTGCCGCCGTCGGTGGACAGTTCGACCGCCTTGACCCCGGTGTCGCCGCCGAAGGCGATGCCGCGCACCAGTTCGGGCCGGTCAGCACCGATGTGATCGCCGCTGCGCAGATTGGTGATGAACGAGCGCGGCACCATGCGATTGATCGGCACAAACTTGACATCTTTCTCGCCCGGGGTCATGTTGGCCTGCGGCCAGTTGTCCGGGATGGTGTAGGCCGGGTGCATCCAGAAATTGGTGTCCTCATGGTCGAGCACTCGAACATGCTGCAGCATCTTGGTCCAGTAGGTGGCATACCAGCCTGGCACCACCAGGCGGAACGGAAATCCGTTGAGCAGCGGCAAGGCCTGGCCGTTCATCTCCCAGGCGATCATCACCTCACCGTCTCGGGCATGGTCGACCGACAGCGACTTTTTCAGGTTTGGCGCCGTCGGAATGACAGGCCGCTCCGACCCCTCGAATTGCACCTGCACCGCACCGGGCTTGACCCCTGCGGCATCGAGCACGTCCTTGAGCCGTACCCCGACCCAGCGTGCGTTGCCCATTGCGCCGTTGCTCCACTGCCCACCGGGCACCCGCGGCTGGAAATAGCCGCGTGAATTGCCCGAGCACTGATTGACCGCCGCCAGCTCGACATGCTGAAAGCGCTTCATCAGATCGAACACGGTGAATTCCAGAGTCTTGTTCACATGCCCGCTGATGCGCACCTTGTGGGTGTGCGGATTCATCGTGGTGGGAATGCCTGCCCAGTGCCAGCGCACATAGAACTCGTCCACGGGGGTGAACACGCCCTTGTCGAACACTGAAAAAGGCGTTTCCAGCAGCGGAGGCCGAGTGCGTTGCAGAATCATCTCGCCCTTGCCGGGAAACACGGTGGTCAGGCGACGCGTGTCTGAGCCGCCCGGCAGCGGAAGCTCGACGGTGGCGGCAGCCAGGGCATTGCGTGCCAGCGCGAGCGCGCCCAGCCCGGTGGCCGCAGTCTGCAAGAAGGCGCGGCGAGAGGCAGCGTCTTGAAACGGTGAGCGGTCTTTCATGTTCATCCTCCTCGGGGTTGTGAGCCGATGTTGCGATTTGTCGTCTCTTTTTTCTTTTTATCAGCCGAATGCAGAATCGTGTCATGGATATATTCGGTGATGTAGATCTGATTTTTTGATATCAGAGCCGCTTTTTCGGCGTTATGTTTGTCTGGACAAGTCCAATTTCTAACTATTTGATCCGACGGCAAAAAATATGGAATTTTCATTAGTGGATACGCATATTCAAAAACAAGTGAAATAGAACGCCGAGACCTCGCTGGAAAATTTGATAAAAAGAAAGAATAATTACATCTAGATACGTTTAGGATGCCCTGGGAGAAGAGATGGAATTTGACAAAATCATCGTCGGTGCGGGTTCGGCCGGCTGCGTGCTCGCCAACCGTCTCAGTGGCGATCCGGCGTGCCGTGTGCTGCTGATCGAGGCCGGCGGCGCAGACTGGCATCCCTACATACGCATGCCCGCTGGCATTGCCAAGCTGGCCGGGCAACGACGTTTCAACTGGAACTACACCACCGAGCCCGAACCGCTGCTCGACAACCGACGCCTGTGGTGGCCGCGGGGCAAGGTGCTGGGCGGCTCCAGTTCGATCAACGCCATGTGCTATGTACGTGGCGCACCGCAGGACTATGACCGATGGGCCGAAGTCACCGGGGAGTCGGCTTGGTCGTGGCGTGCGGTTCTGCCGTTGTTTCGTGCCATGGAGCACAACTCTCGCGGCGCAAATGCCTTTCACGGCGACAGCGGCCCGCTCGGCGTCAGCGATCTGCGACATCACAATGTGCTGACCGAAGCGTTCATCGATGCCGGCGTGTCCTACGGTCTGCCGCATAACCCCGATTTCAACGGCCCCACGCAGGAGGGCGTCGGTCTCTATCAGGTCACGCAGCAAGACGGCTTGCGCCACTCCAGCGCAGCAGCGTTTCTCGCGCCCGTGCGCCGGCGGCCGAATCTGACCGTACTCACGCACACCCTGACCGAGCGCGTGCTTTTCGACCGTGGGCGTGCGGTGGGCGTCCAGGTGCGGCAGCGGGGTGGTGTCTCACGGCGGATCGAGGGCGGTGAAGTCATCCTCAGCGGCGGCGCGGTCAATTCGCCGCAACTATTACTGCTGTCCGGGATCGGTCCGGCCGATCATCTACGCGCCCTCGGTATCCGTCTGGTTCGCGATCTGCCGGCAGTCGGGGAGAATCTGCAAGACCATCTGGACATCTGCACCCTGACCGCCTGCACCCAGCCAGTCACCTACGACAAGGTCAGCGTGCTGCGCACTGGTGTGCAATTCTGGCTGACGCGGCAGGGCGTGGGGACGACCAATGCCGCGGAAGGAGGTGGCTTCATGCGCTCTCGTCATGCCACCGATGCACGCTGCGACATCCAGTTCCATTTCGTTCCGGCGTTGCTCGACGACCATGGCCGCGGCCGTCTTCCGGGGTATGGCTACACCCTGCATGCCTGCGTGCTGCACCCACGCAGTCGCGGCGTCATCCGCCTGCGCAGCGCCGACCCAGCTGCGCCTCCAAAAATCCACGCAAACTATCTGTCCGACCCGGAAGGATTCGATCTCCAGCGCCTGTGCGAAGCGGCGCGGATCTCCCGCGACATTCTTGCCCAGCCGGCGTTCTCCCCCTGGCGCGGTGCAGAGATCTATCCCGGCGCAGGCGTCGTAACGAACGCCGAGCTCACTGCTTTCGTGCGTCGCAAGGCAGAGACCATCTACCACCCGGTTGGCACCTGTCGTATGGGACGCGATGAGGCCAGCGTCGTCGACCCGCAGTTGCGCGTGCGCGGCGTTGACGGTCTGCGCGTGGTCGACGCCTCCGTCATGCCCGAAATACCCAGCGGCAACACCAATGCGCCAACATTGATGATTGCGTTGCAAGCCAGCAAGTGGCTGGGCGCGCCCGACTGACCCGGGCCACATCCCACCGAACAGGGGGATCGCCCGGGATCGGGGATAGACCCGTCATGGTGCGGTGCGGACAATCCCGATCGTCCGCAGGAAGTGCGATCGACCGCACCGAACCGCGAAAAAAATCACATCGAATCCACGAGCGATCAGTGCAGAATCACGACATGGATCTCATTTCCGACCAGGTTCTCGACATGGTCGCACAAGCCGATATTCCGGTTGCAGCATGGCGCGATAGACGAGGTTGAATCATGTTCAAGATTTTCAATCTCTACATTCCGGCAAAAGCAACCTTCGAGCTATTGGTCGATATGACCATCTCGGCGCTGTCCTTCGCTCTGGCGACCTGGACGGTTTATCTGATGACCAGCAGTCCGTCTGGATTGCTCTACTGGGCGACTCAGGCCATTTATCCCCTGATTATCTATGTGGCGCTCAATGCCCTTTTATACACTGCGCTGGGGGTTTATCGTATTGACGCGGAAAACAGTCTCAAAGACCTGCTTGGCCGGGCATCGGTGGCATTTGCTTTGTTGTTTTTCCCTGTCTATTGGTTCACGCTGATGTTCACCGAGGCCGGGAGTTCGTTTCGGGTGCTCGGTTTTGCCTATCTCTACCAGATGGGCTTGCTCACCTTCATCCGTTATATGGTGTTGCGTCCGAATGTTCTGGCCGGTATGCGGCGGAAAATCCTGATCGTGGGCAACGGGAGGGAAGCGCAGGCGCTTGCCATGCAGGTCAATGAACAACATCGCGCAGCCTATGCAATCGTCGGCTTTTACCCGACCGAAAATCCTCAACAACATGCAGTACAGCTTCCCGGAGAGGTTTTTGATTCAAGCCTTCCGCTGGATCATCTGGTGCTGGACTACGGAGTCGATGAAATCATCGTCGCGGTGCGTGAGCAGCGGGGTGGGGTCTTGCCCATCCGCCAATTGCTGGAATGCCGTATTCTAGGCATCCCCGTGCACTCGCTCACCACCTTCTATGAGAGACTGCAGGGCGAAGTCCCGCTGGAGAGCATGAAGGCCAGCTGGCTCATTTACGGCTCGGGTTTTGTCCAGGGGCAGTTTAGAGCCTGGGCCAAGCGTGTATTCGACATCAGCAGCGCTACGGTATTGCTATTGGTGCTGTGGCCCGTCATGTTGCTGGCCGCCCTGTTCATCAAGCTCGAGGATGGCGGGCCGGTTTTTTTCCGCCAGGAGCGGGTGGGGCTGTTTGGCAAACCATTCTTTTGCCTGAAATTTCGCAGTATGCGAACCGACGCCGAAAAGGACGGCGTGGCACGCTGGGCCAGCACCCAGGACAGTCGGGTGACCCGGGTGGGCCGGTTCATCCGCAAGACGCGAATCGACGAGCTTCCGCAACTGGTTAATGTCTTGCGTGGAGAGATGAGCATGGTCGGGCCACGCCCGGAACGGCCAACTTTTGTCGAGATGCTGGAGCGGGACATTCCGTTTTATGCGATTCGCCACAGCGTCAAACCGGGTGTGACTGGATGGGCGCAAGTGCGCTATGCCTATGGCGCTTCGATCGAGGACGCGAAAAGAAAGTTGCAGTTCGATCTATATTATGTCAAAAACAATAGCGTGTTTCTGGATTTTTTCATTTTGTTCGAAACTGTGCGCGTCGTCCTATTCGGCGAAGGTGCACGGTAATTACATTACAGGAAGATAAATGACAGTCGTTGCAGTCGTCGGGCTGGGTTATGTGGGGCTGCCGCTGGCAGTGGAATTCGGAAAAAAATACCGCACCATCGGTTTTGATCTGTCGTCTGAAAAAATCGATGCATATTGCCGGCATGTCGATCCCACCGGCGAAGTGGGACAGGCCGAGTTGAAAAGTGCAACCCTGCTCGAACCCACGACCGATGCGGCAAGACTCAGGGAAGCGGACTTTGTGGTAGTCGCTGTGCCGACGCCGGTGGACGCGGCGCACAACCCTGATTTCAACCCGCTGATCGGCGCAAGCCGATCGGTCGGTAAAAACCTGAAACCCGGCGCGATCGTGGTGTACGAATCGACGGTCTATCCCGGAGCGACCGAAGAAATCTGCGTGCCGATCCTGGAACGCGAATCAGGGTTGAAATGGAAGCAGGATTTTTTCGTCGGCTATTCCCCAGAGCGCATCAACCCGGGGGACAAGGAACACACCCTTACGCGCATCGTCAAGGTGGTGTCAGGAGATACTGATCGCACCCTCGAGACGGTTGCACAGATTTATGGCTCGATCATTACGGCGGGGATTTACCGCGCCAGCAGTATCAAGGTGGCCGAGGCGGCAAAAGTCATCGAAAATACTCAACGCGATCTGAACATCGCGCTGATGAACGAGCTCTCTTTGATTTTCCACCGCATCGGGATCGATACCCTAGAGGTGCTGCAGGCGGCAGGAACCAAATGGAATTTCCTGCCGTTTCGACCGGGTTTGGTCGGCGGACACTGCATCGGCGTCGATCCGTATTACCTGACCCACAAGGCGGACATGCTGGGTTATCACCCGCAGGTGATTCTCGCGGGCCGGCGCATCAATGACGGCATGGGCAAATACATTGCCGAGCAGACGATCAAGCAGATGAGCCAGGCCGGCATCCCGATCAAGGACAGCAAGGTCATTGTGCTGGGCCTGACCTTCAAGGAAAATTGTCCAGATTTGCGCAACTCCCGGGTGATCGATGTCATCCGCGAACTCGAGTCCTACGGGGTGAGCGTGGTCGTGCATGATCCGATTGCCGAGCCGCGTGAGGCCATGCGCGAGTATGGCGTGCAGCTGGTTCCCTGGGAGCAGCTGCCCAAGGCGCAGGCGATCGTTGCCGCGGTCGCGCATGCGGCGTACAAAGACCGACCGCTTGCCGACATGCTGGCAAAACTGGACTCCGGGGGAATTTTCATGGACATCAAATGCCAGCACGACCCTGCGCAGCTGCAGGCGCTCGGAGCCCGGGTGTGGAGGCTGTAAGGCATGGAACGCATTGCGCACATGCTGGCTGCAGCGCCGCGGCGCTGGTTGGTGACCGGAAGCGCCGGCTTCATCGGCTCCCATCTGCTCGAAACACTGCTGAAAAACGGGCAATCCGTGGTCAGTCTGGACAATTTTTCCACCGGTCACCGGTCGAACCTCGACGAGGTGCGGCGTATCGTGGGGGAGCAGGCCTGGGCGCGGCATCAGTTCATCGAAGGTGACATCGTCAATCTCGATGATTGCAGGCGGGCCTGCGAGGGGGTCGACGTCGTGCTGCATCAGGCCGCGCTTGGCTCCGTGCCGCGCTCGATCGAAAACCCCCTGGACACACACGCGGTCAACGCAACAGGCTTTTTGAACATGCTGGTGGCTGCGCGTGATGCAGGAGTCGGCCGGTTCGTGTTTGCTGCGTCGAGTTCGACCTATGGCGATCATCCCGGGCTGCCCAAGGTCGAGCATCTCATTGGAAAGCCCTTGTCGCCCTACGCAGTGACCAAATACCTCAACGAGCTGTATGCCGAGGTGTTCGGCCGTGTGTATGGCCTGCAGACGATCGGGCTACGTTATTTCAATGTGTTTGGCACCCGGCAGGACCCGAACGGGCCGTATGCTGCGGTCATCCCCAACTGGGCCAAGGCGATCCGCAGCAATCAGCCCTGCATGATCAACGGTGACGGCGAAACGACCCGCGACTTCTGCTATGTCGACAACGTGGTGCAGGCCAATCTGCTGGCGGGCCTGACCACAGATCCGGACGCGGTCGGTCAGGTCTACAACATTGCCTACGGGGAGCAGACCAGCCTGAACACCTTGCACCAACTGCTCACGCAGGAAATCTGTGCGCTTGATCCCTCGGTCCAGCCCAAGGTGCCGGTCTATCGCGCGTTTCGCAAGGGGGATGTCCGGCACTCGCTGGCCGACATCGGCAAGGCCAGGCGCTTGCTGGGGTATCAGCCGCAGTTCAGCGTGCGGGCCGGCCTGCGCATGGCGATGCGCTGGTATGTCGGGCTGGATGCGGCCACGGCGCAGACGCCGGCGGTCTGAACCTGCGAATGCAGCAGCGCTGCAGGGGCGATAAACCCCAGGCAGCGCGGCAAACACGCCATCGAGCGCGGTGATGGCATCAGCAGGGCCAGCGGTGCGCCAGCGCCTCTGCCTCACTCGATTTCTGCCCAGGCTTTGGCCATCCATTGTGGCAGGCACTCTGCGGTGAAGTCCGCCGAGCCATGCTGCGCAGCGGCGAGATCGGCCGCTCGACCATGCAGCCAGACAGCGGCGAGCAGGGATTGCACTGTGGAGGTCGTGGCGATGGCCGCTGCGATCGCGCCGGCCAGCACATCGCCGCTGCCGGCGGTGGCCAGCAGGCCGTTTCCCGTGGGGTTGATCCAAAGATGGCGCTGTGGGGAGGCGATCACGCTTCCGGCACCCTTGAGCACTACCCACGCGCCATAGCGCTCGGCCAGGTCTTGTGCGGCCTGCAGCCGGTCACGCTGCACTTGCCCGGCGTCGATGCCCAGCAGGCGGGCCGCTTCCAGTGGGTGTGGAGTCAACACGGTTGCCGCGCTGCGCTGCCGCAGCAGGCCGAGCAGATCGGGGTCTGGGCCTGCCTGCGCCAGTAGATTCAGGCCGTCTGCATCGAGCACCAGTGGAACGGGCTGTGCGAGTGCCTGCGCCAGAAGCTGGCCTGCGGTGGCCTCAGTGCCGGCACCCGGGCCGAACACCAGGCAGCCGCCCTTGCGCGCCGCGCTCAGCAGGGCTTGCGGCGGGCGCAGCATCAGTTCGGGCGCGACCGGGTCCACGCCGGGCGCGTTTGGACCCTGCAGGCCGACGAACACCCGCCCGGCGCCCAGCCGTGCCGCTGCACGGGCCGCCAGCAGGGCCGCGCCGGTCATCCCCGGCGCGCCGCCGACCACGATCACATCGCCGCGATCTCCCTTGTGTGCCGCATGCAGCAGCTTGGGCAGCAGAGGGCGCACGTGGTCTGCGCCAAGCAGCACGGCGTCCGGCGGGGAGTCTGCGGGCGGCGAGGGCAGGTCGAGATCATCGCTCCACACCTCGCCGCATCGCGACGCGGCTGGGCCGGTACACAGACCGGGTTTGACGCCGAGCAGACTGAGCGTGACCGTGGCGCGCACGCAGACATTGCCACAGGTGCCGCGGTCGGCATCTAGACCGGAGGGCAGATCGACACTGAGCACCGGTGCCTGGGTCTGGGCGTTCAGCGCCGAGATGACAGCCGCGATCGCATCGCGCACCGGGCCGGTCAGACCGATGCCCAGCAAGGCATCGACATATAGGTCGGCGGCGGGCAAAGACTGGTGCGGTGGCTGCTGCAACACGCAGGGAATCTGTCGGACCTTCGCCTCGCCCAGGGCCCAGGCGGCATCCGGCGGCAGTCGTCTCGACCAGGCATCCAGGCTGGATGCGCCGCAGGCCAGGATCCGCACATCCCGCCCTGCGGCTTGCAAATGCGTGGCGGCAACCAGGCCATCGCCGCCGTTGTTGCCCGCGCCGGCGAGCACGACAATGCGCCGCGCATGGGGAAAGCGGGCCTGCACCAACCTGGCGACGGCCCGGCCGGCGCGCTGCATCAGGGTGTGCGAGGGTAGGGCATGCGATGCCATCTCCTCGATCGCGCGCAGGGAAGCGGTGCGGTAGACCGGCTCGCTTTGGTGAGGACGCAAACGCTTGAGCATGATCAGACCCAGCCCAGCATGCCCAGCAACGCACCGCCGAGCAGAAGCCACAAGGGATTGAGCCGGGTGCGCACGACCAGCACCGCGCTGAGGGCGATCAGCGCTACGCGCTGCAAGCTGCTTGCCTCCTGCCGCGCGAGCAGCCACCCCGACGACAGCAACAGCCCTACGGTGATCGGCGCCATGCCATCGTGCATTGCACGCACCCAGTGTCGATCACGATGTTTTCGGCTGTAGCGGAAATACGCCATGGTGATGACTGAGGACGGCAGCACCAATCCGAGCGCGGACAGCAACGCGCCGGGCAGTCCGAGGATTTGCCAGCCCAGCAGCGCGGAAAACAAGATCATGTTCGGCCCCGGCGACGCCTGGCCCAGCGCAAGCGCCGAGGTGAACTGCGCATCGGTGATCCAGTGCTGTTGCACGACAAGGTAGCGGTGCATGTCGGGCAGCAGCCCGATCGCGCCGCCTACCGACAGCAAGGACCACAGCAAGAAATGCGCGAACAACGGCACCGCAATCGACAGCAGATGCATCAACGTCTCCGGACGCGCCACCACGCCATCGCCACCGCCAGCGGCCCCAGCGCGAGCAGCACCCAAAGCAGATTCACGCGCAGCAGGCCGACTGCGGCAAAGGCCAGTGCAACCCAGACCCAGTTGACGCGAACATGGCTGACCGCCGGGAACAGCTTGATCGCCATGGCGATCACCAACCCGGCCACCACTGTGGACATCCCCTGCAGCGCATGCGCCACCAAAGGCGTGTGCGCGAAGTTGACGTAGGCCACGGCAACGAGCAGGATCAGCACCAGCGGCGCGGTCAGCATGCCGGCCAGAGCCACCAGCGCGCCGCGCCAGCCAAAGAAATGCTGCCCGACCATCAAGGCGAGGTTGATCAGATTCGGGCCCGGCAACACCTGGCCGAGACTGAGCATTTCGACGAACTGCGCATTGCTCAGCCAGCGCTTGTCCTCGACCAGGATGCGTTGCGCAAACGGTAGCACCCCGCCTACCCCCAACAGGGTCAGGCGATTGAACACCCAGAACACCTCTGCCAGGCGTCGCGGCCCTTGGGTGGGCTGCTGATCGAGAGCACGCTGCGGCGAAGATGATGGCGGGCTGGAACGTGGCGGAATGGGGCAGGACATTCGGTTAGGGCCTGTTCACGCTATTGGTGCACCCGCGTTGCCCCCAGGCGGGGATGGATGCAAGGCGCAGGCCCGGGGCAA
>JBMFIE010000029.1:0-17985 GCA_049976465.1 Thiomonas sp. | reverse complement strand
TTGTCAGCCCGGGGCAAGGCGTCCAGCCTTGCCCCGGGCCTCCGCCTTGCATCCATCCCCGCCTGGGGGCAACGCGGGTGCACCAATAGCGTGAACAGGCCCTAGAGATTGGCGCGCTGCTGCATGCGCCGCTGGAGATGGCCGCGCGTGCCGGGTATCGCATGCCCACGCTGCAGATGCTCAGCGCCCTGCTGGGCGAGCTCGACAGGCAGGTTCGCGCAGCCTGAATGCGCAAAAAAAAGCCGGTCGGGCGACCGGCTGTAAAGGTACCTTTGGGGTACCGAGGAGACAAGCTGTTGGGCTGGTGGCGGGGTGGACCGCATTGCCACCATGCCCGGTTCCTGCTTAACGCGGCGTTCGCCTTGGCGATGACACGCCGGATCAAAAAATCTGACAGGCTCAAATTCCGTCAGGCTGCGGCGCGCTTGGCAGCGGTGCGGGTCGACTGCGCGGCCTTCATCGCGGTGTTGGTGACCGCATCGATGTTGGCCTCGACCGCCTCGGCGGCCTGCCTGGTGACTTTCTGCATCGAGTCATAGGCGTTGTTGGCAGCGTTCAGCGCACTTTTCATCATCGCCACGGCGGTTTCGGAGCCGGCGGGGGCGTTCTTGGCCGCGGTTTCGGCCAGGTCCATGAATTTCTTGTGCGACTCCGCGAATTGCGCCTCAGCAATCTTGGCCATCTCGGCCTGCGCGCCGGAGGCGATTTCGTAGGCGTGACGGGTGTAGGACAGCATCTTTTCTGCCATCGGCTGCATCCAGCTGGACTGCAGGTTGGCCAGTTCCTGCATGTCCTTGACCGACAGCAGTGCCATGGTGTGCTCGGCGCTCTCCTGCAGCGAAGTTTTCATCGCCTGCATGTTGAGGTCGAGCAGCTTTTCCATGTGATCCATGGATTTGCTTGCCATGTCGAAAAAGGCGGCGAACTGCGATTTTTGCGCGGCGGTGAACTGTTCGGGGGTCATCATGATGTCTCTCCTGGGGTTGGGGGCGTTGGCTACGGGGCGGCAGCCAACACATTGTGAACCTGGAACCGTGTCATGTTGATGACGATCTGCCCGGGCTCTTGTGCACTGCACAAACGCTATTTTAGGGCCAATTCAGCCGATTGCAAGGAAAATTTGTGCGTCGCAGCAAAAACTCGATGCGCTATAAATATCGAAGGGAAATCAGATATTTGGCCGATCAGGTTTTGATGCGCCTGGGTTTATAGACCGACGCGGGAGAGGATTTTGCGGTCTGCCGTGGCTTGGCGACATCGCCCGCCTTGATGCGCCGCGGCACCGGCTTGGGCCGTTTGTCTGCAGGCATGGCGAGAGTTGCGTCGCGCTGTTTGGTGGCAGCCTTCTCAGACGCGTTGTGCTGTGCATCGGCGGGCCCGTCAGCGGGGTGGGGCATGTTCGTGCCGGCCGGCGCAGGCCCGGTGGCTCTGGAATAGGGTTGCAGCAGGGCGACGAGCTGGCCGAAGACCTTCGGCGTGGCGGCAAGTACTTCACCGCTGAACAGATGGTTGCCTTCCCCGGAAAAATTGCCGATCAGCCCGCCGGCTTCGGTGACGAGCAGGCTGCCTGCTGCGATATCCCAGGGTTTGAGGCCGGTTTCGAAAAAGCCGTCGTAGCGCCCAGCGGCCACATAGGCCAGGTCGATCGCCGCTGCGCCCGGGCGGCGCAGACCGACGCAGCGCTGCGCGACACGCTTGAATATTTCCAGATAAGTGTCGAAGTCATCGTTCTTGCGGAACGGAAAGCCGGTGCCGATCAGGCTGTCTTCGAGCCGCACGCGGCTGGACACACGGATACGACGGCTGTTGAGAAATGCGCCGGCACCGCGGGTCGCGGTGAACAGCTCGTCGCGGGTCGGGTCGTAGACCACGGCCTGCTGCACCACACCGCGGTGCGCCAGCGCGATGGACACGGCGTACACCGGCATGCCGTGGATGAAGTTGGTGGTGCCGTCCAGCGGATCGATGATCCACTGGTATTCCGAGCCGGCATCGCCAAAAGCACTGCCGGTTTCCTCGCCCAGAATGCCGTGCCGCGGAAACGCCCTGAGCAGCACGTCGATGATCGCCTGCTCGGCGGCACGGTCGACTTCGGTGACGAAATCGTTGGCGGCCTTTTGCGCCACGCGCAGCAGGTCGATGTCGAGGCTGGCGCGGTTGATGATCTTGCCGGCTTCGCGCGCAGCGCGAACGGCCACATTGAGCATGGGGTGCATGGTGTCTTGGGCGCCAGCAACGACAATGGCGCGAGAGATTCGGAAGATGACAAAGAACAGATGAGCGACGCGCATTTTATCGACCCCGCCCCCGAGACGCTGACCACCCTGGGCGAGCAGACGGTGTTCGTGCTGGTCGGCACCAGCCATCCGGGCAATGTGGGCGCCGCGGCGCGGGCGATCAAAAACATGGGGTTCGGCCATCTGCGGCTGGTGGCTCCGCGCTTTGCCGACGTGCTCACCCAGCCCGAAACCATTGCCTTTGCCAGCGGCGCGCAAGATGTGCTGCAGGCCGCGCGCATTTTCCCCGACCTGCCAGCAGCAGTGGCCGATTGCGCCCGGGTGGTTGCGCTGTCTGCGCGGGTGCGCGATTTTGGGCCGCCGCTGCACACCCCGCAGTGGCTGCCGCAACTCGCGCAGCGCAGCGCGCAGCAGGGCCGACGGGTGGCATTCGTGTTCGGCAGCGAGCGTTTCGGCCTGAGCAACGCCGATGTGTACCGCTGCGACGCGCTGCTGACCATCCCCGCGCACCCGGGCTATCCCTCGCTCAATCTGGCGCAGGCGGTGCAGGTCATCGCCTGGGAATGGCGCAAGGCGCTGGGCCTGCACCCGGTTCAGCCCGCACAACCCGCGGCGGTGGCGGCAACCGCGGGGGAGATCGACGGGTTGCTGGCGCATGTCGAGCAGGCCCTGCGTCGGGTGCGCGTGGCGGCCGTCGCCGGCGTTGACGATGTGCACATGCGGTGGGGTGTGCTGCGCAATCAGAAACGGCGCGCCGCTGTCGGCATGGCGCACGACGAACACGTCGGCATCCATCGCTTCGAGGTTGGCGATGGTGTCGAGCAGCGACTCGCCCTTGCTCGTGCTGGAGCGCTGGATGTCGAGGTTGAACACGTCGGCAGACAGGCGCTGCGCTGCGATCTCGAAGGTGGTGCGGGTGCGGGTGCTGTTCTCGAAAAACAGGTTGAACACGCTCTTGCCGCGCAGCAGCGGTACTTTCTTGACCTCGCGGCTGCCGAAGCTGACAAAGCCCCGTGCGGTGTCGAGGATGTGTAGCAGCACGTCGCGCGGCAGTCCTTCGGGCGTGAGCAGATGGCGCAGCTCGCCGTGCTGGTTGAGTTGGGGATTGTGGGCGCGGGGCATGGTGACCGGGACGGTTTACTTGCGCACGAGTTCGAAACGGAAGCGGATGCCCTCGGGCGCGTCTTCGTCGCGTAGCAGCGCGAGCGACTGATCGTTGGGCAGTTGCAGCGTGGCAGCAACGATCTGCGGGCAGATCGGCAGCTCGCGGCCGCCGCGATCGACCAGCACGGCCAGATCGATGCGCGCGGGGCGCCCGAAGTCGAAGAGTTCGTTGATCGCCGCCCGGGTGGTGCGGCCGGTGTGCAGCACGTCGTCGATCAGCAGCACGGCGCGCTCGGTGATCGGCACCGCCAGCGCGGTACGGTTGGCGCTGGGGTGCAGGCCGCGGGTGGCGAAATCGTCGCGGTGAAAGGTCGAAGAGACGACACCGTAGGGCTGTGCCAGCTGCAGGTCGGCATGCAGACGCTGTGCCAGCCAGGCACCGCCGGAGTAGATCCCCACGAGCAGCGGTGGCTCGGGCTGCGCCTTGATCGCGCTGCGGACCTGGGCGAGCAGCCGGGCGTACAGCGCCTCGGCATCGGGTGGGACGGGGGACGTGGAGGGCATGGTCAGCATTGCTGCAGGTATTGTTCGACGATGAGCTGCGCGGCGGCACTGTCCACGTCGTCGGCGCCGGCGTCTTCGGCAGCGACCGAGGTGTAGCGCTCGTCGACCAGCGCCACCGGCAGCCTGAAGCGGCCTTCGAGCTGGCGGGCAAAGCGCCTGGCGTGCGCGGTATTGTCGTGGGCGGATCCGTCGGGGTGCAAGGGCAGGCCGACGACCAGCTGCTGCGGCTGCCACTGCTGGATCAGCGCGGCGATGGCCGCGAACTTGAGGTCGTTGCGGTCGGCGCGCAGGGTGGAAAGCGGCGTGGCAGTGCGGGTGAGGCTGTTGCCCACCGCAGCGCCAATGCGGCGGCGGCCCCAGTCGAAACCCAGCACCGTGATTTCAGGCATGTCCCGCGGTTTGGGACAGCATCGCCGGGTTGAACCCGAGCAGCGCCATCGCGGCGTTGAACCGGGCTTCGATCGGGGTGTCGAACATCACGGCCGGGTCGGCCTCGACCGTGAGCCAGCCGTTGTTGCCGATCTCCTCCTCGAGCTGCCCGGCGTTCCAGCCAGAGTAGCCCAGAGCGATGAGATAGCGCGTCGGGCCGTCCCCCGCGGCCATGTGTTCGAGCACGTCTTTGGAGGTGGTCATTTGCAAACCGCCGGGAATCTCCAGGGTGGAGGCGTAAGGCGTGTTCGTCGCCTCGTGCAGCACAAAGCCGCGCTCGGTTTGCACCGGCCCGCCTTGCAGCACCGGCTGCGTCGCATGCGGCCCGGCGTGCGGCAGGCCCACCCGCTCGAACAGTTCCTGCACCGTGATGTCCGAGGGGCGGTTGATGATCAGGCCCAGCGCGCCGCGCGGCGAATGTTCACAGACGAACACCACGGTGCCGGCAAAGTTCTCGTCCACCATGCCGGGCATGGCGATGAGAAACTGGTTGCTGAGGTTGGAGGCATCTGGGCGCGGGTTCATGATTTTGGAGTTTATCGCGCCGCGCGCGGCCTGCGCCCGACTCGGTTATGGTGTGGTGTCCTTCATTGCGGTTTGTGTGCATGATGTCTGGAGCAAACGTTTCACCTGCCGCCGCGGCGGGGTGGCGGCAGGGTGTCGGTCTGGTCTGGCTGCGCCGCGATCTGCGGCTGCACGACCACGCGGCGCTGCAGGCGGCGCTGCGCGTCTGCGACCGGGTCGCGCTGGCTTTTGTGTTCGACCGCGACATCCTCGAACCGCTGCTGACGCGCGGGCTGCGTGCCGATCGGCGGGTGGAGTTCATTCTCGATGCGGTAACCGAGATCGACACGCGGCTGCGGGCGATGGGCTCGGCGTTGATCGTGCGGCATGGTCGCGCCGAGGAGGAGATCGTGCGGCTGGCCGCCGAGCTAGGCGCGTCCGCCGTGTTCTGCGGCCAGGACGATGAGCCGCTGGCGCTGCGGCGCGACGCCGCAGTCGAGCAGGCGCTGGCGCGCGACGGACGCTTGCTGCACCGGGTCAAGGAGCACATGGTGTTTGCCGCCGACGAGGTGCTCACCACGCAGCGCAAGCCCTACACCGTGTTCACGCCGTACCGCACCGCCTGGCTTGCGCGCTATGCGGCGCAGCCCGCGCTGCCGCGGGACGAGCCGCTGGACCCAGGCCGCCTTGCCGCATTGCCCGCACCCATGGTGCGCCCGCTACCCAGCTTGCAAACGCTGGGGTTTGCGCCGACCAATCTGCACAGCCTGCGGCTGTACCCGGGCGAGAGCGGCGCGCGCCGCATGCTCGACGATTTTCTGCAGCGTATCGACCTGTACGACCAGACCCGCGATTACCCCGCTCGAAAAGGGCCGAGCTATCTGTCGGTGCATCTGCGCTTTGGCACCATTTCGGTGCGCGAGCTGGCCGCGCTGGCCTGGGCGCGCATGCAGGCCGGCAGCAGCGGGGCGCGGGCGTGGCTGTCGGAGCTGATCTGGCGCGATTTCTATTTTCAGATCCTGCACCACTATCCGCATGTGGTGCAGGGCGCCTTCAAGCCCGCTTACGACCGCATTCAATGGCGCAATGACCAGGGGCAGTTTGCTGCGTGGTGCGAGGGGCGCACCGGCTATCCGCTGGTGGATGCGGCGATGCGGCAGATCAACCAGACCGGCTATATGCACAACCGGCTGCGCATGGTGGTGGCGAGCTTTCTCACCAAAGATCTGGGCATCGACTGGCGCTGGGGCGAGCAGTATTTTGCCGATCATCTCAACGACTTCGACCTGGCGGCAAACAACGGCGGCTGGCAATGGGCAGCCAGCAGCGGGTGCGACGCGCAGCCGTATTTCCGCATTTTCAACCCGGTGACGCAGAGCGAGAAGTTCGATCCATCAGGCGAGTTCATTCGCCGCTACCTCCCCGAGTTGGCCGGGCTGTCGGCAAAAGACATCCACGCGCCCTGGCAGGCCAGCGCGCAGACGCTGCGTGCGGCAGGGGTGGAGCTGGGCAAGACCTATCCGGCACCGATCGTGCGGCACGACCTGGCCCGGGCCGAGACGCTGCAGCGCTATGCGGTGGTCAAGTCGGCGGGCGAGCAGGCCGCTCAAAAGCCCTGAGCAGCCCTTCCCCTGCGCGCGGGGGCAAAGCCACGTGCGGGCAGGGCGCTGAGGGTCTCGTCGGCCAGCCAGGTCTCTCGTGTTCAGGCGGGCTGCGCCGCCTTGGCCGAGAAATCCTGGATGAGTTTGAGCAGCTCGTTTTCGGAATAAGGCTTGCCCAGGTAGTGATTCACTCCGAGCTGCGCAGCGTAGTTGCGGTGCTTGTCGGCAATGCGCGAGGTGATCATGATGATGGGCAGATTGTGCAGCCGGGCGTCTGCGCGGATGTTGCGCGTCAGGTCGAAACCGTCCATGCGCGGCATCTCGATGTCGAGCAGGATGACATCGGGCAGGGTGCTGGCCTGCTGCAGTTGTTCCAGCGCGTCCAGGCCGTCCTTGGCGAGCTGCACCAGGTAACCGTTGCGCTGCAGGAAGCGCTGCGTCACCCGCCGCACCGTGATCGAGTCGTCCACCACCATGATCAGCGGCGCGGTGCGGGGCGAGGCGTCGGGCGCGGGCGGGGCCGGCACGGCAGATTGCCCCGCGTCCACCGGCTGCACCATAGTCTTGGCGGCTGTAAGCTCGACCGCAGGCGCCTGCAGCGCGGACTGCATCAGCGCGGCGGCTTCCGGGCCATACACCGAGGCCAGCGCCACCGGGTTGTAGATCAGCGCCGGCTCGCCCGAGGGCAGCACAGAAATGCCGGCCAGACCGGGTACGCGCGAGAGCTGCGGCCCGAGGTTTTTCACCACCACTTCGCGGTTGCCCAGGACCTCGTCGACCTGAATCGCCACGCGCTGCGTCGCGCTGCGGATGACGATCACCGGCACGCTCTTGCCGAACGGCTCGCTGCTGCGGCCCGACTGACCGAGCAGCGCCCCCAGCCAGTAGAACGGCAGGGGGCCGTTGGCGTCATCGATCTGCAAGGTCTGCGAGGCGCTGGCGATCTGCTCGGGCTTGAAGCGCCGCACGATCTCGACCAGATTGGCCGGCACCGCATACACCTTGTCGCCAGTGCGCAGCAGCACCACATGGGTGATCGCTGTGGTCAACGGCAGCAGCAGGGTGAAGCGGGCACCGGCACCAGGCTGGTTGTCGAGCAGCACGCGGCCACCGAGCGCGGCGACTTCTGTGCGCACCACGTCCAGACCGACGCCACGGCCGGCCACGTTGGTCGTGTTCTCGGCACTGCTGAAGTGGGGCCGGAACACCAGTTGCGCCAGTTCCTCGTCGGACACGGTCTGCCCCGGGGCGATCAGGCCCAGGCGTTCGGCCTTGGCGCGGATCGCCGCGTAGTTCAGCCCGCGTCCATCGTCGGCAACCGTGATGACCACTTCGTTGCCGTCCTGCCGCAGGCTCAGGGTAATGGTGCCGACCGCGGGCTTGCCTGCGGCTTGACGTTCTTCGGCGGTTTCGATGCCATGCGCCACGGCGTTGCGCAGCAGGTGGTCGAAGCTGCCGGACACGCGCTCGAGCACACCGCGGTCGAGCTCGATGTTGCCGCCGATGATTTCCAGCCGCACCGCCTTGCCCAGATCCTTGGCCGCTTGCCGCACGGTGCGGTACAGGCGCTCGGACAGGCTGTCGAACTCGACCATGCGGGTGCGCAGCAGATCGCGCTGCAGCTCGCGGGTCTGGCGCGCCTGGCGGGTCAGGTCGTCATCCACCTCACGCAGCAGCCGGCCCAGGGTGGTTTGCACCATCGCGATGTCGTTGACCGACTCGGCCATCATGCGGGTGAGTTCCTGCGCGCGGGTGAAGCGGTCGAACTCCAGAGGATCGAATTCGCGGTGCTCGTCGCGTGCGGCCTGCACCTGCGCTGTCATCTGCGCTTCGGCCTGGATTTCGATTTCGCGCACCTGCTGGCGCAGACGCTCGAGGTTTTCGCCCAGATCGGCGACCGAGCTGCGGATCGCGGCAAACTCGTTTTCCAGCCGGGCGCGCGAAATGGTGATTTCGCCGGCCTGGTTGACCAGACGGTCGAGCAAACCGGCGCGCACGCGCACCGCCTGCGCCACAATGCGCGGCGTGGCCAGCTGCGCGGCGGCTTCGGCTGCGGTCTGTGCGGCGGGGGTGGATGCCGGCTCGGTCTGGGGCGCTGGCTGCGCGGGCGGCGAACCGACCTGAGCAGGCAACGCCTCGACCGTCGTGCTGGTGGGCAGTTCCGCCAGTTGGGTCTGACCTTGCTGCGCGGCCTGACACAGACGGTCGAAGCGGGCGCTGAGCTGATCGAAGCGGCCGAGCAGTTCGGCCAGGTCGGCATCGCTCACCGGGGTGTTGGCGGCCAGCGCGTCGATATCGGATTCGAGCTGGTGCGCCAGTTCGCCCAGCCGCATCGCACCGGCCATGCGCGCACTGCCCTTGAAGGTGTGCAGCGCACGCATGGCCTGCGTGGCCGGTGCCGGGTCGATCGGGTGCTGTTCCCACTGCCGCAGGCTGGCGGCCAGCGCAGGCAGGAGCTCGCCGGCTTCTTCCTCGAAAATGGGGAACAGGTCGGGGTCGATGGTGTCGACCAGTTGCTCCGGCACGGTCGCCCGCAGTGCGCCGGCCTCTTGCGGCGAGGCGGCCGCGGGCAACGGCTCGGCCTGCACGACGGTTGGCGCGGGGGCTGGCGGCAGTTCTGCGGCGACTCCTGACGCGGCGTGCCCGGGCGCGGTGGACTCGGGCATTGCAGGCTCGGGCATTGCAGGCTCGGGCGCGGCGTGCTCCTCGGGCGTTGCGGACTCGACCGGTGGAAGATCGAGGGGCGGGGCTGGCTGTGCCTCGGCGCCGGTCTGCCGAGGCTCGCCGGGCGTAGCGGCAGCGGCCAGCGCGGCCTCGCGCAGGGCGTCCAGTCGGGCGGGCAGTTCGGGCTGCACGGGCTTGAGCAAGCCTGCGGCAAATTGGTGCAGCAGCTGTTTGATGTCGCTGGCGGCCTGCGCCAGGGCGTCGAGATCTGCGGGACGCGCGGCCTCTGGCGGCAGGGCATGCAGGGCATCGAGCGCATGTTCGGTCTGGCTGGCCAGATCGGCCACACTGCGCAGACCGACGGTGGCCGAGCTGCCGGCCAGTTTGTGCGCCGCGACCACGGCGTATTCACCCAGCGGCTGCGCAGGGTCGCGCAGCCAGGCGTGGATTTCGTCTTGCAGCGTGCGCGCGAGTTCGTCGGCCTCGGTCAGGTAGATGTTGTAGAGCGGGGTGGGTATGCGCAGATCACCGATCTGCCGCACCGCGGCGTCTTGCGCAGCCCGATCTTCGGGCTGTGGAGTGGGGGCGGCCTGCTGTGCCGGGGCGGACTCGGGTTCGGACGCTTCGGGTGCCGGGATGGCAGGGGCTTCTGCGGCGGGTGCGGGATGCGGTGGTTGCTGCGCGGCCAGCGCGGCCTCGAAGGCGGCCATGTCCGCCTCCTCGGCCACCGGGATGTCGGCCGGAGGCAGGGCGTCCAGTGGCGGCAGCTCCAGGTCGATGCCGGCCAGCAGGGACTGAACGTCGCTGGGTGTGTGCTGCGGGGCAGTGTGATCGTCCCCGGGTGGGGTTGGGCGCAGCCCGTCGAGCTCCGCTGGGTGTGCGGCCGCAGGCTCTGCGGCGAGGTTGGCCACAGGCTCGGCAGTGGGCTGCGCAGCGGGTTCGACCACCGGCACGGCGCGGGAATCGACGGCCGGCTCGGCCGCAGGGGTCTGCGGGGCGACAGGCTTGCCAGAGGTATAGGCCTCGGCGGCCTGGCGCAGCGTGTCGCTGGTAAAGCGGTCTGCGGCGTGGTGGGCGATGGCCTCGGTCCACTGGCCGAGTTCGGCAAGCGCCAGTTGCGCCAGATCGAGCAGTCCGGGGGTGGCGCGGTGCAACTCGGCGATCTGGCGGTTGAACACCTGCTCAAGCGCCCAGGCCGCTTCGCCATATTCGCCCAGCCCCACCATCCGCGAACTGCCCTTGAGGGTGTGGAAGGCGCGGCGCAGACTGGTCAGCGCGGCTTGATCATCGGGCTGCGCGCGCAGATGCTGCAGCAAGGTCTGGGCATTGGCGATGACCTCGCGGGCCTCTTCGAGGAAGATGTCGGTGAGCTCGTCCTCGGCACTGCTGGCCTCTTCCGCGGCGGCCGGTTCGGCCTGCGCCGCCGGAGCTTGCGGCTCGACCGGCGCAGCAGGCGGCGCCTCGGCGGTCACCGAGGCGGGCCCGGCTGGCACTGCAGCGGACTGGGGTGCGACGGGGACCTGCCCGGGCGGCGGCTCGGGCGTTTGCTCGGGTTGGAGCAGCTGCGCCGGAATGTCGGGTACACCGGCCAGCGCGGCATCGGCGCGCAGCTGGGCCAGACGCTGCTCGGCCTGCTCGGGCGCAAGGCCGCGCGCCACGTCCTGCCGCAACTGCTCAGCCGCCTGCTCGACATCCTGCTGCGGCGTGGGCGGGGCGGTGCGCTGGGTCGATGGGACGATGGCGCGCAAGAGTTTCTGCTCGGGGTCGAACACGAACAGACTCTTGGCGAGCTCGGGCTGGTAGGACAGCATGTCCACCAGAAAACCGAGCACGCCGATATTGCTGGCCAGGGCGTCGAAGCGGGCGGAGTCGGGCGGAGTGTCTGTGCCCAGCAGCTCGTCGATTTCGTCGCGCAGGTGGGTCAGCGCAGCGCTGGCCACATCGACACCGAGCACCGAAAACACGCCGCGCATCTGCGACAGCAGTTGCGGCACCGGGGCCAGATCGGGTTTGGTGGCCGGGTTGCGGAAATACGCGTCGAGCAGCTTTTCCACCGTGCTCATGTCGGCGCGCAGTTCCTGCACCACGCTGCCCATGGTCTGCGACTCGGAGGCCTGGCGGAACAGGTCTTCCATCCAGCCGGCCAGCGGTGCCGGGTCTAGCCCCTGCGCGCTCTGGTTCAACCGCTGGGCGAGGGTTTGCGCACGTTCGAGAAAGTGCTGCTCCTCGGGACGGAAATGCCCGAAGCTGATCTCGAGGAACAAGATGGCGGTGGCCACGTCGAGCGCACGCTCCGGCGTGAGCAAATCGTTGCGGGCGGCGACGGCTTTGAACACCGTCACCAGCGCAGCGGCCAGTGCCTCACTGCCCGGCACCAGGGTGTGCAGCGGCTGTTGCAGCGCTTGCGCCAGCTCGGTCAGGCGTGCCATGCGCGCCGGGTCGAGATGGGTTTGCGTCTGTCCGGCCAGGGCGCTCCAGGCGTCGCGCAGGGCCTGCACGCGTTTGCGCACCTGCTGCACCAGGGCGGGATCGATCCGGCCGAAGTGGCTTTGGCGATAGTCGGCAAACGGGGCCGCGGACAGTTGCAGTTTGGTGTCGATGGCGCGCAGGTTGGGCAGACGGGACGGGTCGGTCTGGCCGCTGGCGTGCAACGCCTGGGCGCAGAAAAAGGTCAGATCGTGCCCGAGGCGCTGCGGCGCGGGGTTTTGGCCCTGCAGCTGGCTGCGCAGTTGCAGGTTGAGACGGTTGAGCAGGCGCTTGATGTCCAGGTCGGGCGCGAGCAGTCCGGCGCCCAGCGCCTCGAACACGCCGCGGGCCAGCCACCACAGACTGGCGGTCGGCCCGCGGGCAGCGGCCTGGGCCTTGCGCGCCACGGCGTCCAGATCGCGCATCGCTGCATCGATCTGCTGGCCGCGCAGCACGCGCAGCAGCCCCATTTCGAACTGTCCCCGGTCATCGGCGCCCAGCGGCGGTGTATCCGGCAGCGCCGGGGCTTCCGGCCAGGTCCAGTCGTGATCCCATAGGTCGGCGGGATGGATGCGCTCGGCCTGCGCCAGCTCCATCAGGTCGCGGTACTGGGGAAAGAGCTTGAGTGCGGGCTCGTTCTTGCCGGCGCGCTGCGCTTCGAGGTAGTCGACCAGGGCGTTGAAGCCGGCCTCGAAGCGCTGCAGCGCGGCGCTGTCGAGCTTTTCGGGATGATCGATCAGATGGTCGAGCGCGCTCTCGGCGGCCTGCATCAGCCGCGCTGCGCCAAAAAACCCGAGCAGCTCGATGGCGCCGGCAGCCTGGTGCACCTGGGTGCGCGCGGTGCGCAGCCCGGATTTTTCCGCCGAGGCGGCGCCGTGCAGGTCGTCGCCCGGCTGCTGTGCGGCGCGCTTGAGTGCCGTGCGCGCGGACTGCAGGTTGTCGCTGATCTGATCGAGCAACCAGGCCAGCGGTCCCATGTCCGCTCCTGATGCGGTTTGCACGGCGGGTTTCGAAGCGGAGACTGTGTTCATGCCGGGAAAGCCGTAGGGCGGGCAGTGGAGAGAGGCGGATCGGTCTGGGGGGTCAGTTGATCTTGAAGCGCGACACCGACTGGCGCAGATCTTCGGCCACGCGGGCGAGTTCGCGCACCAGCGCGGCGGTGGAGCGCGTGCCCTCGGAGGTCTGCTCGGTCACGGTGAAAATGGTCTGGATGTTGGCGGCCACCCGGTTGGCCGAGGCGGCTTCCGCCTGGGTCTGCTGCGCAATCTGGGCGATCAGATCCGCAAGCTGGCGCGACACCTGGTCGATCTGCGCCAGCGCGGCGCCGGCGTTGTCGGCCAGCTTGGCGCCTTCGACCACGCCCTGGGTGCTTTTTTCCATGGCGGCCACGGCGTCCTGCGTGTCGGTCTGGATGGTGCGCACCAGCGCGGCGATCTGCTTGGCCGATTCTGCCGAGCGCTCTGCCAGGCGCTGCACTTCCTCGGCCACCACCGAGAAGCCCCGTCCGGCCTCACCGGCCGACGCCGCCTGGATCGCGGCGTTCAGCGCCAGCACGTTGGTCTGCTCGGTGATGTCGGAGATCAGCTCGGTGATTTCACCGATTTCCTGCGACGACTCGCCCAGCCGCTTGATGCGCTTGGAGGTCTCCTGGATCTGCTCACGGATGCTGTTCATGCCGTCGATCGAGTTGCGCACCGCGCGCTGGCCCTGCTCGGCGGCTTGCAGCGACTGGTTCGCCACCTGGGCGGACTGCTGCGCTTGAACCGAAACCTCGGTGATGTGCTGCGCCATGTCGAGCACCGACTGGCCGGTTTCGCGGATGACCTTGAGCTGTTCGTCGGCCTGCTGCATCAGGCGGTCGGACGTGGTCTGCGCCTGCGCCGTGCTCTTGAGCACCTGGTCGGCGGTCATCTGCACCTGACCGACCAGGTTGCGCAGTTCTTCGACCGTGTAGTTCACCGAGTCGGCGATCGCGCCGGTGATGTCCTCGGTCACGGTGGCCTGCTGGGTCAGGTCGCCCTCGGCGACGGTCTGCAGCTCGTTCATCAGCCGCAGAATGGCCGCCTGGTTCGATTCGTTGATGCGACGCGCTTCGAGCTCCTGACGCTCGGTCTGGCGGCGCTGCAGCTCCATCAATGTGGCGCGCTGGCGGGCCTCATTGAGCATGATGTAGATCAGGTCGGTTGCCGCGACGATGGCCAGCAGCCCGAGCACGGCAAGCATCAGGATGGCCGGCCAGCCCACCCCGGTGCGTCCGGAGTACAGACCCTGGAGCTGGTTGAGATGGTCATAGAGCTGCGCGGAGGTGGCGAGCACCGCACCTTGCGCTTCGCGCGCCGCGGCCAGCGCCGGCAGATTGGCCAGGAGGGTGCGGGCCGCCGCCTCGGTCTTGGCATAGGTCTGGATCAGACGTTGCAATTGCTGGTGCGCCTGTGGGTCGGTCACGGGCGTGAGCTGCAGATCGGCATTGCCGTCGAGCAGGCCCTTGCTCAGGGCGTTGAAGGTGCTCAGATCCTTGCCCAGGGCGAACACCGCCTCGGGGCGCACGCCCTGGAACGACAGGAAGGCGTTGGCCGATTTGTCGATGCGCTGGGTCAGCATGGCGAGCTGGCTGGCGGCGTTGACGTTGGCCGCCGGGGCTTTTTGCTGCAGCAGCAGCGAGGTCAGCGTCTGCGCGCTGTCGAGCAGGGCGTCGGTCTGGCGGTTGATGTCGGCGAGCTGCTGCGCGGTGGAGGTCAGCACGCCTTGCTGCTTGAGCATCAAAGCGGCGTTTTTCAGCGTGCTGTCGGTTTCCGAGCCGATCTTGTCGAGCAGGGGCTGGGTGCCGGGCGTTGGCGGGGTCTGCCGAAGCACGTCCACCGCCGACTTGAGCGCATCTGCGCTGGAGCGCACGGTGGAGAAGGCTTCGGGGTTGCCGAGCAGCGCGGCGTTCATCGCACGCGCCAGGCGTTGCGACTGGGTCAGCGCGGTGCCGACCGATTCGAGCTGGCGGGCGGAACTGGAGGTGCCGCGCAGCACCACGATCAGCGTCAGGCCCAATAGCACGATCGAGATCACCAGCATTACGCCGAAAAACCGCTGCTGCTGCGCCAGCTGCATGCGGCTGATCATCGGCAGACGCAGGATCAGCGGCTGGGTGCCCTGCGCCAGGTGCAGGGTGGCAGCGGGGTCGGCAAGGCTAGAGTCGATCTGCAGGGTCGCCTGTCCCGACTGGCCGTACTGCGTCTGCGCGATTTCGGTCTCGGGTTGGGAGTTTGTTTTTTTCGTTCCGAACAGGGACGAGAGAAAGGACATGACCGCTCCGTGAAACGTGATGGTGATGTATAGGGGAACCGGCGTACGCGTGATGGGGAGGATCGGGCTGCGGGCTGCGGCTCAAACGACGCTCAGAAAACGTTCGTTCTCGGCTAGGGCCAGCAGATCCACTTCGCGCCAGAGGTTGCGTTCGTCGTCGCGGAATGCCGCACCGAGCCAAGGGTGCGCAGGGTCGCGCTCGGTGTTGCGATCGGGCTGCAGCTGGTCGGGACGACGCAGACCTGCCAGCCGGTCGACCAGCAAAGCGGTGTTGATCTCGAGCGCGGCGGCGAACTGGATCAAGCGCGCCTGCGGCGACACCTCAGACGGCTGCGACGCTGCGTCCTGCTCGATGAACTGGCCCAAATGCACCACGCCGCAGACCTGCCCGCGCAGGCTGAGCAGACCGAGGAACCAGGGCCGCGCGTGCGGCAGAGGCGTGCACGGCTGCATCGGCGAGATCTCGCCGGAGAACTCTAGCGGCAGCAGCAGGCGCGCGCGACCCGCGATCACCGCCAGCCAGCGGGAAGGCGACTGCCCGGTCTGTGCCGCGGTCAGACGATGCGCCAGGCGGGTCTGGAATTCGTGAAGCGAGGCTCGGGACATGGGGTGGCAAGGAGGGCGGGTCGGCGCGGGAATCAGGCGATGGCGCGAATCTTTTCGAGCAGGGCCTTGGGGTCGACCGGCTTGACGATGTAATCGGACGCGCCCTGACGCATGGCCCAGACCTTGTCGGTTTCGAGCTTCTTGCTCGTGCACATGATGACCGGAATGCCGGCGTAGTTCGGATCGCGGGTGATATGACGGGTGAGCTGAAAGCCATTCTGTCCGGGCATGACCACGTCCATCAGGATGAGATCGGGCCGGGTAGCCGACAGCACGGCCAGCGCCTGCTCGCCGTTTTCCGCGGTGTTGACCGTGTAGCCGTGCCGGGTGAGCAGATCGGACAGGAAGTAAAGCTCGGTCTTGGAGTCGTCGACGATGAGAATGTTGTGAACTGGCATGGCAATCGCAGAAGGAAAGAGAAATCCGGTGCCGCGATCATGCGCTGATCTGTGCGCCATTGAGGTGGCGTTTGACCGCGTCGAGCAGCTGATCCTTGGTGAAGGGTTTGGTCAGATAATCCTGCGCGCCCACCATGCGGCCGCGCGCCTTGTCGAACACGCCGTCTTTGCTCGACAGCATGACGATGGGGATCTGCGCGAACTTGTCGCTGCGGCGGATGACCGCCACGGTCTGATAACCGTCCAGGCGGGGCATCAGAATGTCGCAAAAAATCAGGTCGGGATGGTGGTCGTTGACCTTGGACAAGGCATCGAAGCCATCACCTGCGAGCACCACGTCGTAGCCTGCCTGCTTGAGAAAGATCTCGGCGCTGCGACGGATGGTGTTGCTGTCGTCGATGACCAACACCTTGAATGGGCTGGTAGGCGCAAGCATTCACATCCTTTGTGTGGGGAAAAGGAAATACCTCTGCATTGACTTGCCGTTCCCGATCAAACCGGCACCATCTCGAAATCTTCTTTGCGTGCACCGCACTCGGGGCAGGTCCAGTTCATCGGAACGTCTGCCCAGCGCGTGCCGGGTGCAATACCACTTTCCGGATGGCCTTGGGCTTCGAAATAAATGAAGCCGCAGATCAGACACATCCAGCTCTGGAATTCTTGTTTGTCCACAGCGTATCGGGGTCAGAGTGAAGATTCAACGATTCTATGAGCCGCTGTTGCATTTTGACCCATGCGGACGTTGACTGGCGATACTTGCGCCGCGCAGCAGTCGCACTACCATGCCGGCATGATGAATGAATCCAATGAATCTCCTCCGGCCGTGATGTACTTCAACGCGGCCGATCCCAGCGGCAGTGCCGGGCTCGCAGCTGACCTGGCCTCGTGCTCGGCAGTCGGCTGCCATCCGCTGCCGGTGACCACGGCGCTGTGGGTGCGCGATACCGCGGAAATCTTCGACATCATCGAGATCGAGGCCGATGCCGTGATCGAGCAGGCTCGTGCGGTGCTCGAGGATGTAGAGATCGCCGCGTGGAAAGTGGGCTTTCTCGGCTCGGTCGATGTGGTCAATGCCGTGGCCGAACTGCTGGCCGACTACAGCCAGGTGCCGCTGGTCACTTATGCGAGCAATTTCCATGTGCTCGACGAGGCGCAGGCCGACGATTACATCAAGGCCCTGCAGGAACTGGTGCTGCCGCAGACCCGGGTGCTGACCGGCAACCAAAGCGCGCTCACCCAGTTGCTGCTGCCCGAGTGGGACGGCGAAACCCCGCCCACGATCGAGACGCTGATGCAGCAGGCGCATCACTTCGGCGTGCAATACATGCTGGTCACCGGGCTGCTCGCCGGCGAGGGCAAGGTGGAGAATGTGCTGATGAGCCCGCGCCGCGTGCTGCTGCGCGAGAGCTTCGAGCTGTTCGAGACCGGGTTCACCGGCGCCGGGGACACGCTTTCGGCCGTGCTCACGGCCATCCTTGCCAATGGTGCCAAGCTCGACCAGGCGGTGCATGAGGCCGTCGAATACCTCGATCACTGTCTGGATTTTGGCTATCGGCCCGGCATGGGGCAGGTCGTGCCGGATCGCTTTTTCTGGGCGCAGCCCGTCGAGGAAGATGATGTCGCGGCGAACGCGTCGGGATCTCCGGGCCTGCAGTGATGCGGCGCTGATCGCCGCCCGGCCACGCGTTCCGTTTTTTTCGCTGTCCGATCTCCCGTTTTTCACTTTTCCGCCTGTCCGGCGTAGCCGGGCAGGGATCGCCCGAACACCATCATGTCCGTGACCAACCAGCAACTCTTCGACCGCGCCCAGCGCACCATCCCCGGCGGTGTCAACTCTCCCGTGCGCGCCTTCCGTCAGGTCGGCGGCGTGCCGCGCTTCATCGACCACGCGCAGGGCGCGTACATCTTCGACGCCGAGGGCACGCGCTACATCGACTACATCGGCTCGTGGGGGCCGATGATCGCCGGGCACGCCCATCCGGAAGTCATCGAGGCGGTGCAGCGCGCCGCCACCCGCTCGCTGAGCTTTGGCGCGCCCACTGCCGACGAAATCGACATGGCCGAGGCGATCACCCGGCTGATGCCCGCAGTCGAGATGGTGCGGCTGGTGTCCAGCGG
>JBMFIE010000028.1:0-18222 GCA_049976465.1 Thiomonas sp. | reverse complement strand
CAGTCCGCTTGTGGTGCCACACACCACGGCGCGGCCTGCGCCTCGCATTGCATCCGCCCAGACCCCCGGCGCGGGTGCACCAATAGCGTGAACAGGCCCTAGTCTGGTCGAAATGCACATAAAACTTCCCGGTTCAGATCGACCACTCCGACACCGCCCGTCGGGAACTCTCGCTGTTCCTGCCCACTCCACATGCGCAGAGCCGCGCAGCGCGGCGGTTCAGCGAAAGAGGAGAAGACGGGATGTCTCTGGCGGCCTTGGTGCTCTATCTGCTCGTCGTCGGTGTGGTCGGCCTTGGGGTGGGTCTGGCAGTGCAGTTCTGGCGCGAAGCGCGCTCCACGCCGCGGCAGCCGGAGCAGGAGCGATAGACCCGTTTGCGGACGGAGTCAGGCGAGATTGGTTGCGCCCATCGCCTGCGCCAGGCGGCGGGTCTGGGCCAGCGCCGCCGGATCGGGCAAGGTACGGGTGTCCCAGCCTTGGAGGTGGGTTTCCAGCAGCCCGCCGAACGCCTGGACCCAGTGGGCCTCGGCGTTGAGGCAGTCGATGTAGTGGAAGGTCTTTCCGCCGCTGGACAGAAAGGCTTGCTTGCCCTCCATCGCGATTTCTTCCAGGGTTTCCAGACAGTCCACGCTGAACCCGGGGCACACCACGTCCACTCGGCCGATACCGTCTTGGGCGAATTTGCGCAGGGTCGGCTCGGTGTAGGGTTGCAGCCATTCCTGCCGGCCAAAGCGCGATTGGAAGGTGACCTGATAGTCGGACGCGGCAAGCTGCAGCCGCTCGGCGAGCAAGCGGCCGGTGCGGTGGCATTCGCAGTGGTACGGATCGCCAAGGCGCAGGGTGCGCGCAGGCATACCGTGAAAGCTCATCACCAGCTTGTCGGGCCGACCATGCTGCTGCCAGTGCGCCTCGATCTTGTGCGCCAGGGCATCGATGTAGGCAGGAACGTCATGGAAGTGGTTGAGCACGCGCAGCTCGGGCAAGCGGCGGCTGCGGCGCATCCAGTCGGTCACGGCATCGAGGGTGGACGCCGTGGTCGCGGCGCAATACTGCGGATACAGCGGCACGAGCAGAAGCCGGGTGACGTTCTGGCGGGCCAGTTCGTCGAGCACGCTGGCCACCGACGGATTGCCGTAGCGCATGGCGTATCGCACCTGCAGGTGATGGCCCCGCCGCTTCAGGTCGGCGGCGATCGCCTCGGTGAGGTCGGCGGTGCCGGTCTGCAGCGGCGAGCCGCGCTCGGTCCACACCGAGGCATATTTCGCCGCGGACTTGGACGAGCGGATTGGCAGGATGATGCCGTTGAGGATCAGCCACCAGATGGGTTTGGGGATCTCCACCACCCGCGGGTCGCTGAGGAATTCGCGCAGATAGCGGCGCAGGGCTGGTGCGGTGGGCGCATCGGGCGTGCCCAGGTTGGCGAGAAGGATGGCTGTCTGGGCAGGGTTGCCGTGCTGGTATCCGGTCGGATCGATGGCGGGCATGGGCGGCTGGGCGTTTGGATCAATGCGGGTGGATCTGGAACATGACGGTCGGCGCGGTCGGGTCGGTCGGTTTGGCACCCAGGGTGATTTCCCCCTGCCCGTGCAGCACGCACTCGTTGCGCCGCAGCGCCAGAGTGGTGTCGTTGCCGGTGTAGCGCACCCACGTGCCGTTGCTGCTGAGGTCGGTCAGCATGAAGTAGCTACCGCGCCAGTCGATACGCGCATGCTGGCGCGAAACGCGCAGGTCGTTGACCAGGAAATCCGCGGAGTTCGTACGGCCGATGACGATGGGCATCTGGTCTGCGGAGTAATCCACGGCGAAATCCAGCCAGGACAGATTGAGCATCTGGCTGGTGTAGTCGATGCGCGAGGGAACATGGGGCATGGTCTGCCCCATGTCACCCTGCGCTTCCCATTCGACCTGATGCACCGGTACCGGCACATCGTAGCCGCGCAGAAAAATGGCGCCCAGGCTGCGCAAGCGGCCGAGCAATTCGAGCGGCAGCGCTTCCATCACGGCGTCGCCGATCAGGATTTGCCCGGGGCCGGCGGAGTCGGACAGGCGGGACGCGGCGTTGACCGGGTCGCCGAAACAGTCGCCCGGGGCGAGTACGACAAAGCCGCGTGCGATGCCGATCTTGATCGGAAGTTTCTGCCGGGCTCCGCTGGCATCGACCGCGCCGGTGGTCGAGCAGCTGCGCTGGATGTCGATGCAGGCGTTGAGCGCGGGGGTGTTGTGCTCGAAGGTGGCAAGAATGCCGTCCCCGAGGGTTTTGACGACTTCGCCACCGCCGGCTTTCAGACGCTTGGCCATGTTCGACACGACCTGCGTCACTACTGCGGTGGCCTCGGCATTGCCCAGCGATTGGAAAAGCGCGGTGCTGCCAGCGACATCGGCAAAAACGATGGTGCGGACAGCGGTTTTTCGCGCTTGGGTCATGCCTGAAGTCTAGCGTGTGCGCATGCAAAGCGTGCTGCAGCCGACGGCGGACACGCGGCGCAAAAGCCGCGCGTCGGATCAGCCGGCGGGAATGGGCCGGGCACCACCCGGCCCTGCGCGCGTCAAAGAGTGTCGAGGAAGCTGCGCAGCTTGTCCGAGCGGGTCGGATGCTTGAGCTTGCGCAGCGCCTTGGCCTCGATCTGACGGATGCGCTCGCGCGTGACGTCGAACTGCCTGCCGACCTCTTCGAGGGTGTGATCGTTGGCCATTTCGATGCCGAATCGCATGCGCAGCACCTTGGCTTCGCGCGGCGTGAGCGAGTCGAGAATTTCCTTGACCACGTCGCGCAGTCCGGCCTGCATCGCCGCCTCGGTGGGGGCCAGGGTACTTGTGTCCTCGATGAAGTCGCCCAGATGCGAGTCGTCGTCGTCACCGATCGGGGTTTCCATCGAGATCGGCTCGCGCGCGATCTTGAGGATCTTGCGCACCTTGTCCTCGGGCATGTCCATTTTCTCGGCCAGTACTGCGGCATCGGGCTCTTGCCCGGTTTCCTGCAGATGCTGACGCGAAATGCGGTTGACCTTGTTGATGGTCTCGATCATGTGCACCGGAATGCGGATGGTGCGCGCCTGATCGGCGATCGAGCGGGTGATGGCCTGCCGGATCCACCAGGTGGCGTAGGTGGAAAATTTGTAACCGCGGCGGTACTCGAACTTGTCCACCGCCTTCATCAGGCCGACGTTGCCCTCCTGGATCAGATCGAGGAACTGCAGGCCGCGGTTGGTGTATTTTTTCGCGATCGAAATCACCAGCCGCAGGTTGGCCTCGATCATTTCGCGCTTGGCCTCACGTGCCGCCTGCTCGCCCAGGCTCATCTGGGTGTTGATCTCCTTGAGGTCGTCGAGCGGCACGACCACGCGGTTCTGGATGTCGATGAGCTTTTGCTGCAGCTCCTTGATCGCCGGCGCATTGCGCCCGAGCACGACGGAGTACGGCTTGTTCGCCGCGACATGGCGATCGACCCAGTTCAGGTCGAGCTGATGCCCCGGGAAAGATTTGATGAACTCCTCCTGCGGCATGCCGCAGCGATCCACTGCGTAGCGGCGGATTTCGCGCTCGTAGCGGCGCACCTCGTCGACCTGGGCACGCAGCAGATTGCACAGCTTTTCCACCGTGCGGGCGGTGAAGCGCACCTCCATGAGGGCGTTGGAAATGGCCTCCTGCGCCTTCAGATAACCGGGTGAGCGGTAGCCTTCCTTGTCGTAGGCCCGGCGCATTTTCATGAAGGCGTCGTGCACCTTGCCAAAGACCTCCAGCGCCTTGGCCTTGAGTTCCTCGAGCTTGACCGAGGTGGCACCGGCGCCGCCGTCTTCATCTTCGTCGCCGCTGTCGTCGAGCGAATAGTCGACGTCCTCCTCAGCGACATAGTCGTCGGACTCGTCGTCGGAGACCATGCCGTCGACCACTTCATCGACCGGCAGCTCGCCGTTCTGGATGCGCGCGGCCATCGCCAGGATCTCGGCAACGGTAGTCGGTGATGCCGAGATCGCCAGCATCATCTGGCGCAGACCTTCCTCGATACGCTTGGCGATGACGATTTCGCCTTCGCGGGTCAGCAGTTCGACCGTGCCCATCTCGCGCATATACATGCGCACCGGGTCGGTGGTGCGGCCGAATTCGGAATCGACGTTGGACAGCGCGGCTTCGGCTTCCTCTTCAGCTTCTTCCTCGCTGGAGGCAGTCGGGCCGTGCTGGTTGAGCAGCAGGGTCTGCGCGTCCGGCGTGGTTTCATACACCGCGATGCCCACGTCGTTGAGCATGGACACGATGGTCTCGAGCAGCTCGGGGTCGGCCAGATTGTCCGGGATATGGTCGTTGATTTCGCCGTAGGTCAGGAACCCACGGGTCTTGCCCATCTTGATCAGGCTCTTGAGCCGCGCGCGCCGGCGGCTGAGTTCCTCGTCGGTGATGTTGGAGTCGTCGTAGCCGAACTCCTTGAGCAACTGTTTTTCGCGCGCGCGCGAGGCTTTGCGGGTCTTGGGCGCAGGCGCTGCTGCCACTTCCTCGACCGCATCGACCTCGGTCACTTCGGCATCGACCTCGACCGCATCGACCTCATCGCCTGCGTCGTCGTGCAGATCGATCTCCGGCTCCGTTTCCTTGACGGTCTTGCGCCCGCGACGCGCCACAGGCGTTTGCTCGGCCGCAGCCGCGGTCTTGGCCGGACGGCCGCGCTTGGGCGCAGCCGAGGCGACAACCTCTGCTGCCGCCGTCTGGGCGCCGGCAGCCGCACGCCGCACCGGCTTGTCCGCGACCGGGCTTGTCTCGGCAGCAGTGACCTTGCGGGATGCAGACCCTTTGGACGGAGCCTGAGTTTTGGATTGCGCTTTTGTCATGGTGGACCTCAACCGGCCATTCGCTCGGCAAGTGAAAATGAACAGGGTTTCAACAACAGTATGTAGGGTGAAGAGGCAAAATTCAAAGTGGAGTCAACCCGATGCACACGGCTGGCGGCCCTTGCGGTCATGCTGCGGTGCACCGGTTTGGGGTGTCGCAGGCAGGTGCCATCCGGCGCTGCACAGGCAAGAGCGCCCACTGCAATCCGCTTGGAGTACGCTTGTCGCCGCTCAGTTCGGCCTCACCTCGGCAAGTTGCATGACTTTTTCTGGATCGCCTCGGGACGGCTCCGCTAGAGGCGCAACAGACACCGGTGGGTGGGCCGGGTATTTTTGCCAAATTTTGGATTTTACTAAACCCAGGTGTTTTCTCTGTCTGCGGCGGGTTGATCGCCAAGGAGAGCCGAGCTGCGGCTGCAAGCACGGGGCATACACCTGGGCGCGCCGCGATCTGCGACAGCTGTCTGCGCCTGCCCCCTTTTCCCATCGCCCCCGTTTGTCTTGATGAACCCCTCATCCTCTTCCATGGTCTGGAGCGTCAGCGCACTGATTCAGGCGTTTTCCGACGCGCTGAATGCACGGTTCAACAGTGTCACCGTGCGCGGCGAAGTCTCCGGCCTGGTCCGCGCCGGCAGCGGCCATCAATATTTCAATTTGAAGGACGGCACCGCACAGCTGCGCTGCGTGCTGTTCCGCCAGCGCGCCGCAACCAGCGCGCTGGCCCTGCGGGACGGACTGAGTGTGCGACTGCGCGCTACCGTGGCGATATACGAGCCGCGCGGCGATCTGCAGCTCATAGTCGAGAGCGTGCAGGCAGATGGCGAAGGCGCGCTGCTCGAGGCCTTCCTGCGCCTGAAGCAGAAACTGCAGGCCGAGGGGCTGTTCGATGCGCAGCGCAAGCGGGCGCTACCGGCCATGCCCGGTGCGGTCGGGGTGATCACCTCGCTGCAGGCCGCCGCGCTGCACGATGTGCTCACCGCGCTGCGGCGTCGCAGCCCGCATGTGCGCGTGGTGGTCTATCCGGCCAGCGTGCAGGGCGCGCAGGCACCGGGCGAACTGCTCGCAGCGCTGCAGCGCGCGCAGGCACGCCGCGAGGTCGATCTCATCCTGCTGGTGCGCGGCGGAGGCAGCCTGGACGATCTGTGGGCGTTCAACGACGAGACGCTGGTCCGGGCGATCGCCGCCTGCAGCCTGCCTGTGGTTTGCGGTGTGGGCCATGAGACCGATTTCACCCTGGCCGATTTCGCAGCCGATTTGCGTGCGCCCACGCCCACGGCCGCGGCCGAGCTGGGCGTGCCGTCGCAGCAAGCGCTCATTTCAGCGCTGGATCGGCAGGCGCAGCGCTTGCACAGCGCAATGCACCGCTACCTGCAGCGCGAGCAGCAACGCTGCGACCGCCTGGCGCTGCGCTGGCCCCAGCGCGCAGCGTTGCTGGCCGCGCCTTTGCGGCGTCTGGCGCAATGGCAATGGCGGCTGCGACAGGCGCTGATCGATCTGCCCAACCAGCAGGCACAACGCCTGCAAGGACTGCAGAGCCGGCTGGAGCATGCGCTGCAACGCCGCCTGCCGCAGGAACGCGAACGGCTCGATCGTGCCGCCCGCGCTCTGCCGCTGGCCCGTGCGCAGCTGCTGCGCAACGCGCGGCAGCGCCTGGATCATGCGGCGCAGCAACTGATGCTGCTCAGTCCGCGTGCCACGCTCGCGCGCGGCTACCTGCTCGGCTTGGACGCCCGCGGTCAAGTCCTGCGCGATGTGTCGCAGCTGCGCCCCGGAGCTGCATTGGAGCTTGCCGACGCACAACACGCCATCAGGATGGACATCGCGCAGGTCCAGCCCGAGCCTCACCCGCTCGATGTGGACATCCCGCCTGCCTGAGCAAGACCCGTGGGCTGTTCCTAGAATGCTTGGAGTCGGCGACCTGCGATCGTCACTCACCCAAGGAGAAGCCCATGCAACACGAACTGCCCCCTTTGCCCTTCGCCCCCGACGCGCTCGCACCGCACATGTCGCGTGAAACGCTGGAATATCACCACGGCAAACACCATCAGGCGTATGTCAACAACACCAACAGCCTGATCAAGGGCACCGAGTTCGAGTCGATGCCGCTCGAGGACATCATCAAAAAATCCAGCGGCGGCATTTTCAACAACAGCGCCCAGGTCTGGAATCACACCTTTTTCTGGAACTGCCTCAAACCGGGCGGCGGCGGCGAGCCCAAGGGCGCGCTGGCCAACGCGATCAACGCCAAATGGGGCAGCTACGCCGCATTCAAGGACGCGTTTCACAAGTCGGCGGTCGGCAATTTCGGCTCCGGCTGGACTTGGTTGGTCAAAAAGCCCGACGGCACGGTGGACATCGTCAACACCTCCAACGGCCAGACCCCGCTGACCACCGCAGACAAGGCCCTGCTGACCATCGACGTGTGGGAGCACGCCTACTACATCGATTTTCGCAACCGCCGGCCGGACTTCGTCACCACCTTCCTCGATCATCTGGTGAACTGGGACTTCGCCGAAAAGAATTTCGGCTGAGCAGCGTCCGCCGGTGATCGAAACACAGCCCGCAACCGCGGGCTTTTTTCTCGCCATCGATTTCGTCAGACGGACGGCCAGCGCGCGCCGTGCTTGCTGCGATCGCCAGGTTTTTTGTCTTCCGCTACAGTGCAGGGGATCGGGGTTGCGGTGTTGCCCGCCGGCCTCGTTCCCATGCCCGGGCAGGCCGCCCTGACATGGACCGAGCCAACAGACTCGCCCATCATGCCAAGCGCCATGCCGACTCCTCCCCTGCGCACCCTGTCCCTTCCCGCCTTGCCGAGCCGCGAATGGCGCGAGCAAGTTCGGCAAGCGTTTCACGCCACCTTCGACCGCTACGAATCGCTGTTCCAGCTGCTGCAGGGCGACGCGGCGTACTACGTCAAGCCGATCAGCCTGCGCCATCCGCTGATCTTCTATCTCGGCCACACGGCAACGTTTTTCATCAACAAATTCGTCCTCGCCGGCATGCACACGCAGCGCATCGATCCGAAGCTGGAATCGATGTTCGCGGTTGGCGTCGATGAGATGAGCTGGGACGATCTGGATGAGACGCACTACGACTGGCCTGCGGTCGACGCGGTGTGGGCGTACCGTGCCAAGGCGCGCGAGCTGGTCGACGGCGTCATCTCGCGCCTGCCGCTGGAGCTGCCGCTGGGCTGGTGGCACAGCCCGTGGTGGATCGTGCTGATGGGAATCGAGCACGAGCGCATCCACCTCGAGACGTCCTCTGTGTTGATCCGCCAGCACACGCTGCGCCATGTCCGCCCGCACTCGGCCTGGCAGGCATGCACCGAGACTGGCGAGCCGCCCGCGCCGGAACTGGTGCCGATCCCGCCGCAGCAGTTTCGTCTCGGCCGCGACCTGCGCGACCCCAAGTTCTACGGCTGGGACAACGAGTTCGGCGTGCACGAGGCGCGCACCGCGGCGTTCGAGGCCGGGCGCACGCTGGTATCGAACCGCGAGTTCCTCGCCTTCGTCGAGGCCGGCGGCTACCGCGACGACACACTGTGGACCGAAGAAGGGCTGGCCTGGCGGCGCTTTGCGCAGGCCGAACATCCGACCTTTTGGGTGCGCGCTGCGGACGGCTGGAGACTGCGGCTGCTCGCCGAAGAGGTGCTGATGCCGTGGGACTGGCCGGTCGAGACCAATTTCCACGAGGCCAAGGCGTTTTGCAACTGGATGGCGCGGCAGACCGGCAAACCCTACCGCCTGCCAACCGAGGACGAGTGGCATGCGTTGCGGCGGCACGCTGGCGTGCCGGATGCGCCGCAGCCGGTGCCGGCGCCGGCGAACATCGAGCTCGACCATTTCGCTTCGAGCTGTCCGGTCACGCGGTTTGCGCACGGCCCCTTGTTCGACGTCATCGGCAACGTCTGGCAATGGTGCGAGACCTGCACCTACCCGTTCGACGGCTTCGAGGTGCACCCCGTCTACGACGACTTCACGACGCCGACCTTCGACGACCGGCACGCGATCATCAAGGGCGGATCGTGGATCTCCTGCGGCAACGAGGCACTGCCGGGGTCGCGCTACGCGTTCCGGCGGCATTTCTTCCAGCACGCCGGGTTTCGCTACGTCGTGAGCGCCGCGCCAGTGCCCAGGCAAACCGGCAGCTATTACGAAACCGACGCACAGGTTGCGCAGTACTGCGAGTTCCACTGGGGCAAGACCTACTTCGACGTGCCGAACTTCCCCAAGGCGCTTGCCGAATTGTGCGTGCAGGCGATGCAGGGCCGGCCGATGCGCCGCGCGCTCGATCTGGGCTGCGCCACCGGCCGCGCAAGCTTCGAGCTGGCGCGGCATTTCGAGCGCGTGACCGGCATCGATTTTTCCGCGCGGTTCATCGGCATCGGCCACCAGCTCGCCGAGCAAGGGCGTATCCGCTATACGCTGATCGACGAAGGCGAGCTCACCAGCTACCACGAGCACGGACTGGCCGAATACGGGCTGGACGGCGTGCAGCAGCACGTCGAGTTCTTCCAGGGTGACGCCTGCAACCTCAAGCCGATCTATACCGACTACGACCTGATCCTCGCAGCCAATCTGATCGACCGGCTGTACGAGCCGGCGCTGTTCTTGCGTGAGGTGCATCGTCGCATCGTCCCGGGCGGGTTGCTTGCGATCGCCTCGCCATACACCTGGCTGTCCGAATTCACCAAGCGCGAGCACTGGATCGGCGGCTTCAAGAAAGACGGCGAGAACTTCACCACCCTCGACGGGCTGCACGCCCTGCTCGATCTGCATTTCGAGCGGATCGCGCCGCCGCGCGACGTACCCTTCGTCATCCGCGAAACCGCGCGCAAATTCCAGCACAGCCTGTCGCAGCTGACGCTGTGGCGGCGGCGGGAGGGTTGACATGCCCACGCGCGCCGCTGACTTGGCCGACCGCGTGCAGGGCGCGCTGCTCGGCGCCTTCATCGGCGAGGCGCTCGGCGTCGGTCCGCACTGGTACTACGACCTCGACCAGTTGCACGCCGACTTCGGGCCGTGGATCGACGGCTACACCGCACCGCGCCCGGGCCGCTACCACGCCGGGCTCGCGCCGGGCGAATCTTCGCAACCGGGCTTTTTGCTCGAACTGACGCTGCGCAGCCTGGTCGAGCGCGGTGGTTACGACCAGGCCGACTTCTGCCAGCGGCTCGATACCGCGTTTTTCCCGCTGCTCGACGGCACGCCGCACAGCGGCCCCGGCGGCTACACCAGCCAGTCGATGCGCGAAGCCTGGCGCAAGCGCGTGCAGCAGCGCCTGCCGTGGGGGCAGGTGGCGGGCCTGGCCGACAACACCGAAGCGGCCGAGCGCACGCTGGCGATTGCGGTGCGGTATGCGCGCGATCTCGGCGCGGTCGTCCGGCATGTGGCGGCGAACGCGGCGCTCACGCAGATCGACCCGACCGTGCTGGCGATGACCAGCGCCTACGGCTGCGTGCTTGCGCTGCTCGTGCAGGGCGAGCCGCTCGATGCGGCGATCTCGGCCAAGCTGATGGCGCGCGTGCACCGTGGCGAGCTGCCGTTCCACCACGTCACCGACGCGCGGCTCGACGCCGTCCCCGCCGGCGCTGAGCGCGTGGCGCAGCCAGGCGAATTCGCCTCGCCCGACGCGCTGCTAACCGCCGGCAGCATCGCGCGCGCGGCACACGACCCGGATGTGCGGATCGATCCGGCGTGGAAAGTCTCGCTGGTCTACGGTATGCCGTGCGCGGTTTATCACCAGTTTCCCGCGGCGTATTACCTCGCCGCGCGTTTTGCCGACGATTTCGAGTCCGCCGTGCTGCACGCGATCAACGGTGGCGGGCAAAACCAGGCGCGGGCGATGCTCACCGGTGCGCTGGTCGGCGCGCAGGTGGGCTTGTCTGGCATCCCGCGGCGCTTCATCGAAGGGCTGGCCTGCGCGACGCGGGTTTTGCCGCTGGCCGCCGCGCTGGCGGAGCAGGCGGAATCGAGCGCCTGAACCCCTTTGGCCACGGGCGCAGCCCTAAACCAACTGCAGGTCGAGCGGACGAGCCTGCGGAAACACGGCCTGGACTTGCCCGGCGCGCAGCCCCCAGAGCCGCTGGAACAGCCCGCCGAACAGGTCGCGATAGTCGGTCAGCACCGGGTCGTCGCGATTCTGGTTCAGCGTGGCGGGGGACTGCACGATCTGCTCGCCGCAGATGCGCCCGCCTCGCACTGCACCACCGAGAACCCAGTAGACCGTGCCGTGGCCGTGGTCGGTACCGTGGTTGCCGTTTTCGCGGAAGGTCCGGCCGAATTCGCTGAGCACGACGACCACGGTGTCGCGCCAGGCGGGGCCCAGCGCCTGCGCCATCGCCGCCAAACCCTGCCCGAGCGCAGTGAGCTTGTCGGCCAGTTGCCCCTGCGCGCCGTTGACCGTGGCCTGGCTGACATGGGTGTCCCAGCCGCCGACGTCGATGAACCCCAGGTCGAAGCTGTCGCGCATCAGCGCGCCGATCCTGATCGCCTCGGCGACGAAGCCTTTGGGCGCAACCGCACCACGGCTGGCTGCCATCATCTCGGCCTGCCAGTCGGCGCTTTGCATGTCGCGCGCAACTGTCTCGCGCACGGCAAAGCCCTCGCGCACCGCAGCCTCTTGCGGCTGGTCGCGCCACATGGTTTCGATCAACGCACGCTGTCGGGCGTCGATTCCGCTCAGCACGGTCTGCGTGAGTGCGAGATTGGGCACCCGCGCCGGGCCACGGAGCGACAGAGGCAACTGCGCGGTGAAGGCGATCGGCCGCGCTTGCGCGCCGATCTGCTGCGCCAGGCGGTTGAGGAAGCCGCTGGCGTAGTCATGCGTTTGCGGCCCCAGCCCGAGTTCGATGTGATCCTGCGTCTCGAAATGGCTGCGGCTGAGGTCGCGCGTGCCGGCAAACGGCACGAAGGCGAGTTGCCCAGCCTGCCACAGCGGCAGCATCGATGCACGCAGGCGCGGGTGCAGCGCCCAGTCGGCATCGAGCGCGATCGCGCCATCTTCGCCATCTGCAGGCCGCGGCACGGCGATGTGCGGGCGGGCCTCGTAGTAGAAGGCGTTGTTATACGGCACGAGCAGATTGGTTGCGTCGTAGGCGCCGCGCAGGAAGACGAGGATGAACTTCGGCCTGCGCTGGCTGCCTGGTGCGGCCCAGAGCCGACCAAATGGTGCAGCCAACGCGGCGGCTGCAGCGGTTTGCAAGAGTTGACGGCGTTTCATGCGCTGCTCCTTCAGGTTTGCATGAATTCAGGCGAACTCAGCCAAAGCGCGTTCCACTGCACGCGATTGATCGCCTGCGCCAGCGCGCGTCGGGTTGCGGCGCCGAGCTGGTCGCGCTGGGCGAGGAACACCGCGCTTTGCGCCAGATCGGGCGGCGGGCGGTGCGGCGACTGCACAGGGGTGGGCACGGCCAGCACATCGGGCGTTTGTGCGGGGGCGGCCTGCATCAGGACGGCGGGCGTTGCGGCGTAGAGCATCGGCGCGCCGGCGGCGATCTGCCGCGCCACCTCGAAGCGTGTGCTCAGTTGCCCCGGACTGTCCCATGCGGCAGCGCCCAGCGGATAACCGTCCGGGGTTTGCCGGCCGAACAACGGTTCGCCGAGCCGATTGATCATGCCAAGCACCGGCAGCGGATTGCTGATCGGCCCCTCGTCGAGACTGGCGCGCAGCGCCGAGAGGACATAGCGCATCGGATCCTTGAACTGTGGCCGCGCCAGGCTGGAGACGAATTCCGGGTGCGTGAACATGGTCTCGAGCACTGCGGCGATGTGGCCGCCGTTTTGCTGCCAGCGCCAGACCATCGCCTGCACCAGCGTTGCAGCGGGCGGGTCGGCAACGAAATACTGCGCGAGCTTGGAGCAGACATGCCGCGCGGTCGAAGGGTGATCGGCGAGCAGTGCGATCACTTCGTCGATTTCCTCCAGACCCTGCCCGCGCAGCGTGCGACCGAGCACGACCTTCGGCTCGGCATCGTGCCGTGCCGGGTTGAACACGACCAGCCCTCGCTGCCACAGCGCGGCGCGCAGGGCGGGTCGCACGCGCACAGGCTCACCGAGCAGATCGACGCCCAGCCCGGTGAGCACCCGCGCCAGATTGGTCACATCGCCCTGGGTGTAGCCGCCGCCAACGCCCAGAGTGTGCAGCTCCATCAGCTCGCGCGCGTAGTTTTCGTTGACATGACCGCGGGCGTTCTGCGCGTTGTTCAGGTAGAGCAGCATCTGCGGCGAGAACATGGTTGCGCGCAGCAGCTCGGCAAAGCGACCGAGCGCGTGCGGGGCGATGACGCGCTGCGCATAATCGGCAAGCATCGGCGCGATGTTGCCGGCGCGGAACACGTTGAAGTGGTTGCACCAGAACCAGACCAACCGCTGCCGCAGGACATCCGACGAGTACAGCGCGAGCAGCACTTGTTGCGCGGCGGCCTGCTGCGCGAGCGCCGCCTTGAAGCGGTTGAGCGCCTTGAGCTGCGCCTCGGTCTGTGCGGCGTCGCTTGCCTGGCGCGCCTGACGGATGGCGCGCTCTTGCTGCACGATCGGCGGCACCAAGACCGGCAGCGGGCGGTTCGCCGGCAGCGCTGCCAGCAGCGCGTCGATTGGCTGCGGCAGCGCCTGTGCCTGCGGCTGCAGCTGCGCGCGCAGGTACGCAGAGGGGCCAAGGCGGCCCATCTCCTGCAGCTGCGCCGCGCTTGCCCCCCAACCGATGCGGTCGAGAAACGCCACCGGGCGCGCACGCACGGCTGCGTCCAGATCGGGCCAGGATGGAGGCGGGTCAGCCAGCAGCGCCTGCGCATGCACCGGTGCCGCGCCGCCCAGGCTTGTTGCCGCCAGCAGGCGGACGAATTGGCGGCGCGACAGGCCGCGCGCGGTTTCGGTGAGATCGTCCATCGTCCGCTCCCCGATCAGCCGCACCGACCCCAATGGCCCGGGTGCCACTCGCCCCACGGCCCCCACCAACCGCGATGCCAGCAGACGGCTCCTTCGGGCCGCACGACCACTGTCCCCGAGACCTGCGCTGGGGCGATCGGCGCGACGTAACAACCTGCAAGCAGCGCGCTGCCAGAGGCGACCAGCGCGGCCAGCACGGCGCGACGCAGCCACGCCGCGTGCATCGCATCACCCTGAGGGCGGTCAGGTGTTGAGGCCGGCTCGATGTTCGGCGCCGAAAGCGGCCGAGCTGCGCGCCAGGCGACTGCAGCCGACGAAGACAGCGATGGATCACGGGGAACGGCTTGCATGGTGAGATTCCTCTGTGGTGCGACCGCCACCGAGCGGCCCTGTCGCATCAACGCCAGCTCCCCGCGGACGGCGACAGCAGCGTCTTGCGCAACTGTTGCCGGTTGTAACGACTTTTAGCGCACTGCAGCCGGCAAGCCAAAGACCCGCGCGCCGGGCCGCACACCGCGCTCGGCAAACCAGTGCAGCGGCATCTCCAGGGCGTAGCGCACCTCCTGCTCGGCGCAGTGCACGTCTTCGGTCTGCGGCTGCATGTCGGCCAGGTTGACGATGCGACCGTCAGCCGCGATGAACGCAACCGACAGTGGGACCAGGGTGTTTTTCATCCACATGCACACCCGCTGCGGCTGCGTCCAGACGAACACCATGCCGTGATTCGGCGGAAGACTGCGGCGGTTCATCAGGCCGATGCGCTGCTGCTGCGGCGTGGCCGCGACTTCGGCACGCAAGGTGTGGCCGCCCACCTGCAGACGGATTTGCGGCAGCCCGGTGTTGACCTCGGGCGCTGCGGCCGACGCCGTCGTGGCAGCAGCCAAGACCAGAGCCAAGACCACGAGGCGACGCAGTGGGGCGTGAGGCACGGCGCGTCTGTCGTTCATGATCCGTGTCCTCATCCGCGTACCAGCAGACAGACCGCGCTGGCGGCGATGCCTTCGCCGCGACCGACGAAGCCCAGGCGCTCGGTAGTCTTGCCCTTGAGGTTGACCTGCGTGACATCGACCTGCAGCAACTCGGCGATGCGCCGACGGATCGCGTCGCGGTAGGGTGCGAGCCTGGGCGCCTGCGCGATCACGGTGCAGTCGACATTGCCCAGCACCCAGCCCTGCTGCGCCACGCTCTGCCACGCCAGACGCAGCAGTTCACCGGAGTCTGCGCCGGCAAAGCGCGCATCGGTATCGGGGAAATGCTGGCCGATGTCGCCCAGCCCCGCCGCGCCCAGCAGCGCGTCGGTGATGGCATGCAGCAGCACATCGGCATCGGAGTGACCGAGCAGGCCGAGGGCGTGGGGAATGGTCACGCCGCCCAGGATGAGCTTGCGGCCAGGCACCAAGGCATGGACGTCGAAGCCCTCACCGATGCGCATCTGTGGGATCTGTGTCATGGGTGTCCTCCTGATCGCGCAGCCAGCACGGCCTGCGCCAGTTCGAGATCCTGGGGATAGGTGATCTTGAAATTGAACGCCGCGCCGGGCACCAGAAGGGGCATGTGTCCCAGGCGTTCCATCGCCCCGGCTTCGTCGGTGGGCGGGGCATTGAGCGCAATCGCCGCCAGCAACGCCTCGCGCAGCGGGCCAAGGCGGAACATCTGCGGCGTCTGCGCCAGCCAGCGGCCCTCGCGCGGTTCGGTGCGGGCCACGCGGCCTGCGGTGTCGGCGGTCTTGAGGGTGTCGGGCAGGGGCAGCGCCAGCAGGCCGCCCACCGGATCGGTGGCGCAGGCGTCGATCAGGCGGTCGATCAGCTCGGGGGTGATGCAGCAGCGCGCTGCGTCATGCACCAGTACCCAGTCGGTCGGCAGCGCGCCAGCGCGCAGCAGGCCGTCCAGCCCCCCCAGCACGCTGTGCGCGCGGGTTGCGCCGCCCAGCGGCAGCAGAGACAGCCGCGGATCAAGCTGCAGGCAAGCCGCCGCCTGCGTGTCCGCAGCCTGCACCACCACCGCAACCGAGGCGATGCGCGGGGTGCGCAGGAACGCGCGCACCGTGTGCTGCACCACGCAGTCGCCCTGCAGCGTGCGGTATTGCTTGGGCACCTCGCCGGGCAGGCGCGCGCCGCTTCCGGCGCAGGGGATCAGGGCATGGCAGCGGGGGGAAGGCGCGAAAGAGTTGGGCGACATTTGCAGCGGCGCATCAGGCGCGGGCGGACTTTGGGCGAAAATTTGAACAATGTCGTCTATTGTCCATGCCCTGCGTGCCCAGGTGCCCGCACTCAAACCCGGTCAGCGCGTGAGCTGGCCGTTGCCTGCCGGAAGCGCCGATGCGCTATTGATCGCGCAACTATGCGGCAGCGCAGACAGCCCCCCCGCGCCGTGGCTGATCGTCACCGCAGAGGCCACCGACGCCCAGCGCCTGCTCGACGAACTGCGCTGGTTCGCACCATCGCTGCGCGTGGGCCTGCTGCCCGACTGGGAAACCCTGCCCTACGACAGCTTCTCGCCGCATCAGGATCTGATTTCCGAGCGACTGGCCACGCTGTGGGCGATCCACACTGGGCAGATCGACGTGGTCATCGCCCCGGCCAACACCGCGATCCAGCGGCTGGCCCCGCCCGAGTTTCTGGCCGCCTACACCTTCGACTTCCGCCAGGGCGAGGCGCTCGACGAGGCCGCCCTGCGCGCCCAGCTGGTGCTGGCCGGCTACAACCATGTCAGCCAGGTGATGGCGCCGGGCGAGTACGCGGTGCGCGGCGGGCTGATCGATCTGCACCCGATGGGCTCGCCAGTGCCCTACCGGGTCGATCTGTTCGGCGACACCATCGACTCCATCCAGGCCTTCGATCCCGACACCCAGCGCAGCCTCTATCCGGTGAAAGAGGTGCGTCTGCTGCCCGGGCGCGAGTTTCCCCTCGACGAGGCCGCACAAAAGCGGTTTCGCGCCCGCTGGCGCGAAGTGTTCGAGGGCGACCCGAGCCGCAGCCCGATCTACAAAGACATGGCCAGCGGCGTGGCCGGACCCGGCATCGAGTATTACCTGCCGCTGTTTTTCGAACACACCGCCACCCTGCCCGACTATCTCGGCGCAAACGCCCGCGTGATACTGCATGGCGACATCTCGGCGGCGATCCGGGCGTTCTGGGCCGACATCGTCGAGCGCCACCGCCTGCTGCAGCACGACCCCGAGCGCCCGGCCCTCGCCCCGGATCAGCTCTATCTCAGCGAAGAAGGGTTTTTCACCCGCATCAAGCCGCTGGCCCAGCTCGCGCTGCGCGCTGCAGTCCAATCCGCCGAAAACGCGGCAACCGAGCCGACCAGCGCCGTCCTTCCCGACCTGTCCGCCGACCGCCGCGCCGCCCGTCCGCTGGCGCGGCTTGCCGCCTGGCTCGATGAAGGCAGACAGCACAACCGGCGCGTGCTGTTGCTGGCCGAAACCGCCGGGCGGCGCGAGACCCTGCGCGAGCTGCTGCAGGAGTCCGGCCTGTCGGCCCAGCCTGCCGAGAGTTGGGACGAATTCGTCCAGGGCACCTCGGGCCTTGCGCTGGCGGTCGGTCCTCTGGCGCGCGGTTTTGTCCTGCCTGCCGACCGCCTTGCGGTGCTCACCGAAACCGAACTGTTCGCGCTCAACCCGGCGCAGCGCAGGCGGCGCAAGCAGGAGCAGGCAAGCCAGGTCGATGCCCTGATCCACGACCTGGCAGAGCTGAAGCCGGGCGACCCGGTGGTGCATGCCAACCACGGCATCGGCCGCTATCAGGGTCTGGCCGAGCTCGATCTGGGAGACGGCCCCGCCGAATTCCTGCATCTGGTCTATGCCAACGACGCGGTACTGTACGTGCCGGTGTCACAACTGCATCTGATCAGCCGCTACAGCGGCGCAGCGCCTGAGGACGCGCCTCTGCATACCCTGGGTTCGGGTCAGTGGGACAAGGCCAAGCGAAAAGCCGCCGAACAAATCCGCGACACCGCTGCCGAGCTGCTCAACATCTACGCCCGGCGCGCTGCGCAGCAGGGCCATGCCTTTCGCTATGCGGCGCAGGACTATGAGGCCTTCGCCGCGAGTTTTGGCTTTGAAGAAACGCCCGATCAGGCCGCGGCCATCCACGCCGTGATCCAGGACATGATCTCGCCCAGGCCGATGGACCGGCTGGTCTGCGGCGACGTGGGCTTTGGCAAGACCGAGGTGGCGCTGCGCGCCGCGTTCGTTGCGGTGATGGGCGGCAAGCAGGTCGCCGTGCTCGCGCCCACCACCCTGCTGGCCGAGCAGCATTGCGAGACCTTCCGCAACCGCTTTGCCGACTGGCCGGTGCGCATTGCCGAAATGTCGCGCTTTCGCACCGCAAAAGAGATCAACGCCGCGCTCGAGGGCCTGGCAAACGGCACGGTGGACATCGTCATCGGCACACACAAGCTGCTGTCGCCCACGGTCAAGTTCGACCGCCTGGGCCTGGTCATCGTCGATGAGGAACACCGCTTCGGCGTGCGCCACAAAGAGGCGCTCAAGGCGCTGCGCGCCTCGGTCGATC
>JBMFIE010000027.1:0-18890 GCA_049976465.1 Thiomonas sp. | reverse complement strand
CAACCAGATCGGCACGCTGACCGAAACCTTTGCCGCGATCGAAATGGCCAAACGCGCTGGCTGGACCGCGGTGGTGTCGCACCGCTCTGGCGAGACAGAGGACAGCATCATCGCCGACATCGCGGTGGCGACCAACGCCGGGCAGATCAAGACCGGTTCGCTGTCGCGCAGCGACCGCATCGCCAAGTACAACCAGCTGCTGCGCATCGAGGAAAACCTGGGCGAGACCGCCCGCTTCCTCGGCCGCGACGTGTTCTACAACCTGCGCTGACCGCGCCGGGTCAGGCGAGTGCACCATGCGCTGGGTCACCGTCCTGCTCGTGGGCCTGCTGCTGCTGTTGCAGTGGCCATTGTGGTTTGGCGAGCGAGGCTGGTTTGCCGTGCAGCGGCTGCAGAACCAGCTGGCGCAGCAGAATCAGGCCAATCTGCAGGCGCAGCAGAACAACGACCGCCTCGCCGCCGAAGTGCACGATCTGAAAACCGGCCTGAGCGGCGTGCAGGATCAGGCGCGGCGGGAAATGGGCATGGTCAAGCCCGATGAAATCTTTGTGCAGATCGTCCCGCCTGCGCGCAGCAGCAGCCAAGCCGCCGGCGCGCCAAGCAAAATCGCGTCTGCGCCGCGGTGAGCCTCAGTGGCGGCCCGGTGTCACCGGGGGCTGCGCAACTGTATCGACAAACACCTGCGCCGCATCGATTGCATCGAACGCATAGCTCTGACCGCAAAATTCGCAGCGCACGTCCACTTCGCCCTGCTCGGCGAGGATGGCTTGCACCTCGGCGGGCCCGAGCATGCGCAGCATGCCGGCCACCCGCTCGCGTGAACAGGTGCAATGAAATCGCGGCGACTGCGGTGCGAATACCCGCACCTCTTCCTCCCAGAACAGCCGGCGCAGAATGTCCTGGGGCGCAAGCTGCAAGAGTTCTTCCTGGGTCAGCGTCGCGGCCAGGTGCCGAGCGCGAACGAAATCCTCGTCGGTCTGTCCGGCTGCGCCGGCGTCGGCCTGCGCAGCCGGCATGCGTTGCAGCAGCAGGCCGCAAACGGCCTGCGCGTTGCTCGCCAGCATGAGCATGGAGTCGATCTGCTCCGACTGCGCCAGATACTGCTCCAGCATGGCCGCAAGCGTCGGCAGGGTCTCGCCCTGCGGATCGGTCAGCGCCACGATGCCCTGGTAGGGCTGCAGCCCCGATTCGGGATTGCGCGGGTCGAGAGTGATGGCACAGCGTCCCTTGCCATGCAGATTGACCAGCGCGGACAGCTCGGTGGGCAGCGCGGCGTCATCCGGCAGATCGTCGGCCATCTTGGCCGTGGCGCGCACGCCAAAATCGGGCTGACATTCGGCCACGGCAAGTTTCAGCGGACCATCGCCCTGAATCTGCAGCACCAACGCGCCGTCGAATTTGAGGCTGCCGGCCATCAGCGCGCTTGCCGCGGCCATCTGCCCGACCAGCGCGGAAATCGCCTGCGGATAGCTGCGGCGCTTTTGCAGCTCGGCCCAGGTCGCGTCCAGGCGCACCAGCACGCCGCGTACATGACCGGAGCCGAGCATGAATTTGACGAGTTGATCATTCATGGTTGGATGAGTTGGAGTTCTCGGGAAAAGCGCCCTGCGCGCTCGACATAATGCTGGGTATTGGCCTGCATCGCAGCAATGTCCTGCGGCGTCAGCTCGCGCGCCACGCGCGCGGGTGCACCGAGAATGAGCACGCCGTCTGGAAAGACCTTGCCTTCGGTCACCAGAGCGCCGGCACCGACCAGGCAGTTGCGTCCGATCTGTGCGCCGTTGAGAATGACCGCCTGGATGCCGATCAGGCTGCCCTCTCCGATGGTGCAGCCGTGCAGCATGGCCTGATGGCCGATGGTCACGCGCGGCCCCACGGTCAGCGGATAACCCGGGTCGGTGTGCAGCACCGATCCGTCCTGCACATTCGACTCCTCGCCGATGTCGAGCGGCTCGTTGTCCCCACGCAGTACCGCGCCAAACCACACACTGGAGCGCGGCTGCAGCCGCACCCGGCCCATGACATGCGCCCCGGGCGCCACATAGGCGTCTGCGGCGATCTCGGGCCGCCAGTTCGCGAATTGGTAAATTGACATGATGTACGCCTCCAGAATGTCGCCATGAACTGGCAACTCCCCCGGTTGGCTCCGGGTGATGATTTTCCGCCTGTCTCGCAGGCCCTGCCCACATTGTCGCCTTTCCCAGGTCTGCTCGCCGTGGGTGGCCGGCTGGACGCGGACACGCTCGAGCGCGCCTACCGCCGCGGCATCTTCCCATGGTTCAGCCCGGGCGAACCCATTCTGTGGTGGAGCACCGATCCACGCATGGTGCTGCGTCCCGAGCAACTGCGCGTGACGCGATCGCTGCGGCAATCCGCCCGGCGCTTTCTCCGCAACCCCGACATCCACCTGCGCGTCGACACTGCTTTCTCCCAAGTGATGCAGCAATGCGGGGCGCAGCGCGAAGCCACAGGCACCTGGATCACCGAGGAGATGCTGCGCGCCTACACCGATCTGCACCGGCGCGGCCTGGCGCACAGCTTTGAGCTGTGGGAGGGGCAGCGCCTGCGCGCCGGGCTGTACGGCGTGTGCATCGGCCGCATGTTCTATGGCGAATCGATGTTCACCACGGTGCCCGACGGCTCCAAGACTCTGCTCATGGCGCTGTGCGGGCTGTGCCTGCGCGAGGGCATTGCGCTGATCGACTGCCAGCAGCAGACCGACTATCTGGCGCAGATGGGCGCCGTCCCCATCCCGCGCGAGGACTTCCTACGGCATGTGGAGCAAGCCACCATCCTGCCCGCAGTACCGGGCTGGCAGTATGATCGGAACACCTTTCTCACCGACTGCGCACGCTGGCTGTGACCCACCCCAAAGAACTTCCGCTGACCACCCTGCAGTTCTACGCCACGGCGAGCTATCCGTGCAGCTACCTGCCGGGGCATCTGGCGCGCTCGCAGGTGGCCACGCCCAGTCACCTGATCAACGCGGATGTGTACTCAGATCTGGTGCGCGTGGGCTTTCGTCGCAGCGGTCTGTTCACCTACCGCCCGCAGTGCGAGGACTGCCGGGCCTGTCTGCCCATCCGCGTGCTAGCGGCGCAGTTTCGCCCCAACCGCACGCAAAGGCGCGTGTGGAAGCGGCACAGCGATCTCGTGGTGCGCGTGCTCAAGCTGGGCTTCATCCCCGAGCATTACCAGCTCTACCTACGCTACCAGGCCGCGCGGCACACCGGCGGCGGTATGGATCACGACAGCATCGACCAGTACGCCCAGTTCCTGCTGCAAAGCCGGGTCAACACCCGGCTGGTCGAGTTCCGCGCACCGGCCCAGCCGGGCGAAGAGCTCGGCGCGCTCAAAATGGTGTCGGTCGTCGACGTGCTCTCCGACGGACTGTCTGCGGTCTACACCTTTTTCGACACGACCGACCCGCACAGCAGCTACGGCACCTACAACGTGCTGTGGCAGATCGAACAGGCGCGCAGCATGCAGCTGCCGCATGTCTATCTGGGGTATTGGATTGCGCACAGCCGCAAGATGGCCTACAAGTCCAACTTCACCCCGTTCGAGATCTACCGCGACGGCCGCTGGTTCAACCCGCTGGAGCCTAGCGTCTGAAAGCCTTCGCTCTGCTTGGCGCGCCCTGCCTGGCGCGCTGCGCGAATTGCTGCTTGAACGTGGGTTGCGATGGCACGGGAAGATAATTGCGATAGGCGCCCCCCTGGCAAGCGCCAGATGCTGAACCCGCTTGCGCTCGCCGCCCAGCAGACGCAGGACGCGCGAAGTCAGCTTCGCGCCAGCCCGGTTACAACCTGGCGCGCCACGCGCGTCATCTCGGGAATGTCGGTCTTGCGCGTGGGGTGGTGCACCTTGGCGGACAGCTCGGCGGTTTCCTCCTTGTCTTTGATCGTGCCCATGCACGAACCTGATAGCGCCACGACAAAATCGAAACCAGAACTCGTCCAGAAAATTTTTCGGCGAGCGCCAGCGCGGTGCGCCGGTCACCTGAGTTGTACTCGGCCGACCGCAACAGGTCTGCGGCATGGGCACGTGCACCTCGAAGTGCGCAGCCTCGAGCAGTTGCACCGCTGCCCTGGAAATGCTTGGCCGCATCACTTCGGCCAGGCAAGTGATGAACAGACCCACGCGCTTTTTCATGCTGCGATCATCGACGCGCGGGCTTAGCCATGCGATACCAAGCCGCTGGCTGAGCTACGGCCCGCTCGATTTCCGGCAGGCAAAAATGCGTTCCGGGACATAAAATTTCCGCGATGCAACATCCCGCTTCCCGCCCTTCCGCTTTGCCGGGCGCAGAGTCCGCCGAGCCGACCATCCAGGTGCTGGGTCGGGCGTTTGCCCTGCTCGAAGTTCTGGCGCGCAACCCTGACCCCATGCAACTCAAGGACATCGGCGCAGCCACGGGGCTACATCCATCGACAGCGCATCGCATTCTGAACGATCTGGTGGTCGGCCAGCTGGTCGAGCGGGTCGATTCCGGCACTTATCGTCTGGGCATGCGCCTGCTCGAATACGGCAATCTGGTCAAGGCCCGCCTGAGCGTGCGCGAGGCGGCCATCGGCCCGATGCGCGAATTGCACCGCTTGACGCATCAACCGGTCAACCTCAGCGTGCGCCAGGGCGATGAAATCGTTTACATCGAGCGCACCTACAGCGAGCATTCAGGGATGCAGGTGGTGCGCTCAGTGGGCGGGCGCGCACCGCTGCACCTGACTTCAGTGGGCAAGCTGTTCCTTGCCGCGGACGATCCTGCGCGCGTGCGGGCCTATGCGCTGCGCACCGGTCTGGCCGGGCAGACGCGCAACAGCATCACCAATCCGCAGCAACTCGAGCGCGAACTGAGCAAGGTCCGTCAGGATGGCTACGCGCGCGACAACGAGGAGCTGGAGCTCGGTGTGCGCTGCATGGCCGCGGGAATTTACAACGACGTGGGTGAACTGATCGCCGGGCTGTCCCTGTCCGCCCCGGCAGACCGGTTGATGGAAGATTGGCTGGATAAGGTTCAGGCCACCGCCCAGCGTATTTCGGCTGCACTGGGCTATCGCGGACCCAGGCGTTGATCGAGCGCGTTCATTCGCCGATCGCCACCTGCTGCGCACTGCCCACCCGCGCAGTGCGAACCAACCCTCGCGCACTGTCATGACCAGAACGCGCCTCTGGCCGTAGCGGCACGTCATCATGCACAGCAGCAAAACCCTTGGTCTGCAGCCAGTTGCGGATCCGTTGCGCATCGCCAAAGTGCGAGTACTTGCCCCAGGCATCGAGCAGCACCACGATCACCCGCCGCCCTTCGACCTGGGCCTGCAGCACCAGGCAATGGCCGGCCTCGTTGATATAGCCAGTTTTCTGCAACAGGATGTCCCAGCCGCGGTTGAACACCAGATGATCGGTGTTGCGAAATTGCAGGGTGCGCGACCCGATATCGACCTCGCTTTCCGGGTGGGTAGAGAATGCGCGGATCAGAGGGTAGTGGTAGGCTGCCTTGACCAGCAAGGCAAGATCATGCGCGGTCGATTCGTTTTGGGGCGACAAACCGGTGGGCTCGACATAGTGGGTGGAATTCATGCCCAGCGCGCGCGCCTTGGCGTTCATTGCGGCAACGAAGGCCGGCAACCCGCCGGGGTAATTGCGCGCCAGCGCGTGCGCTGCCCGATTCTCTGACGACATCAGCGCCAGTTTGAGCAGCTCTTCCCGAGTCAGTTTGGTTCCCGGGCGCAGCCGGGACGCGCTCCATTTGAGGGTATCGATATCCGCGTCGGTGATTTCGATAACCTGGTCCATCGGCTGATGGGCGTCCAGAACCACCGCCGCGGTCATCAATTTGGTGAGCGAAGCAATCGGCCGTGCGATGTCCGCATTCTTGCTCAGCAGAATGCGCCCCGTGCCTTCGTCGACCACCAACGCAGAGCCGGAGCGGAGAAAGACTGGATCATCGTTTACAGCGGTGGATGCTGCCGACACTTGAAAGCGGTCTGCTCTCGCCGTACCGGATGCAGAGGACGAAACCGGAAGAGTTCTGCCCGCCACCGGATGTGCCTCGCGCTGCGCTTCTCGCGCAGTGGTCATTGTTCTATTTGCGTTTTTCTCCGCACCAACTGGCCGTCGCTGCGGCACTTTCCTGCCTGCAAGCTGATGCGTCCCGCGAGCAATATGCGCCGTTTCATGGCGAATCGAAGTTTTGCGGGTTTCCTTTGCGGCGACCCGCGCCGGGGACATGGATCGTTTCGTTGATCCGTGATGGATCGACCTTGCCGCGCTCGCCGCGCTCTTTCTGGCTTCAGACTTGTTGGCAGTGCTGTGTCGTTGGGTCTGGATGTCCGCAGCAAGCGCAGGGACTGCATACACGCCGAGGAGCATTACCACTGCGAGCAGTAGCCCCTGCAGGCGAATCAGCGGGTGAGCGTGGGGCAAGCGCATGTCGAAAACGACTTGAATCGAGGGACAGGCGCCAGCCTATCAAAGAGCGGAATAAGTCACAAGATCAAAAAGTTGAGGCAGCATCTTCAAGCGACTTTTCACGATCGATGCAGGCACCAATGCAAACAGCCCGCACAGCGGGCTGTTTGCAGGGGCGAACACGCAACAGTCAGAACATCTTGCTGTAGTCAGCCAAGCCAGGATTGCCCTTGACGCCGACGAGCTTGGGCTCGTTGACCTTCAGCGGCTTGATGACTTTCTGGTGCTTGAGGTATTCCTCGACGATATCCCAGATCGGCGGGTTGTCCGGTGTGGCGCTGGCTTTTTGCACCGGCGCCCAACCTGCCACCTTGTAGGTCTTCTTCGGGTCGAGGGGCTTGCCGTGCAAACGCATGTCCTGAATGCGATTGCCGATTTTTTCCTTCGGCGCGCAGGTGTATTCCAGCGCGCCCACGCGCACCATGTCTCCGCCCTGCTGATAGTAGGGGTCGGGATTGAACAGGTTGTCGCAGACGTCTTCCATCACGTTCTTGACCGTCTCGCCGGTCATGTCGGTGAGCGTGCAGTAGGGGTAAGTGATGGCCAGCTGGGTCATCATATCCTCGCGGGTGATCGGCGAGTTCGGCAGCAAGCTGCCCCCCCAGCGGAAGCCGGGCGAGAATGCAATGTCTCCACCGCGCACGGCCAGCATCGCATCGACGATCAGCTGATCCCAGGTGCCGTTGAAATTCCCCCGGCGATAGAGCAATCCCTCGGTGTGCGCAAGCACTTCGGTGAGCTTACTCTCATAGGGCGCCCGCAGTTTGTTGATCAGTGCTTCCATTTCGGGGTCGGCCGGCAGCAGGTCTGAGAACACAGGCAAGAGCCTGTACTTGTAGCCGACCATCTTGCCACCGCGAACATCGAAGTCCATGACGCCAAGGAACTTGCCGTGAGAGCCCGCATTGGTCACCAATGTCATACCGCCAGAGGGCCGACGAACCTCGACCGCGACAGCCTCACCGTCGTGGGTATGGCCACCAAAAATGCAGTCGATGCCTTCGACCAGAGTGGCCATTTTGCGGTCCACGTCCATCCCGTTGTGCGAGATGACGACCACGAGCTCTGCACCCTTTTTCTTGACTTCGTTGACCACTTTTTGCATGTGGTCGGTGTCGATGCCGAAAGTCCAGTCCGGGATGAGGTAGCCCGGGTTGGCAATCGGGGTATACGGAAAGGCTTGGCCGATGATGGCAACCTGTACGCCATTCATCTGCTTCATCACATAGTTCGGGAACACCGGGTCGCCGAAATCTGCGGTCTTGACGTTCTGCGCGACAAAATCGATCTTTCCCTTGAAATCCTTGTTGACAATTTCCTTGACCCGGTCCTGGCCGTAGGTGAACTCCCAGTGCGCGGTCATGACGTCAACACCAAGCTTCAACTGCGCCTCGACCATGTCCTGCCCCTTGGTCCAAAGCGACAATGCAGTTCCTTGCCAGGTATCACCGCCATCGAGCAGTAACGCCCCGGGCCGAGATGCTTTGAGCTGCTTGACCAAAGTCGCGATATGCGCGTAACCACCCATCTTGCCGTACTGCTTTGCGGCGCGCACGAAATCCAGATAGGTGAATCCGTAAGATTCGCGAGTATTGGGTTTGAAACCAACGCGCTTGAGGTAGTTCACGCCGACCAGGTGTGGAAGATGCCCTTCCATGGTTCCGATACCGATATTGACGTTCGGCTCGCGAAAATAGACCGGTCGCAGATGAGCATGACTGTCGGTCATGTGCAGAAAATGCACATTACCCGTCTTCGGCGGATTGTAAAGATTTTTGACTTCGGCAGCAGTTGCCTCACGGGTCATGGGAAATCCGGTCGCAGCGGCAGCGGCAAGCACGCCCATGAATTCACGGCGGGTCAGGCTCATTCGATCATCCTCAGAGAATAAAAAAAATCTCGCCGAACTCAAGAATTCGGCGAGTCTGAGCGACTGGCTCAGTGGTTCAAAATTATTTGTTGACCGGAGACTGCGGGTCAAACAGCAGCGCCATGATGTCCTTCATTTGTTGCTGAGTCAACACATGGTTGGCACCCAAGGGTGGCATTTGCGAACAGGCATTGAATGCAGTTGAATCATAAATGCGCGCCCATGTGTATTTCACGACTTCCATCGAGTTACCTCGGGTCTTTCCATAGCCCACCAAAGAAGGACCGAGATTACCTTGAGACGGATTGTTTGGTAGCAAAGCGTGGCAGTTGATACAGTTACCGCCATTGGGAGTGCCAGGCTTGTCATTCCAGGTCATGCCTTTGCCGCTTTCGGCAATTTTCAGACCTTCTTTCCAGTCACCAAAATATTGACCATCAGCTGGGTAGACGACCTTGCTGTAATGATCTTTTTCGATACGTGAAGCGATTTCCTTGGGAATAGGCTTACCAAGGTAGTCGTATTTCGAGCACTCATGCTGTGCCTCGGTTTGTACCATCCTATCCAGACCGGCAGACCCCTTGGCCTGGAAGTCGTTCGCGATGATGTCCTTGAACGATTTGGTCATGTAAGTGGAAGCATCTTCGTTGGCGGAAGCCATGCCACCACCATTGCTCGCGCACCCGATCAGCCCCACTGACAGGGCCAGGGTCGAAAAAAGTGCAATTTTCTTCATTATGTCTCCTCTCAGCGCTTGAACGACGGTGTCAGGATTTTGTGACCCTTGGCCATCACTCCCATGTAGGTTTCAAGATCAATGACAACCTGGGAAAGATACTTCGGCTCGGCGATGCGTTGTTGACGCATGCAGTCGTTCATACGCCATTCGAGTGTGCGCACCACGCCCTGAGAGTCTGGATATGCCGGCCATGTCGCAGCGACCCATGCTTTTTCTCCATTTGGAGTGGCGAGGTTAGGAAGTTTGGAGATTTTGATCTGTTTGCCATCCTCAGAGTGGCAGGTGGCACAGGAGAAATTGTATGGGCCAGCACGGTACCAGAAAAACTTTTTGCCGTTGATGAATGACAGCTTTTCCTCTGGGGTGTTTTGCGGCACATTCATTGGCATGCCATCGGACTGGTGCGCCACATAGGCCGCCAGATTGACAATGTCGGTGGCATTGCCGCCGTTCTTGGCGAACGGGTCTTTCAGCACATCTTTTTGAATTTGTTCCTTGCTGAAGCCTTGAATGGTTTCCATGCAAGTTACCAGACGAGACTCAACATCTTGCACCTTGCCGGTGTCTGCAAAATAGCGGGGCATCTGTGCATAGGCGCCCTTGAGCACACCAGGGCCAAGACCGAAGTCACACGTTTCCAGACTTTTGTTTTTAGGGCCGCGTTTTTCCTTGAACAGCTTTTCTCCAGCGGAGACGTTGAACTCTGCGGGGTTGCCGCCCATTTGGTTGAGCATGTCGATGTAGGAATCAGCATACGCAACAGCGGGCACAAACCCTACTCCGACCGGCAAAGCAAGTGCAACAGATGTCACCGCAGTCGATAGGGCGAAATTCACCAGTCTTTTTTTCATAGTCTCCTCACAGCACAAGTGGATTGTTGACTTTCGAGGCTGGCCCGACCTGGCCAGCCTCATCTGCTCAATCGAACCGCGATTAAGAAACCGTCGTATCGGCGGTCGAGGTTTCGCCCTTGTTGTCGATCCAGGACACCGTGACCTTGTCTCCGCTCTTGCCGCCCTTGAAGCGGAACTCCAGGAACGGGTTTTTGGAAATGGCGGTGCCCCAGTCGCAGGTCAGCACCGTCTTGTCATTGTTCTTGCAGGTGACGGTCTGGATGAAGTGCGCCGGGATGACCTTGCCTTCTTTGTCTTTCAGAAGACCAGTCTCTTCGGGGTGGGTCATCAGCACGCGAACGACCACAGCGTCACCTTCGACGTTAGCCCGCATACGCATCGGAAAAGCCATTGTGTTACTCCTTTATTGGGTGAATGCTGCCTCTCAGCAACGTAATATCGATCAAAAAAGCGCTAGCGACGCCACGGAAGAGGCAGTGAATCAGCCGCCGCATCCGCCGAGCGTGACCTTGATTTCTTTCTTGCTGTAGAGCAGTTTGTCACCCACCTTCGCGACCGCGTAAACGTTCGAGGTTTGCGCCATTTTGATGCGGGTAGCGACATTGGGAATCGACGCATCCGTCATGTTGAACTGACCAACCAGCGAGGTGGGGTTCTTTTCGACCACGATACCCAGCGCAGTGGTTCCTGCAGCGTTGCTCTTTACACCGACGGGCACGACCGCACCGTTTTCAGCAATGTCCGGGCCGATGATCGACACATCGGTGCTCTCGGTGGGCGTGCCGCCCCAGATCTTGGCCACTTCAGCGAAGGATTTGGCTTCGAACAACGGGGCGTTCCAGCCCGGAGCATCAGCAGCCAGGGCAACATTGGGCACAAGACCCGCCGAGGCGGCAACGCCCAACGCGGCCGCACCTGCACCGATCTGCATGATCTGGCGACGAGTTTGATTCATCAGTCTTCTCCTTAAAGTGAACAGGGCAGCCCTGTAAACGAATAACGTATTACTGCTTTGCGCCGTCGACAATCCACTGCGCAATCATCTTGGCATCTGCTTCGCTGATGTTTTGCGGCGGCATGGGAACGGAGCCCCAGACACCCGATCCGCCCTTGATGATGCGGGTGGTCAATTCGGCGACCATGTCTTTCTTGCCGCCATACTTGGCAGCGACTTCCTTGTAGCCAGGCCCGACAAGCTTGGTGTCACCCAGGCTGTGGCAAGCCAGACAGGATTTGTCTTTCAAAAGAGCAACGACCTTGGCACCGGGGTTGTCGGCTGCCGCGGCCTTTTCTTTTGCCTTCTTTTCCTGTTCAGCGGCAGACTCGGTCACCATGCCGCGGATCGGCCCCCATTGACGATATTGGTCAGCGAGGTTGCCGTTGTTGTTCAATGCATATTCAGGAATGAAGCTTGTGATCTTGGGAGCAGGAGCACAGTTTTTCATGCAATCCTTGTTATGGGTATCCGGGATACCCCCATTCCCAATCTCCTTGCCAGGCCACATCCCGTGGTTCCAGATCATGCCGTTGCGGTTGGGCAGCATGTCCTGCACCTGCTGCACGTTGTCGCGGGTGAGCACGAAATTGCTCGGCACGATGTTGGCCAGGTTGAGCAGATAGGCCACCAGCGCGTAGGTGTCGTCCCAGGTCAGCGAGCCCGGCTCGTTCCACGGCATTGCGCGATGGATGTAATCGAACAGGGTGGAGACGGTCGACAACTTCTCGATGGTCGTGGCACCGTCGTTGATATTGGCCAGCTTCGCAACACGGCCAGTCTTGATGTCCTGTTTGGTCGCCTGATAGGCGCCGACGATGGGCGGGAAGACCGCGTTGGAGTCGGCAAAATCGCCGTGGCACGAGGCGCACTTGGCCTCCCACAGCTTGGTGCCAGTCGCGACGCTGCCGGAACCCGCCGGCAGGCCCTGAAAGTCAGGGCGTACGTCGATATTCCATGCCTTGATTTCATCTGGGGTTGCCGGACGCCCCAAGGTGGCATCGAGCTTGACTGCCTTTGCAGGCACTTGCGGGTTAATAACGGGACCGGCGGCTTGCGCCAGCGAGGCGCCGCCTGCGAACATCCCGCCCAGAATGGCCGCCAGCGCGGCTTTACGAATTCGCGAGTTGGACATTGCGAACATCTCCAGTTTCTTCGACTTGCCAGGTTTGGATTGCGTTGTTGTGATAGACGGAACGGGTGCCGCGCACCTTGCGCAGCTGCTCGTAGGTGGGTTGCACCATACCGGTTTCGTCGATCGCACGACTTTGCAGGAAGGCGACTTGGCCTTTCCAAACCCAAGGAATATTGAATCGCGTGAAGGCCTTGCTCAGGACGGGCCCTTCCAGCCGCGCCTGTTGCCAGTTCACGCCTCCGTCGAAAGAAACATCAACACGCTTGATCTTGCCGCGACCCGACCAGGCCAGACCGGTCACGTTGTAAAGACCCTTCTCAAGCAACACCTGCCCCCCGGAGGGAGAGGTGATCACCGACTTGACTTCCATCACCGAGGTGTATTGGCGCAGCCGACCATCGGGCATCAGGTCCACATAGCCCACGGTCTCATCCTTGGTCGCAAACGGCTGGGTACCCAGTTTGATGCGACGCAGGTACTTGATGTTCGAAACCCCCTCGACACCCGGCACCACCAAGCGGAGCGGATAGCCGTTTTCGGGGCGGAGCATCTCACCGTTCTGGCCATACGCCACCAGCACTTCGCCAGAGAGCACCAGCGACATCGGAATCGTGCGGTTCTCGGTCGAGCCGTCTGCACCCTCGGCCATGATGAAGCGCACGCCTTTCAGGTCGGCACCGCAGTCTTCGAGAATGTCGATCAAGGGCACGCCAGTGAACTCGGAACACGACACCATGCCGTGGGTGTATTGCACCGTCGGCAGCGCTACGTTGCCCCATTCCATCGCCGAGTTGGCGCCGCATTCGATGAAATGAAAACGCGACACCGGTTGCATCCGCATGATGTCGCCCACGGTGTAGACCTTGGGCGTCTTGATGAGCTTGCCCTCGCCCATCACCATGAAGCGGAAGTCCTCGGGGTTGATGTCGTACCAGCCTTGGTGCGAGCGGTTGAAGTGCAACCCTGACGGGGTGACGATGCCGAACATGCCCTGCAGCGGCGCAAATGCGACATTGGCCTGATTCACCGCAGCCAGACCCGGGCTGATGCGGCGCACGAGGTCTTTCTCGTACTTGGACGGCATGCCGTAGGGCGGCTCGTTCACCGGAGCACCCAGCGTGGTGCGCCATTCCTGCTCCTTGAGGATGAACTTGCTGCCCTTGTCACCCTCCCAGTCCTTGCGATCCGCTGCATAGGCGTTCGCCGCACCGCCTGCAGCCATACTGGCACTGGCAGTGAGGAATGCCTTACGCAAAAAATCGCGGCGACCTGCCTGAACCTGGGCGATTTGCTCAGCGGTCAGGAAGTTTTCCGGCGCTTTGCGCAGCCGGCCTAGCTTTTTTGTGTAGTCACTCATCCTCTTTCTCGCTCTTAGTAAGCACGTCGGGCTAGACGATCCGACTGGGATACCGATTCGGGGTCGTCGAGTTCGATGGCAATTTGCGTACACACGGTCCGGCACAGCTGCACCGCCTTCTCGCTTTGCACGCGGTAATAAACCTGATTGCCGACGCGACGCTTGGCAACGACGCCGGCTTGGTACAACACCTTGAGATGCTGGGACACATTGGGCTGGGTCGAATCGACCTGGCTCATGATGTCGCTGACGCTCTTTTCCCCGGTACAGATCGCGTTCAAGATGCGCAGACGCAATGGTGTGGCGAGTACACCGAAGAGTTCTGCCGCGGTGTCAAAAACCCGGTCCACATCGACCGAGAGGTCGTCAGCAGGCGATGTGACCAGTTCCGGGGGGGAATCGTTCTCGAGCATGTGAATTTGCTTATAAGCAAGCACTGATATTTTTCTCACCCAGCGTGCCGTTGTCCACCCTTGGCGGCTAGGAGTTTCCCTAGGATTTGTTCATGCAATCCAAACCCGCGTGCAGACTCAGCCAGGTACAACACCGCACCCCGTGGCACAGGCCGTGCTGCGCAGCGCGTCTGCAGGGGTTCTTGAGGACGCGTTGATTGTGCGCATGGACTATGAGGAGCGGGCAATGGCATCTGGAATTTGCTGGAGGGCAAGCGGGTCTTCCAGAGTCGTGAGGTCACCGGGATCGCGCCCCTCGCAGATGGCCTGGATGGCCCTACGCAGCATTTTGCCAGAACGCGTCTTGGGCAATGCGGACACCAGGCAGATGCGCTGCGGTCTGGCAACTGCGCCCAACTGTGCGTCCACATGCGCGGCGATCGCCGCCTGCTGCGCCGCGGCGGTGCCGTCCTGCCCTGGGCGGAGCACCACGAAGGCCCAGGCGACCTGACCCTTGAGCGCATCCTGCACGCCGACTACAGCGACCTCGGCGACCAAAGGGTGTGCACTGATGCACTCTTCGATCTCGCGGGTGCCGAGCCGGTGTCCGGCAACGTTGATGACATCGTCGGTGCGTCCCAGAATGTAGAGGTAGCCATCGGCGTCCTGCCGGCCCCAGTCGAAGGTGGAATACACCTGCTTGTTGGGGTATGTACTCCAGTAGGTACGGACGAACCGGTCATCATCGCCCCAGATGGTCTGCAGGCAGCCCGGCGGTAGCGGCCAGTCGATCGTGACCACGCCTTTGTCGCCCGGCGCAACCGGCTCGCCGTCGGTTTCGTTGCGCAGACAGACCTGATAACCAGGCATCGAGACTCCAGGCGATCCCAGGCGCGAGGGGACATCGGGAAACGCTTGTGGCGTGGCGAGGATGGGCCAGCCGGTTTCGGTCTGCCAATAGTTGTCGATCACTGGCTTGCCAAGCGATTCGGCCACCCAGCGGCCGGTCGGTTCGTCCAGTGGTTCACCTGCAAGAAAGATGGCGCGCAGAGCCGACAGGTCATGCCGCCTGAGTAGGGCCGGGTCATGGCGCTTGAGCACGCGCATCGCCGTTGGCGCGGAGAACATTAGGTTGGCGCGATACTGCTCTGCCACGCGCCAGAATACCGCGGCGTCCGGGTGGACTGGCGTGCCTTCGTAAAGGATGGTGGTCATGCCGGTGAGCAAAGGCGCATAGACGATGTAGCTATGTCCGACGACCCAGCCAATGTCGCTGGTGCAGAAAAATGTCTCGCCGGGCCTGCCGCCGAAAATCACCCGCATCGACAGGTGCAGCGCGACGGCATAACCGCCGGTGTCGCGCTGCACGCCCTTGGGCCTGCCGGTGGTGCCCGAGGTATAGAGGATGTAGCTCGGATGCGTCGCTTCGACCCAGGTGCAGGGCACCTGTGCCTGCGCGTGCGCCGCATGCAGTTCGGCATAGGCAATGTCTCTGCCGTCCTGCCGCGACCAATCCGCCAGACCGCGATCGACCACGACCACCCGGGCTGCCGGATGCGTCGAGAGCCGCAACGCCTCGTCGAGCAACGGCTTGTAGGGCATGATCTTGCCACCGCGCGATCCGGCGTCAGCGCTGACGATCACCTTCGGCCGGGCGTCGTCGATACGCGCAGCCAGGCTCGCCGAGGCAAAGCCGCCGAACACCACCGAGTGCACCGCACCCAGCCGCACGCAGGCGAGCATGGCGAATACCGCCTCGGGGATCATCGGCATGTAGATCAGCACCCGGTCGCCTTTGGTCACGCCCAGGCTATGCAGACTCGCGGCCATGATCTGCACTTCGCGATGCAGTTCGGCGTAGGTATAGGTGCGCTCCTGCCCGGTTTCGGTGGACACATACACCAGCGCGGGCTGCTGTGCACGATCCGGCAGATGCCGATCGACCGCGTTGTGGCACAGATTGGTCAGCCCGCCGACGAACCAGGGTGCAAACGGCGGATGGCTGCGGTCGAGCACCTGATCCCAGGGACGCTGCCAATCGATGGCCTGCGCCTGCTCGGCCCAGAAGTCTTCTGGGGATTGCACGCTGCGGCGGTAGAACGCCGCATAACTCGTCTCTGACATCTCGCTGCCTCCTGTTTTCTCATGCCCATGGGCTCGCGCCAGCCTAGGAAAACGCGCTGACTGCCGACTGACGTCCGACACGCGTAGCTGCGCGGCAGCTCAGGTCTTCACCACCAGCCGACCGCGCACCTTGCCATCCAGCAGGTCCTGCGCCGCCGCAGCGGCCTGCTCGAGCGGGATGTCGTGGGCGATGCGATCGATCAGTTGCGAGTCGATGCGCTCTGCCAGCAGTTGCCACGCCTTGCTGCGCGCGGGCGTGGGCTGCATCACGCTGTCGATGCCGGCCAGCGTCACACCGCGCAGGATGAACGGTGCCACGGTGCCTGGGAAATCCATGCCACCGGCCAGGCCGCAGGCGGTGACCACACCACCCCAGCGCGTCTGCGCACAGGCATTGGCCAGGGTATGGCTGCCCACCGTGTCCACCACCGCCGCCCAGCGCTCCTTTTGCAACGGTTTGCCCGGGGTCGACAGGGTGTTGCGGTCGATGATTTCCGCGGCGCCGAGCTCGTGCAGATAGGCCTGCTCGTGCAGCTTGCCGGTAGAGGCAACCACGGTCCAGCCCAGCCTGGCCAGCAGCGCCACGGCCACACTGCCCACCCCGCCGCTGGCACCGGTTACCAGCACCTCTCCTTGCTCGGGGTGGGCGCCATGCCGCTGCAGCGCCAGTACGCACAGCGCGGCGGTGTACCCGGCAGTGCCCAGCGCCATCGCCTGACGCGCGGTGAATCCCTTGGGCAGCGGAATGAGCCAATCACCGTTCAGACGTGCGCGCTGGCTCAGACAGCCCCAGTGCGTCTCGCCCACGCCCCAGCCGTTGAGCAGCCAGCGGTCGCCCGGCTGCCAATCGGGATGCGAACTCTCCAGCACCGTGCCTGCGCCGTCGATGCCCGGCACCATCGGCCAACGTCGCACCACCGGGCCGCGGTGCGTGAGCGCCAGCGCATCCTTGTAGTTGATGGTCGAGTAGTCCACCGCCACGGTCACGTTGCCCTCGGGCAGTTCGCTGTCGTCGAGCGTCGTGAGTGCTGCACGGAACCCCTGATCGGTTTGATCGAGTCGCCACGCCGTGAACATGAAGTCGCCTCCAAAAAATCGTTATGTATTTTGCGCCGCGCAATCGTTGACACCAAAGGGCAATTTACCTAAATTGCGGCGCTTATGCGTATCTACCCCTTGTTTTTGCCCGCCGTTTTCGCGAGCTGCCTGGTGTGCAGCGCGCCGGCCTGGGCCGACCCAGGGGTGCTGCCGAAAATCGATCCGCCTCAGCCCTCGGCCGATGCGGTGCGTGAGGTCAAAAACGCGCAGCGCGACGACGCCTCGCTGAAGCAATGGCTGGCCAACAACGGCTTCGTCCATCAGGTGTCGACCCGGGCGTCTGACCTTGTGGTCAATGCACTGAGCTTTCTCGGTGTGAAATACCACTACGGTGGAGATTCGGCGCGCAGCGGCTTCGATTGTTCGGGTTTCGTGCGCTACGTCTATCAGGAGACCCTGGGCACGGTATTGCCGCGCAGCGCGGCAGAGCAGGCGCGCGAAGGCGAGAAAATTTCCGAGAGCCAGCTCAGGCCCGGGGATCTGGTGTTTTTCAACACCCTGCGCCGGGCGTTTTCGCATGTGGGCATCTACATCGGCAACGGCCAATTCATCCACTCACCGCGCCCCGGACAGACCGTGCGCATCGAGAGCCTGGACGCGCCGTACTGGGCCAAGCGTTTTGACGGCGCCCGCCGCATTCTGACTGGCCAACACACCGAGGTGGCGCAAGACGACCCACAGCAACAGGCCACTGGCAGCAGCCAGAACGGCCAATAGTCTTGACCGTCCAGGCGCTGTGTCAGCGCCGCGCTGGCGGCAGGTCGGTGCAGCTGCCTTCGGCCGCCTCCGCCGCCAGGCCGATCGACTCGCCCAGGGTCGGATGCGGGTGGATGGTGCGGCCGATGTCCACCGCGTCGGCGCCCATTTCGATGGCCAGCGCGATCTCGCCGATCAAGTCGCCTGCATGCGTGCCGACGATGCCGCCGCCGACGATGCGGTGCGTGCTCTTGTCGAACAGCAGCTTGGTGAAGCCCTCGTCGCGTCCGTTGGCAATCGCCCGGCCTGAGGCGCTCCACGGAAACAGCCCCTTGGTCACGGCAATGCCCTGCGCCTTGGCCTGATCTTCGGTCAGCCCGACCCAGGCGATTTCGGGGTCGGTGTAGGCCACGCTGGGAATCACCCGCGCATCGAACGCAGCTCTGGCCAGCGCTGCATCGCCCTTGAGTTCGCCAGCGCAGACCTCGGCGGCCACATGGCCTTCGTGCACCGCCTTGTGCGCCAGCATCGGCTGTCCGACGATGTCGCCGATCGCAAAGATGTGCGGCACATTGGTGCGCTGCTGCGCATCCACCGCGATGAAACCGCGGGCGTCCACGGCCACCCCGGCCTTGTCGGCGGCAATCTTGCCGCCGTTGGGCGTGCGGCCCACGGCCTGCAGCACCAGGTCGTAGCGCTGTGGCTCGGGTGGCGCACCCTCACCTTCGAAACGCACCCAGATACCGTCATCCCGCGCATCGGCAGAGACGGTCTTGGTCCGCAGCATCACCCGGTCGAAGCGCCTGGCGTTCATCTTCTGCCAGACCTTGACCAGATCGCGGTCGGCGCCGGGCATCAGGCCGTCCTGCATCTCCACCACGTCGAGCCGGGCACCGAGGGTGGAATACACCGTGCCCATTTCCAGGCCGATGATGCCGCCGCCGATGATGAGCATCTTTTCGGGCGCATGCTGCAGCGCGAGCGCGCCGGTGGAATCGACGATGCGCGGATCGTCCGGCAAAAACGGCAGCCGCACCGCCTGACTGCCCGCGGCGATGATGGCACGGGCAAAGCGCACGGTCTGCGTCTGCCCGGTCTTGGTCTGGCCCTCGCCCTCGGTCAGCTCGACCTGCACATGATGCGGGTCGAGGAAGCTGCCG
>JBMFIE010000026.1:0-19376 GCA_049976465.1 Thiomonas sp. | reverse complement strand
GTTTCCTTTGGTCGGGCGATGCTTCGATCCAACCGCTTGATTCGTCCGCGCGTAACGCGTTGATTTGTAGGCGTGGCGATTGCGGCCTTTGCGGACTTCGGGCCAGTTCCAGGGAGCGAGGTCGGAGCGAGGAATGTCCAGGAGAGAGTGGAATGTGGCCGGGAACGGCCACTTCCGGCGGCAGGCGAAGTCCGCAGGCGTTCGCAGGAGTCCCCGCGAACACGCGGGAGCCGGCGCGATCAGGGAAGAAAAAACCCCAACCGAGAATGGTTGGGGTTTTGTTATTGGTGGAGCCGGGGGGAATTGAACCCCCGTCCGTGAATCCTCCACAGCAGGATCTACATGCTTAGTGTCGCCGTTTGGTTTTAACCCTGCCGACGCGGGCGGACGCGCTTCGGCGAGGGCGAGCCACTTGGTTTAAAACCCGGTCATGTGGCCTGACCGGATTCGAGCCAATGTGAATGACCTCGCAGGTGTTGCCACCCCGGCCCATTGGCCAACCGTTGCGAGGCTCGCCGGGTTTAGGCGGCGAGAGCGTACGAAGAGTCGTTCGCAGTTACTTTGTTTCCAGTGGTTTATCGAGCGTACTGGGGCTCGGCATGCACCTGTCTGTTTTGTGATCCACGTCGAAACCGGGTCGGCCCCGAAGTGGGTGAATTGTAAGCCTGCACGAGATGCAGCGCAGGCCGTGTTCAGGACATAAGGTCCAGGGCCAGCAATTCAAGGGGGTGGGAGATGATGGCATCCGCGCCCCAGCTGGCGGGCGTTGTGGGGCCGCAGTAGCCGTATGCCGCGGCGATGGCGTGCATGCCTGCGGCGCGGGCGGCCTGGATATCGCGCAGGTCGTCACCGAGATATAGACAATTCTGCGGCGCTACATCGAGCTGTCGCGCAGCCAAGAGCAGGGGGTCGGGCGCGGGCTTGGCGCGCGGCGCAGAGTCGCCGCTGACGATGCATCCGGGCGGGTGTGGCCACGGCAGCTGCGCGACCAGGGGGTCGGTGTAGGTGCTCAGTTTGTTGGTGACGATACCCCATGGGATTGCCGCGGCGTGCAGCCGATCGATCAGGGTCTCGACTCCGTCGAACAGGGTGGTGTGCACGCGGATCGCCGCGAGGTAGCGGGCGAGGAAGGCATCTTTGAGTGCAGGGTAGCGGGGGTCGTCGGGCTGGACCTGCATGCCCACGGCGAGTAGGCCGCGCGCACCATGTGAGGCCATTGGGCGAAGCACTTCGAGAGGCAGGGCGTGCAACCCGTGTTCTGCGCGGACGTGGTTGAGCGCGGCGGCCAGATCCGGGGCGGTGTCGGCAAGGGTGCCGTCCAGATCGAACAGGCAGGCCTGAATGCGACGCGGGCGCATCATCAGGCGGCCGGGCGCAGAGCCATGAGGTAGTTGACGCTGGGATCGGTGGTCAGCCGAAAGCGCTGGGTCAGCGGCTGGTAGTGCAGGCCGGCGATGTCGACCGTGTCCAGCCCGCACTGGCGGCCCATGGCGGAAACCTCGGAGGGCTGGAGGAATTTGGCATAGTCGTGCGTGCCTTTTGGCAGCAGACGCAGGATGTATTCGGCGCCGAGAATCGCGGCGAGATAAGCCTTCGGAGTGCGGTTGATGGTGGAAATGAACAGCCAGCCGTCGGGCCGCAGGAGCCGGGCAGCCGATCTGATGATGGAGGCCGGATCGGGCACGTGTTCGAGCATTTCCATGCAGGTGATCAGGTCAAACGCGCCGGGCGACTGCTCCGCGAGACGCTCGGCGCTGATGAGCCGATAGTCGATGTCCAGATGCGCGTCGAGCGCATGCAGCCGGGCAACCTGCAGTGCGGGCTCTGCCAGATCGATTCCGGTGACATGCGCGCCCGCAGCGGCCATGGATTCGCTGAGAATGCCGCCGCCGCAGCCGATGTCGAGTACGGCCTTGCCGCGGAGTTCGGCATGGCTGCGAATCCACTGCAGACGCAGCGGGTTGAGCAGGTGCAGCGGGCGGAATTCGCCGTGCGCGTCCCACCAGCGGTGGGCCAGGGCGCTGAATTTGTCGATTTCGGCGGTTTCGACGTTGTGGTCTGTGGTGCTGGTCATGGTGCGTATCCTGCGCGCCTCACTGAAACTTGACAAGGCGGTAGTAGAGCATTCCCAGCAGTTCATGCAAAACCCGTGTGGACTTTTCCAGGGCGCTGAGCTGCGGGGTCAGCATCTCCAGCGGATGCAGAGGCAGCGCCTCGTCATCGACCGGCCACGCGCACATCGTCAGCCCCTCGTGGGCAAATGCCATCATCGCCCGCGGCATGTGGTCGGCCGAGGTGATCAGATAGCGTTGCCGGGCCGGGATACGCAGCAGGCGTGCGCGCAGGTTGACCGCAGACTGGTAGGTCGTTCTGGACCGGGCGTCCAGTTCGATGCGTGCCGCAGGAAAACCCATCTGGCGCGCCAGTGTGCCCATCAGATCGGCCTCGCGCACCGTTTTGCCCCAGCCGCCGGAGATGAGCAGCATGCTTGCCGGCACCTGTTGTGCCAGTTGCACTGCGGACAGGGTCCGTCGCAGGCTGGAAGCCTTGAGTGCGGTCACGTCGTCTGGATTCGTTGGGTTGCCGTTGACGCCGCCGGCCAGCACGACCAGCACACTGCCAGGCGGCGGGGCAGGGCAGACTTTTGCCGCTCGGGCCTGGCGTTCGAGCGCACCCAGCGCGAGGTTGGCAGTCAGCGGCATGCTGGCAAGCAGAAAAACCAGGGTCGTGGCGTACACCAGCACGCGCAGCGCCAGGCGCTGCGGGCGCACACTCACCAGCACGGTCAGCGCGATCAGACCGCAGCACGTGATGCCGACCGGCGACAGCAGGAGTTCCAGGGAGTGTTTCAACGCGCTCGGGACATCACCGCGGGCGGCGCGGCGCGTGGTGCCAGTCCCGCCCATTGCAGATACACCCGCTCGTCGCCTTCGACCCAGACTTGGCGGGAAAACAGGCGTTCGGCGCGCCGGCGGCCGGCTGCTGCCATGGCGCTGACCGTGGCGCGGTTGGTCAGCTGGAGCATCTTGGCGGCCAGGTCGTCCACATCCGCCGCGGTGAACAGCAGACCTGTGACGCCGTCTTCGACCACTTCGCCGCAGCCGCCGATTCGCGGCGCGATCACGCAGCGGCCAGCGGCCATCGCCTCGCGCGCAGACAGCGGAAACGACTCGCGGGTGGACGACAGCACGAACACATCGATCAGCGCCAGATGCGACGGGATGTCGCGCTGCATCCCCGCGAAGATCACCTGATTCTGCAGCCCCAGCCGGGCAACCTGTGCCTGGGTCTGCTCGAGCAGCGGGCCGTCACCGACGATGAGCAGGCGGGCCTCGGGCGTCTGCCGGACAACCCGCGCAAACGCCTCGACCAGATAGTTGTGGCCCTTTTCTTCCGACAGTCGGGCGACGATGCCAAACACCAGATGCCGTCCCGGCTCCAGACCGTAGCGCTGCGCGAACTCGGCGCTGCGCTTGGCGGTGGCAAAGCGGTCCAGGTCGATGCCGCTGTGGATCACCACGGACTGCTCGGCGGGCAGGCCGTGGGCCAGCAGGCGGTTGCGCTCGTAGTGCGACTCGAAAATCACAAAATCTGCGCATTGCCGAAGAATGCGGCCGGCCCATTTGAAGTTCTTGGGGTTGTGGATGTTGTGGATGGTGGTGATGATGGGCACACGCCTGGACGTTGCCGCCACACGGTAGCCATATGGCGTCAGGCGCAGCGCGGCGTAGGCCACCATCGACGAACGCACCGATTGCGGCGCGACCAGTTCGATGCCCTCGCGGGCCACCACCTGCCGCAGTTGCCGCAGCGCGCGGAAGAATTGCGCCACGCCGCTGAAATGAAAGTCGATGTCCACATGGATCGCGCCCTTGCCGATCAGCTCCTGCAGCAGCACGCCCTCGGTGGTGGCGACATAGACCCGATGCCCTTTGGCGGTGAGGTCTTCGGTGAGGGTGAGCACGTCGGACTGCACGCCGCCGATGCCGAACGGTTCGGTCATCAGATAAAGGATGTTCATGGTCGCTTGGTCTGAAGGGTTGGACTGGGCTTGAAGTGTCTGCGGGCAAAGCGACGGGTGCGCTGCGCATGCAAAACCTGGTGGATGGGGTCGAACGCCCCGGCCAGCTTGAGGCGGAACATCGGCGGGTCGTCGCGGTCGGTGATTTCGGTGCGCCGCAGCGCGAACCGGTTGGTGTGGCGGTGATTGACCCCGGGTGCCACGCTGACCGCCGCGGCATAACCGGCCTGTTGCACCAGCGTCAGTTCGCGCGCGCTCAGATCCCCCGAGGGATAGCAGAACAAGTCGACCGAACGGTGCAGATGCGCTGCGATTTCCGAGCGGCTGGCGGCGATCTCCTGTTGTGCCGCGTCCTCTGTAAGGGTGGGCAGATACGGATGGGTCAGGGTATGCGAGCCGATGGTGATGCCCGGGGTGCTCGCGAGCTGGCGGACTTCGTCCCAGTTCAGGTGCAGACGCTGCCCGCTGGGGTTGCGGTAGCGCGGGTGGCTCATCGTCTGATCGCAGAACCGGGCGGTGACGAAAATGGTGGCTGGAATGCGGTAATGCTGCAGCACCGGCAGCGCTTCGGTGAGGTTGTCCAGATAACCGTCGTCGAAGGTCACGGCAAACAGCGGCGCGCGCAGCGAGCCGGATTGCAGCGCCTGCAGCCCCTGCTCCAGGCTGACCACGGCATGCCGCGCCAGCTCCTGCATCTGCTGGGCGAAGCGCGCCGGCGAGACGGTGAGCTGGTCATAGGTGTCGACGGACGCGATGCGGTGATACATCAGAATGCGCAGCCCCGGCTGCCACGCGTTACGCAGCAGGGCTTGGGGCAGAAAGGCGGTGGCGAGCAGTTTGCGCATGGTTCAGTCCGCGCCGGCCGCCTGCACCGGGCTGCTGGCCAGCGGCAGCCCCAGCGCCTGGCTGTGCAGCTGGTTGTACGCCGCGGCCGTGCGCGAGACGTCGAAACGCGCCATCACCGTCTCGCGCGCACGCTGGCCCAACCGCCGACGCAGCGCGGCGTCCTGCAGCAGACGATCCAGCCCCTGCGCCAGCGCGGGCGGGTCCTGCGCGTCGACCAGCAGCCCATTGTCGCCATCGACCACCACATCCGGAATGCCGCCCACTCGGGTGCACAGCACCGCCCTGGCGCTGGCCATCGCTTCGAGCAGCGCAATCGGCAGGCCCTCCCAGTGCGAGGACATGACAAAGACGTCCAGCGCCGCGACCAGCCGCGGGATGTCCTGACGCATGCCGGTGAACCGCACACAGCGATCCAGGCCCAGTTCCCGCACCTGTTGCGTCAGTGGCGCGAGCAGGTCGCCAGTGCCGATGACCAGGCAGGCCAGCTCCCCGGCACGCGCCTGTGGCAGCAAGGCCAGGGCACGAAACAAATCGGCATGCGCCTTTTGTGCATGTAGCCGGCCCACCACACCAATCAACGGACGATCCGCAGGCAGGCCGAACTCCTCGCGCACCCCAGCACCGCTGGCGATGGAAAATTTGCGCAGGTCGATGCCATTCGGAATGGCGACCAGCTTGCGCACGGGGATGCGGTCGCGTCGGGCCAGGGTCTGCGTCACCTCATCGCTACAGCCCACCACCGCAGTGCTCAGTCGGGCAAGCAGCCGGTCGATCGCTCGGTGTCCGGCGCCTTTCCACGGGTTGACGATGTTGTGGACCGTGGAAAAGACCGCCGGAACGCCCGCGAGCCGTGCCGCCAGGCGGCCGTAGGTATCGGCTGTGAACAGATGGGTGTGCACCACGTCCACCCGTTCGCTGCGCAGCCAGGCCGCCAGACGCAGCACCAGCCCCGGATCGATCCGGCCGCGACGACCGAAAATCTTCACCGGCACCCCAAGCCGCTCGAACTCCTGCTCCAGCGGCCCGCCGCGAATCAGGCAGGCAATCTGGTAGCGATAGCCCGGCACGCGCAGCCGCATCAGATCGACCAGCAGCATTTCCGCGCCGTCGCGCGGCAGCTCGTCGATCATATGGACGATCAGCGGGGGAGGTTTATCTGCGCGCGCCATGTGGTGTCGATGCCGGTGGCGGTGAAATGTCATGAGGGGAATACAGCCGTGCCACCACCGCAAGGTAAATCCAGAAAAAGATGTCCACCGCAGTATCGATCAAATGGGTGCCGAACATATTCACCCCGATCAGTCCTGCCACCATGGTCACCGCACCCAGGCCGATGATGCGGTCGATGTCCAGCGTGGCCTTGCGATACAGAAGCCAGCCACGCCAGGCGAGCAAGCCGATGATCAGCAGCAGCACGATCAGGCTGGGAAGACCCATGTTCGCCGCGGTGTAGAGAAACATGTTCTGGTTGTCTGTCGCGCCACCGGTGGAGCCGTCGTAAAACCCCGGGACATAACTGGGCACCAGGCTGTGGAACTGATCAAAGCCCTTGCCAAAAATCGGCGATTCTTTGCTCATCTCGATCGCTGCGCTCCACAGCAGAAATCGCGAATCGGCGCTTTTATCGATGGTGGCTCCTGACTCCCTGTCCTGGTAGGTTTGCTCGACCCGCGCTTTCAGCGAATTGGGCACCAGAGACGGGATGAAAAAATAGATCGACCCCAGTACCAGCAGCACCAGCACGAAAAATTTCTTGCTCTTGACAAACGACAGCGTGAACAGCTCCATGGCGAATGCCAAATAGGCAGCGCGGGAAAATGCCGCCAGAAGCACACGCAGGCCGATGAACACGATGGGCGCCAGACGCAGCGATTTCCAGCGCGGAAAATAATAGGCGCCGTATGCCAGAAACGGCGCGAAGGCGTAAATGATCTGCGCGGCAAACTCGTTTGGCTGACCGACCGGCCCGAGCAGGCGCGACTTTTCGATACTGCTGGCGCCGCGGGTGAACCACCATTCCTGAATGCCGTAGAGGAAAATGACCGCGGCGGAAAACATCATGTAGATCACCAGCCGCCTGGCCATATTCTTGTCCTGGATCAGATTGACCACCAGAAAGAACACGATGAACTGGTCGAAAAATCCACGAACCGATAGTAGGTAGTTCCAGATGAAAGGATGCAGGCCGATGCGCAGGATCGCGGTGAAAACCGACACCACGGCCAGCCAAAACCAGATGCTCACCAGTCGGGTAAAGGCAAAAGCTTGGAACAAACTCTTTTTGTGCTTGATCGCCAGCGAGATCCATACCGTAATGACGAGCAGCTCGAGCAGATTGGTGCCGTTCAGCCCGGGCGCGAGCAGCACGGGATACAGCTTGCTCAGCGGGTAATAGATCACCATGAGTGCCAGCAGCGGCTCCGGACCCTTACGCAGTTGCACCAGCAGCAGGGCGCCGAAAAACAGCGCGAAGCCGTAAAGCCCGATTTTCCCTGGGTGCAGCTTGAAGACGATGATGCTGAGCACGAACACCGCCGGCACAGCCAGCAGCCACAGGGTCGAGCGCAGCGCGGCCCCGGCCCAGTCGGCTTGGGCGGGTGCGAGCGGCGCCGGTGTCGGGCCGGGCTGAGCGACCGCAACGCGGCGGTTGCTCTGCACCCCGGGTTTGTGGCGCGGATGCGGGCTGGCGACGCTCACGGGGCAGTCCTCCTAGGAGTGCGCGACGGCGTGCACCGGATGCGCAGGTCACGATGGACAACGGCGGACGGCTTCATGTCGACGGGCCTTGTGCGCCCCTGATCCGCGCGTAGAGGCGGTGATAACGCTGGTTGCCGATGATCTGCCGGAGGCAGGTCTTGGCCTGCGACAGCGCCTGCGCGCGCAGCAGCGGCAGCGGCGCACCGCGGGCGAAATCGAGGAACGCACGGTCGGTCGTGCCGGTGCGGATGGCCAGCCGTGGCAGCGGTTGGGCCGGCAGCCTCCCGCCCGCGGGCAGCGCACCGACCGCCGAGCCATGCAGCACGCTGTAGCCGGCCGCGCGGGCAAGCTGCAGGCAGCGCGCGTCGTATCGCCCGCCGGGAAAGGACATTTGCCGGATGGGAATTTGCAATTCCTGCTCCAGCTGAGCATGCGACTGCTCCAGTTCCGCACGCAGCGCGCCGCTGGGCAGATCGTCCAGAAAACGGTGGGTCTGACCATGTCCGCCCACGGTCATGCCCTGCCGTGCCAAGGCACGCACCTGATCCCAGTTGCAAAAGCCCGGGCGCTTGCCGATGAAGTCGGTGGTGACGAAAAACAGCGCTCGCATGCCGCGCGCTTGCAGCAGGGGCAGTGCGAGCTCGGCATTGCTGGCATGGCCGTCGTCGAAGGTCAGCAGCACACCGCCCGGCAAGGGCTCGGCTGTCTGCTCGATGCGCTGCGGGCAGACCACCGGGATTTGCGCCGCCAGCAGCAGATCGAGCTGCCGCGCAAAGCGCTCGACCGACACTGCGTAGGGTCGATCGGCGGGGTCGATGGCCTGCTGCTGCGCCGCGTTGGCGTACAGCGCGTGGTACATCAGGATGCTCAGCCGCCTCATGTCTTTTCCCACCTCGCATCGACACGGCCCGAGAGGAATCTGAGCAGCGCCAGGATGGCGGCAGCGTTCATGTCGAAAAACACATGGGCGAAGCTGACCACGCGGCTGCGTCGTGCGGCGGGCACCCATTGTCCGAGCGCCGCAAGCAGATAAAAGGCGAGCTGCAGCATCAGCATCACGCGGTAGAACGGCGTCGGCATCATGGCGCTGGTGACCAGGGTCAGGACGAGGGCATACGGCACGAACAGTCTGCACACCTTGTGTGACATGAACTGGAACCATACCGGGTTGATCGCCGGGTTGAACAGCCAAAAATGTCGCGAAAAGGTCTGGAAATTGCCAGTCAGGGTGCGAATCTTGCGCTTTTTCTCGGCCGCCGACTCGGTTTGCAGCAGGTCGTAGACCAGGGCACGGGGATCGAGCAGGGTGCGTTTGCCCTTGCGGGTGATCTGCATCGGGATTTCGAAGTCGTCGAGAATGGTGTCGGGCGCGAGGGGCTGGTAGTCAGCCTTGCGGATGGCGTAAAGCGCGCCGGTCGCGCCCACCGTGGAGTGGAACCGGCTTTCGGCCTTGCGGATGGCTTTTTCATAACGCCAATACAGGCCGATGTTCTGCCCGGTCTGCGTGCCGCTGGGGCGGTGAACCAGCTCGGCACTGACCGCGCCGACCGCAGGGTCGCAGAAATCGGAGATCAGCCGGCGCACCGCCCCCGGCTCCAGCGCTTGACGCACATCGCAGAACACGACGAACTCGGTCTGCACCGCGGTCATCGCCAAGTTCAGCGCGTACGCCTTGCCGCGGCGCTGGGCATAGCTCAGGGTGCGCACCCCAGGGGTGCGGGCGAGCACCTCGAGCGTGTCGTCGGTTGAGCCGTCGGAGACGATCAGGATCTCCACCAGATGCTGCGGATAGTCGAGCGCGCGCAGGTTGGAGATCTTGGCGGGCAGACGCGCGGCTTCGTTGTAGGCGGCCATGACTACGGTGATCGGCGGCAGCGCGGCATGGTCGAGCAGGGGGCAGTCGGGCAACGCGCGACGCCGGGCCAGCAGGCTGATGAGCAGCGGGTAGCCCGCATAGGTGTAGAGCACGAATACGGTCGCTGCCCAGAACACCACGGCCGCGGTCATGGCGCCGCCTCCTGCACCGGGGTGAGTTGCAGCAGACCGCGTCGCACTGTGTCGATCCATTGTTGCTGAGCCGCGCGGGTGGTGACCGCATGGTCGATGTCTGCGAGATGCGCGAACAACAGGCGGTCGTGCACGGTGTGGCGCAGCCCGAGCGTTTCGCGCAGCTGCCCGGCGTAGTTGACCGCGCTGTAATCGGTGCCCGCGCTGAGCACCATCACACCCGTGCCTCGCTGCGCCAGCGCCAGCAGGCTCTGGCCGAGGGCGTGGGGATCGATGCGTTCGTCCATGTCCGAGTCGGCGCCGCGGCCGTCGAGCAGGGCAGACAGGCTGGAGTGGCGCAGGCGCTGGCGGGCCAGGGCGGCAGTCTCGGTCAGGCCGCGCATCACCGCGCGGGTCCACCTGGCCCAGGCTTTGGGCCCGATGCCGTGGTGCATGAGGCGCACCCCGACATAGCGCAGCCTGCTACGCAGCGTGGCGAAGGACAGCGCGTCGTACAGCACGATGGCGCTGACCCGCGCGTCGGCCTGGGCGCACCAATAGCTGGGCAAGGCCCCCGAACAAAAGCCCACCAAAGCGAAATGCCGCGCGCCGGTGATGTTTTGCAGCAGATCCATACCGGCGCCCAGGTCGGCCACCACCTGCTCCTTGTACGACAGGCGGCCGTCGGCGCGCATGCTGTCGCCCATGCCGTGCAGATCGAAGCGCAGGGTGGCGATGCCGTCGGCAGCCAGAGCGCGCGCGAGCTTGACGTTGAGCCGGTGCGAGCCGACACGGTGGATCACTCCGGCGTTGAACAGCAGCACACCGAACCGGGGGATGGACGCCGAGCCGTTGGCCGGAAACGAGACGGTGCCGAGCAGATCGCCCCGCGGCCCAAAGGTCATGGTGGTCTCAAGCATGCGCGGGCTCGGCGAGTATCTGCAGGAGATGGCTGATCCAGTGCATCGGCACGATGGCCGTGGCGGCGGCGCTGTCGGTGGCCCAATCGATCCGGGCCGCGCTGTCGCCGATGCGCGCCTGCGCCGGCAGGTGTACGCCGGCCTGCGCAAGCACGTCTGCGGTCTGCGCCGCATCGGGCACGAGCAGGCTCAAACGCTCGGCCGGCACGGGCAGCAGCCGCGCCGGAGTGATCGCCCCGATTTGCGCACGGCTGGTCGGGGTGAGGGCAAAACCCAGCGCTTCTGCCTGCGGTTCGGGCAGCATGCTGCGTCGCAGGGCCGCGCTCAGCGGCCAGCGCACGCCGTAACCCCGGCCGAGCGCGACCTGGCTGGAGGTGGCCAGATCGTCGAGATAGTCCTTGCCGGCCAGCACCGGCTCGATCAGCAGCAACACCTGCGCCGGCTGCGCAGCGCGCCGCGCGGTCTCCAGCGCAATGTTGCCGCCCAGGCGCAGACCGAGCGCCGACCATTGCGGCGTATGACTGCGGCGCAGCAGCTCGGCCAGCGCGGCCTGTGCGTCGTCGATGCTGCCCAGCAGATCCCAGTCGGTGTCGTCCCCCGCCGAATCGCCGCTGCCGTAGTAGTCAAAGCGCAGCACGCAGTAGCCCGCGGCGGCCAGCCGGTCGGCCATCACCCGGTACAACCGGTGCGCCCGAATCGCCTCCTGCCCGAACGGATTGCACAGCAGCACCGCATGGTGCCGCGGCGGTCGTTCGGCAGGCGGCTCGAGGTAAAGCCCCACCAGCTCGCGCCCATGGTTGTTGATACGCACCGGGGTCATGTCGGCCTGTGGTCGAGGATGTCGGCGGTGTGCCAGGTCAGGTGAGTGATGTGGCCTGTGCAGGCCAGCGCCGCGGCATGGCCGTTGCCGCAAGCCAGCGGCAGGAGGTCCAATGCGGCTGCGCCGGGCGCGGCAAGCACTTGCACCTGCCGACGCCGTGTGTCCAGCCCGACATGCAGGCCCCGGGGTTCGATTGCCAGACCCAGTCCAAGCGCTTTCATGCAGGCTTCCTTGGCTGCCCAGCCGCCAAAAAACGCCGCGTTGCGTTGGTCGGGCGGCAGTTGCTCCAGTTCGGCCAGCTCGGCGGGTGTGAGCACGCCTTGCGCCAGCGCCGCGTCGGGCAGCCCCGGACGCAGCGTTTCGATGTCGATGCCGATCTCCATCTCCGTGGACAGGGCGAGCAGGGCGACTTCGCCGCTGTGGCTGAGGTTGAAGCGCAGCGCACTGGTGTCGCGCAGGGCGGGTTTGCCATAGGGGCCGCGGGCAAAGCGCAGTTCCTGCGGGGCGCAGCCCAGATGATGCGCAAGGACGCGCCGCATCCACGCATGCGCGGCGACATAGCGGCGGCGGTGCAGGGCGTGGACGAAGCGCTGCGCCCGCGCCCGCTCGTGCGCATCGAGCCATGCGGCAGCGTCCGCGGGAGGCTGATCCAACGCCAGCTCCCAGACCTGCACCTCGCCCGGCTGCGGCAAGCGCGCCACCGCAGCGCTCAGGCCCTGCGGCATGCTGGCCAGCAGCGGTAGGTCGTGGGGCGTAGCGATCGAGGTGACGGCAAGCATGGTCTCAGGGGGACGAATGCCCGATGCGAGGCATGTCTGAGTGCGGATCATGCGGGCGACTGCAGGCCGCAGACAATCCCGTCAAACGGGGGCGGTCGGGTAGGGGCGATCCGGTGGGGGCTTGCCGTGCGGCGGATTCAGCGCAGCGATCTGCGCGCCGTGGCAATGGCGCTGCACAGCTGTTGCACGCCGTCGAGCACATCGACGCCCATGCGCGGCAGCAGGTTCGGCGACAGCGTCACCAGTTGATCGTGCCGCACCGCACTGATGGTGGTGTAGCGCTTCCACTGCTGCATCCAGGCGGCTCCCCGCGGACTGGAGGTGACGATGAGCTGCGGATCGGCCCGCAGCACCGCCTCGGTGGAGATGGTGGGAGACAGCACGGCAAGGTTGCCGAACACGTTGCGCCCCCCGCACAGGGTGATCGCCTGGGTGATCAGCTGCGGCCCGCCCACGGTGATCAGCGGACGGTCCCAGACCTGATAGAACACCCGCACCGCGGGTTCGAGCCCGCCGTAGCGGGCGCGCAGCGCGGCCAGCCGGCTGTCGAAAGCCTGCACCCAGCGCTGCGCCGCCCCCGGCGTGCCGGCAAGGATGCCGATGCGTTGCACGGTCGAGGCCAGGGTTTGGAAATCGTTGGCCTGGCTCCAGTAGACCGGAATGCCCAGCGACTTCAGCCGCGCTGCCTCGCGCGGCGGGGTGCCCGACTCCCAGGCCAGGATCAGATCGGGCTTGAGCCGCACGATGGCTTCCAGATTGAGCGCAAATGCATCGCCCACCAGCGGCAGCCGGCGCGCCCAGTGCACATCGTCCGCGCCGCGGATGGTGGCGATCACCTGCCGACTGGCACCAGCCGCTGCGCTGAGTTCGAGCAATTGCGGCGACAGCGCGACGATGCGCCGGGCCGGCTGCTGCAGGGTGAGCACCTGCCCGGTGTCGTCGGTCACCCGGACAGGCTGCGCCGAAGTCGGCAACGCGCACAGCAGCAGCGCGCCTGTGCAAACGGCCAGAAACAGGCGGCGGATCATTGCGGTGCGGGCGTCTTGGGCTCGAAAGGGCACAGATCGGCCACGCCGCAGCGCCAGCATTCTGGCTTGCGCGCCTTGCACACATAGCGGCCGTGCAGGATCAGCCAGTGGTGCGCATGCTGCCGGAACCGCTTTGGGATGACTTTCTCGAGCTTTTTCTCCACATCCTCCGGCGTCTTGCCGCGCGCCAATCCCAGGCGGTTGGCCACGCGGAAAATGTGCGTGTCCACAGCAATCGTGTCCTGCCCGAAGGCCACATTGAGCACCACGTTGGCGGTCTTGCGCCCCACGCCGGGCAGCGCCTGCAACGCCTCGCGGGTTTGCGGCACCTCGCCGCCGTATTGCTCGAGCAGGATGCGACTGGTGGCGATCACGTTCTTGGCTTTGGTTTTATACAGGCCGATGGTGCGGATGGCCTCGCGCAGCCGTTCCTCGCCCAGCTCGACCATGGCCTGCGGGGTGTTGGCCATCGCGAACAACCGGCGCGTGACCTTGTTGACGCTCACGTCGGTGGCCTGTGCCGACAGCATCACGGCCACCAGCAGTTCGAACGGGGTACGGTATTCCAGTTCGGTGCGCGGCGCCGGGTTGGCTGCGGCGAAACGCTCGAACAGGGTTTGGATCTGGGCGGGTGTCATGCGGCGCGATGATAGGCGGGCTTGGCCGGCGCTGTGCCCGTCAAGGTCTGCAGGGCGGGCGGCAATGGTATGATTGCCGCCTGCCGCAAAAGCCATAAATTCCCTTGTAAATCATAGATTTACATCACTCGATGCGTTTGACCTCTCTTCGTCTGGCCGGATTCAAGTCGTTTGCCGAGCCCGTGACGCTGCCGTTTCCCGGTCGCATCACCGGCATCGTCGGCCCCAACGGCTGCGGCAAGTCGAACGTGATCGACGCGGTGCGCTGGGTGCTGGGCGAGAGCAAGGCCAGCGAGCTGCGCGGCGAGTCGATGCAGGACGTCATTTTCAACGGCAGTGCGCAGCGCAAGCCCGCCAGCCGCTGCAGCGTCGAGCTGGTGTTTGACAACAGCGACCACCGCATCGGCGGGCAGTGGGGGCAGTTCACCGAAATCGCGATCAAGCGCGTGCTCACCCGCGACGGGGCGTCGAGCTATTTCATCAACAACCAGGCGGTGCGCCGCCGCGATGTGCACGACATTTTTCTCGGCACCGGGCTTGGGCCGCGCTCGTACGCCATCATCGGCCAGGGCACCATCACCCGCATTCTCGAATCGCGCCCCGAAGACCTGCGCATGATGCTGGAAGAAGCGGCAGGCGTGTCCAAGTACAAGGAACGCCGCCGCGAGACCGAAAACCGTCTGCACGACACCCGCGAGAACCTCACCCGGGTGCAGGACATCCTGCGCGAACTCGGCAGCAATCTAGGCCGGCTGGAGCAACAGGCCGAGGTCGCCACCCGCTACCAGGCGCTGCAGGCCGAGGCCACGAGCGTGCAGCATCAACTCTGGCTGCTGCGCCATGACGAGGCGCAGACCCGGCGCCAGCAAATCACCCTGGCCGGTGGCGAGGCGATGAATGCGCTCGAAGCCCGCCTCGCCGAGCTGCGCAGCCTCGAGGCCGAGATCGAGGCGCTGCGGCAGGCGCAGTTCGCCAGCAACGAGACGCTCAACCGCGCGCAGGCGGCGTTCTACGCAGCGCAGTCGCGCGTCAGCCAGCTCGAGGCGGAAATCCGCTTTGTGATCGAGGGCCGCCAGCGTGCGCAGGCGACGCTGCAGGCCATCGAAGCCCAGATGCAGGAGTGGCAGCAACGGCACGACACCGCCGTGCAGCAGGCGGCCGAGACCGCCGAGCGCCTGGCCGATGCCCAGGTGCAGGCCGAGGTGGCGCAGGCGCGGGTGCAGGAACACGCCGAGAGGCTGCCAGTGCTCGAGGCCGCGCTCAGCGAGGCGCAGCGACGCGCTGCCGACGAGCGCGCCCAGGCCGCCGCGGCGCAGCAGGCGTTGCAGGCCGAGGCCGTGCGCCAGCGCAGCCTGAGCCAGCAGATCGCGCAGTTGCAGCAACGGCAGGAGCGACTGCTGGCCGAGCAGCGCGCGGTCGTTGCGCCCGACAGCCTGCGTCTGGCCGATCTGCAGCGCCAGCAGGACAGCCTGCGCGAAGCGCTCGACATCCTGCGCGCGCAGCGCGAACAGCTCGATCAGTCCCTGCCTGAACTGCAGCAAGCACACCAGCAGGCGCAGCAGGCGCAGCAGGAGGCGGCAGCCCGGCTGGCCGCCACCGCGGCGCGTCTGTCGGCGCTCAAGGCGCTGCAAGAGCGGGTGTTGACCGAGGGCAAGCTGCCATCCTGGCTGACACGGCATGGACTGGCCGACCTGCCGCAGCTCTGGTCGCGACTGCAGGTGGACAAGGGACTGGAAACCGCACTCGAAGCCGTGCTGCGCGAGCGGCTGACCGCGCTGGAACTGCGCGATCTGGACATGGCCGCGGGGTTTGCCGCCGATGCGCCGCCGGTCAAGCTGGCGTTTTATGCGGCACCTGCAGCCGCCGTGGCAGCCGCGCCCACTGCAGCGCCGGCGGGTTGCCGGGCGCTGCGCGAGGGCGTGCGCTGCGGCGACGCCGCGCTGTCTGCCCTGCTGGACGACTGGCTGGCCGAGGTGTTCGTGGCGCCGTCGCTGTCGCAGGCGCTGTCACTGCGCCCCGGTCTGCCGCCGCAGACGCTGCTGGTGACGACGCAGGGCCATACCGTCAGTCGTCACAGCGTGAGTTTCTACGCTGCCGATACCGAGCAGGCCGGCGTGCTGGCGCGGCAGCAGGACATCGACAATCTCGAACGTCAGGCCAAGGCCGAGCAACTCATCGCCGAGCAAAGTCGCGCGCGGCTGCATCAGGCCGATCACGAACTGGCGCAGGCGCGGGAGCAGCTCGCCGCGCTGCAGCGGCGCCAGCAGCAGGACACGCAGCAGCTGCACACGGTGCAGGTGGAGTGGCTCAAGCTCACGCAACAGGCCGAGCAGAGCGCCGCACGCCAGGGGCAAATCGATGCCGATCTGGCCGATATCGCGCTGCAGCGCGAGGATCTGCAGGCACAACTGGCGCAGAGCGAGGCGCGGTTCGAGGAACTCGATGCGCAGCTGGCCGATCAGCAGCAGCGCCAGGCCGATCTGGAAGCCGAAGTCTTTGAAGCGCAGCAGGCGCTGGCCGAGGCCCGGGCGCAGCAGCGCCAGCTCGAGGCGCAGGCGGCCGACAGCGGTTATGCGGTGCGCAGCCTGCAGCAACAGCTCACCGAACTGCAGCGCCAGGCACAGGTGGCACAGGAGCAGCTCGCCCGTCAGGCCAGCGCGCAAGAGGCGGCGCAGGCCGAACTCGAACGCCTGAGCGAAGACGGCGCGCAGGCCGGGCTGCAGGCGGCGCTGGCCGAGCAGCAAAGCGCGCAGGCCGTGCTCGGTGCGCGCCGCAGCGAGGCCGACGACATCGCGCAGCAACTCCGCCAGCGCGAGGAAGCGCGGCTGCGGCTCGAGCGCGACCTCGACCCGCTGCGCCAGCGCATCACCGAGCTGCAGCTCAAGGAGCAGGAATTCCGGCTGCAGGCCGAGCAGTTTGCGCAGCAACTGACCGAGGCGCAGGCCGATCTGGATGCGGTGCGTGCAAGCCTGCCGAGCGACGCACAAATTCCGGCGCTGGCCCGCGAGCTCGAACGCCTGCAGCGGGAGATCGCTGCGCTCGGTGCGGTCAACCTCGCAGCGCTCGACGAACTGGGCCAGGCGCGGCAGCGCAAGCAGTTTCTCGACGCGCAGCACGACGATCTGCAGGCCGCGATCACCACACTGGAAGACGCCATCCGCAAGATCGACGCCGAAACCCGCGACCTGCTGGCGAGCACCTTCACGCAGATCAACGACCACTTCGGCCGCATGTTCCCGCTGCTGTTCGGTGGCGGCAACGCGCGGCTGATCATCACCGGCGAGGAAATTCTCGACGCCGGGGTGCAGGTCATGGCGCAGCCGCCGGGCAAGAAAAACAGCTCGATCCACCTGTTGTCCGGGGGGGAAAAGGCGCTGGTGGCCATTGCGCTGGTGTTTGCCATTTTCCAGCTCAACCCAGCGCCGTTCTGCCTGCTCGACGAGGTGGATGCGCCTTTGGACGACGCCAACACCGAACGCTACGCCCGGCTGGTCAAGGACATGTCGGCCAGCACGCAGTTCCTGTTCATCTCGCACAACAAGATCGCGATGGAAATGGCCGACCAGCTCATCGGCGTGACCATGCAGGAGCAGGGCGTCTCGCGCACCGTTGCCGTGGAGATGGACGCGGCGCTACGCTTTGCGCAGGCGGCCTGAGCCAGACTTTTCCGAATCCGCCGCGCGCACATGCCAACCCTGAGGACTCCTGGATGGGACAGTTGCAAATCGCATTAGTCGTCATCGGCGCCATCATCATCGCCGCTGTCGTGGCCTACAACGCCTGGCAGACCGGCAAATTCAGGCGCCAGCATGGCAAGATCGATGCCGATACCAGATCGCGCAGCGAGCCGGTCGAGCCCGGCGGGTTGGATGCGCTCGGTCCGGACGGAGCGCCGCTACAGCCGGTGCCGCTGCCTCCCGATGTCGCTCCGCGGCCGCGCCTGCTGCCGCTGCAGATCGACCCGCTGATCGATGCGATCGCCAGCTTCCTGTTCGATTCGCCGCGCACCGGCGAGTCGCTGCTGCCTCGGCTGCCCAAGGCCGCCCGCGCCGGAGCCAAACGCATGCTGTTCGAAGGGCGTCATGTCCAGACCGGCCAGTGGGAGCCACTGCAGGCCAACGGCCAGTACGCCGAGCTGCAGGCCGCGGTGCAGCTGAGCAACCGCAGCGGCCCGATCAACGCGATCGAGTATTCTGAATTCGTCGCCAAATGCCACGAACTGGGCGACGCCCTGGGCGTGCCGCCCGATCTGCCCGACATGGCCGAAGTGCTCGAGCAAGCCCGGCAGCTCGACGCCTTCGCCAGCGCCAACGACGCCCAGCTGTCCATTACCCTGCGTGCCCGCAGCGTGCCCTGGGGAGTGGACTTTCTGCGCCAGCAGGCGCAGGCCGTGGGTTTCGTACCGGGGGCCGAGGCCGGTCGCATGGTGCTGCTCCATCAGGATGTCGATCGGCCGCCCACCCCGCTGGTGCACCTGCAGTTCGACGCCCGCGCCGACCTGGCCGACAGCGCTGCCGCGGTCAGCCACGCCACCTTGCTGCTCGAAGTGCCGCAGGCCCCGGCAGCGCAGAAGCCCTTCGCCCGCATGCGCCAGGCCGCGCGCGATCTGAGCGCCGCGCTCGACGCCGCCGTGGTCGACGACAACGACGCGCCGCTGAGCGATGCCGCGCTCGACCACATCGAAAAACAGCTCGACATGCTCTACGAGGTGCTCGAGCAGCATGGCCTGCCTGCCGGCTCGCCCGCCGCGCAGCGTCTGTTCTCCTGAAGCCACCGCATGCCTGCCGTTTCTCCTGCCGAGCGCGCCGCCGCGTTGCGCGCCGAAATCCAGCGCCTCGACCACGCTTACTACGTGCTCGACGCCCCGCTGGTGCCCGATGCCGACTATGACGCGCTGTTTCGCGAGCTGCAGGCACTCGAGGCCGCGCATCCCGAGCTGCGCACGCCCGATTCGCCCACGCAGCGCGTCGGCGGCGCGCCGCTGCCGCAGTTCGTCCCGGTGCGGCACGCGGTGCCGATGCTGTCGATCCAGACCGAGACCGACCCCACACCGCAGGGCGCGGTCGCCTTCGACCAGCGCATCCGCAACCGGCTCGGCCTCAAAGCGGACGACCCGCCGGTGATCTACAGCGCTGAGCTCAAGTTCGATGGGCTGGCGATCAATCTGCGCTATGAGCACGGCGTGCTGGTGCAGGCCGCCACCCGCGGCGATGGCGAGACCGGCGAGGACGTGACGCAGAACGTGCGCACCATCCGCCGCGTGCCGCTGCGGCTGCAGGGGCACGCGCCCGCCGTGCTCGAGGTGCGCGGCGAAGTGCTGATGCACCGCGCCGACTTCGAGCGCTTCAATGCCCGCCAGCGCGCCAAGGGCCTGCCCACCCTGGTCAACCCGCGCAACGGCGCCGCCGGCAGCATCCGCCAGCTCGATCCCCGGGTCGCCGCACAGCGCCCGCTGGCGTTCTATGCCTACGGCTGGGGCGAAATCGTCGGTTGGGCCGACCAGCCGGGTACCCACCACGCCATGCTCGACGCCTTCGAAGCCTTCGGCCTGCCAGTGGCCAAAGAGCGCGTGCACGGCCCCGGCGCGCAGACCCTGATCGACTTTCACGCCCGCATCGCCGCTGCGCGCGACAGCCTGCCG
>JBMFIE010000025.1:0-19556 GCA_049976465.1 Thiomonas sp. | reverse complement strand
AGAAGTCGACATGGTGTCCTCAGGCATGGAGAGAGAAATAGGCCGCAACCATCGCCCACAGGCCGACCACGACGACGAACAAGGCGGCGACGATCACCCACGCGCCCATCGGCCGGGCGTAGTTCAGATCGGGTTCAGGCATGGCCGCGTTCGGCGTGGTGCGGCCATCTTCCCGAGACACTGGCATCGGGACATATGGCATTTCTTCTGGCATCGTTCTCTCTCCTCAGGGTGATGCGACAAAAGGTCGCAGGCGTATCGACAAGATAAGTGGCCGCTTATATTTTGGGTTGCTTTGGATCAAGGCGCCTGGAAAGGTGATGTGTCTTTTGTTGCTGCAAGTAACTTCAACGCACCCTGCGCCGCCGGGTCGTCCGTGCACAGGCGGCTACGCAGCGTGGCTGCGATGCGCTGCGCGATGACCAGCAGATGCGCGCGTGCCTGCGGCGAGACCTCCATCTGCAGCGCCTGATCGAAGAGTTCCAGCCAGCGTGCGAAATGTGCCGAGCGCAACCCCAGCGGCCGGTGCGCCTGCAGCGCATTGCGGTGGTAACGCCCCGCGAGCAATCCCACCGAGGCCCAAAAATCGACCATGCGGCTGTAATGCATCTCCCAGTCCCCGACATGCGCTGCGAACAGCGGGCCGAGCGCAGCATCCTGCTGCGCCATGGCGTAAAAGCGTCGCACCAGCCGCTCTAGAACCGCGTCATCGAGCCCGGTCTGCTCGCGCAGCTGCCGGGCAAGAACATCGCGACGATCCCGCGGCTCGACCCCATCGGGTGTGGCATCGAGCACGCGTCGAAACAGGCTGGTACCGCGCTCCTGCTGCGGCAATCCGTCCGTCGGTGTATGTTTCATAGTCGCCCAAAAGTGGTTATGATGACTCCACTATAGGCCCGTGCAACCAAACTGACAAGTCACAAATTGAAGCTCACCCAATTCACCGATTATGGTTTGCGTGCGCTAATGGTGCTCGCATCAGACCCAGAAAAGTCTTTCAATAGCAGAGAGATCGCGCTAATTCTTGATGTGTCTCGCGAACACTTGATCAAAATCCTCCAGCGTCTGGCGCTTGGTGGGTATGTGGTCAACCAGCGCGGGGTCGGCGGCGGTGTACGCCTGCAAAAACAGGCAGAGGAAATTCTGCTTGGCAATCTGGTGCGCTGGCTCGAAGAGGGTCAGGGGCTGGTGGAGTGTCTGCGAACTGACGGGGGACATTGCAATCTCACCCCGCTGTGCCTGCTGCGCCCGCTGCTGAGTGATGCGGCCGAGGCGTTTTATGCCCGTCTGAACCAGTCCACCCTGGCCGATTGCCTGCACCCGCCGCTACAGCATTTCGTCACACTGCAAGCAAGGCGAGCCGGATTGATCCAGCGCAACCCATCCTGACCGCCATGCTGGCCGATGCGCTGCTGCTCTACCTCCATCTGTCCGCAATGCTTGGACTGGTGGTCTTTCTCACTGCCAAGACCAGTCTGATTCGGGTCGAGGCAATCGATCCGGCAGCTCTGCAGCGCCTGCGGCGGCTCGACCTGTGGGTGTGGGCCAGCTTTGCCGCGGTGGCGGTCAGCGGGCTGATGCTGGTGTTCTGGGGCATCAAGGGGCCGCAGTGGCTGCTGCACAATCCATTGCTATGGGGAAAGATCGGGCTCTTGCTGCTGATGGCGCTGATGTCCTGGCCGTCTAGCCGAACCCTCGCGCGGTGGCAGCGTCAGCCTGAGGGCATTGCCGCGACCGAGATCCGCCGCGAGCGCCGCTGGCTGATGGCGCAGTCGCATGTGATGGTGATCATTCCGCTGCTGGCCGTCCTGCTGAGCCACGGCTTTGGTTGACGCTTGGCCAGATCAGGCATGGCCCCGCACGGGGTGGCGAGAGCCGCGGTCATGAAGGCCTACGCGGCAAATTCGGCCATGACCTGCATCACACGATGACAGGCTCCGGCTCCAGATGCAAGCCGAATTTCTGTTCCACGCTGGATTGCACCGCCTGCGCCAGCGCAAGGATGTCGGTGCCGGTGGCGCCGCCATGGTTGACCAGAACCAGCGGCTGGTGTTCATAGACCCCTGCCCGTCCGCGCGACCGGCCCTTCCAGCCGCAGGCGGCAATCATCCACGCTGCGGCCAGCTTGTAGGTGCCGTCCTCCAGCGGGTAGCTGACGATGTCCGGGTGCTCTTCGAGAATCTCGTTGCGGATGGTGCGATTGACCACCGGGTTCTTGAAAAAGCTGCCGGCATTGCCCAGCAGTGCGGGGTCAGGCAGCTTGCTGCGGCGAATGGCGCACACCGCGTCGAACACATCCCTCGGGCTTGGATCGTGGACCTGGTGGCGCTGCAGCCAGCGCGCGACATCGGCATAGCCGGTCACCGGCACCCAGGGTTTGGGCAATCGCAGGCGGATGGCGGTGATCACCGATTTGCCGGCCAGCTCGCGTTTGAACACGCTGTCGCGGTAGCCGAGGCGACAGGCCGCCGCCGGCAGCGTGGCGCTGCGCCCGGTGACCAGGTCGACCACGTCCACCGATTCCAGCCGATCCGACAGTTCCACACCATAGGCGCCGATGTTCTGCACCGGTGCCGCACCCGCCGTGCCCGGAATCAGCGCCAGGTTTTCCAGACCCGGCAAACCCTGATCGAGCGTCCATTGCACCACCCGGTGCCAGGGCTCGCCGGCACCGACTTCGATCAGGGTCGAGTGGGCATTCTGCTCGAGCACGCGCAGACCGGCGATCTCGATTTTGAGCACCACTGCGTCGATGTCCCGGGTGAGCAGCAGATTGCTGCCGCCACCGAGGATGAACTTCGGAGCACGGCCCAGCTCGGGATGATCGACCACCAGGCGCACATCGCGTGCACTGCGCACGCGCACCAGGCGGCGCGCGACCGCGTCCACGCCAAAGGTGTTGAAGCCGCGCAGCGGCAGGTCGGTTTCGATGTGCAGGCTCATAGAATTCGTCAGATCAAACGTCGCATTATCCCTTCGAGGAAGATCCCATGCCGTCTTTCGATACCGTCGTCGAGCCCGATCTGGTCGAGGTGCGCAACGCCTGCGATCAGACCGCCAAGGAGATTGCCACACGGTTCGATTTCAAGGGCAGCTCGGCGCAGATCGAGCACAGCGACAAGACCATCACCCTGACAGCCGACAGCGAATTCCAGCTCGGTCAGGTGCGCGACGTGCTGATGGCCAAGGCGGCCAAGCGCAAAATCGATCCGCGGTTTTTCGAACCAGGCAAGATCGAGAAAATTTCCGGTGACCGGGTCAAGCAGGTCGTCACCGTCAAGGCCGGCATTGCGCAGGATCTGGCCAAAAAGATCACAGCGCTGATCAAAGGCTCCAAACTCAAGGTAACCTCGGCAATCCAGGGCGACGTGGTGCGGGTCAGCGGCGCCAAGCGCGACGATCTGCAGGCGGTGATGGCTCTGCTGCGCAAGGAGATCGATGACGCCCCGCTGTCGTTCAACAATTTCCGGGACTAGGGCTTGTCACGCGATTGGCTATTTCTTGCGGCCGATCGGACTTTCCTCGCCGCGCATGAGCTTGCGGATGTTGGTGCGGTGCCGCCAGATCAGCAGCGCGCTGATCAGAATCAGCGCCAGCAGCAAGGCCGGATCGGTCTGCCAGGCCAGCCCGCCGCCGAACCAGTAATAGAAGGGTGCAAACACCGCGGCCACCAGCGCCGCCAGAGAGGAATAGCGGAAAAAGCCGGCTACGATCAGCCAGGTGGCCAGTGTGGCTAGCCCGAGCCAGGGCTGCACCGCCAGCAATACCCCGGCCGCAGTAGCCACACCCTTGCCTCCCTTGAAACCGAAAAACACCGGATAAAGATGGCCGAGAAACACGGCCATCGCCACCAGCGCAACCCCCGGAGCACCCAATCCGTAGGCAGGCCCGACCACCAGCGCCAGCCACACTGCGGCCCAGCCCTTGAAGGCATCGAGTAGCAGGGTCAATGCAGCCGCCAGTTTGTTGCCGCTGCGCAGCACATTGGTGGCTCCGGGGTTGCCCGAGCCGTAGCTGCGCGGATCGGCCATGCCTAGTGCGCGGCTGACCAGCACCGCAAACGACAGCGAGCCCAGCAGATAGGCCATTCCGGCGAACAGCAGCGCAACGATGGTCGACAGATTCATGCGACGAGATTCTATGGGGCGCCGTTTACGCCGTTTCCGCGCCCGCTGCGCCGTGCGGCAAAGCGCAGTCCACAGGCTGGGCCCGCAGCGCGGTGGTCAGCACCGACGGTGACAAGCCCAGCAGATAGCCTCTGCGCCCACCGTTGAGATAGATCCGATCGAGCGCAAGCACCGTGCGCTGCACATACACCGGCATCGGCTTGCGCAAACCAAATGGCGAGGTGCCGCCCACGAGATAGCCGCTGTGCCGCTGCGCCACCTCGGGTGCGCACGGCATGACACGACGCGCGCCGATGTCGCGCGCCAACTGCCGGGTCGATACCTCGCAGTCGCCATGCATCAGCACGGTCAGCGGCTGTGCCGCGTCGTCCTGCAGGATCAGCGTCTTGACCACGGCATGCAGCGGCAGCCCGAGTGCCTGCGCCGCCCAGGCAGCCCCGCCATGTTCGACATAGTCGTACACATGCTCGGTATAGGCGACACCGAGCTGGCGCAGCAACTGCGTCGCCGGCGTCAGGCTGACATGGCGTGATCTGTTCATGCCGTGAAGGAAATGGGCTCTCTCTACAATGTTTGCATGTTCGCCGCATTCCCGCACAACGCCGACCTGCATTGCCATTCGACCGTATCGGATGGCACGCTGTCCCCGGCAGAACTCGCTGCCCGTGCGCATGCCAACGGCGTGGACCTCTGGGCCCTGACCGATCATGACGAAATCGGCGGGCTAGCCCAGGCCGAGCACGCGGCCAGCGCGCTGGGGCTGCGGTTCGTCGGCGGTGTCGAGGTTTCGGTGTCGTTCGCCGCGCAGACCATACACATCGTGGCTTTGGGAGTGCGCCCCGACAGCACAGTGCTCCGGGAGGGTCTGCAGCGCATCCGCACCGGCCGCGACCAGCGCGCCCGGGACATGGCCGCCGATCTGGAGCGCCACCTGGGCCTGCCGCAGGTGTTCGAGGGAGCCTTACGCTACGCAGGCAACCCGGCCCTGCTGTCGCGCACGCACTTTGCACGCTATCTGGTCGAACAAGGCGTATGCCGTCACACGCACGAGGTCTTCAGCCGCTTTCTCACTCCAGGCAAACCCGGTTATGTCGAACATGTCTGGGCCACGCTGGACGAGGCGCTGGGCTGGATTTCTGCGGCGGGCGGCATCGCGGTGATCGCGCATCCGGGCCGCTATCGTTTCAGTGCGGCCGAGGAGTGGGCGCTGTTTGAGCGATTCAAGGAACTGGGCGGTCAGGCGATCGAAGTGGTCACCGGCAGCCACACCGCCGTGCAATATCGCAAATATGCCGATCTGGCGCTGGAATTCGGCTTTCATGCGTCGCGCGGTTCCGATTTCCACAGCCCGGCCGAAAGCGTTTGCGACCTCGGGCGCCTGCCTCCGCTGCCAGCCGATCTCGCGCCGGTGTGGGAGTTGCTGCACTGACACGCATCATGGCGCAATATTTCCAGCTTCACCCGGACAATCCTCAGCCACGGCTGATCAAGCAGGCCGCTCGCCTGCTGCACGCTGGCGGCATCGCGGCCATCCCCACCGATTCGTCCTACGCCCTGGTCTGCCATCTCGACGACAAGGCTGCGGTGCAGCGCCTGCGACAAATTCGCCAAGTGGATGAGCGCCACCATCTCACCCTGCTGTGCAGCGATCTGTCCGAACTGGGCAATTACGCCCGTGTCGACAATCGCCAATATCGCCTGATCCGCGGCTGCACCCCCGGGCCCTACACCTTCATCCTGGAGGCCACCAAGGAAGTGCCGCGTCGGGTATCGCATCCCTCGCGCAAGACCATTGGCGTGCGCGTGCCGGATCATGCGGTGGCGCACGCGCTGATGATGGAAATGGCGCAGCCCCTGCTCGGGACGACGCTGATCCTCCCCGGAGAAACCCAGGCGCTCAACGACGCGCAGGACATTCGCGAGCGGCTGGAACATCAGATCGATCTGGTGCTCGACGCCGGCGCCTGCCCGAGCGAGCCGACCACGGTGGTCGATTTGTGCGGCAACGAGCCCCTCGTGCTGCGCATCGGGCGTGGGCCGCTGGACCCGCTTGGCATCCCGGCGTTGCAGTAAGACTGCTTCGGCCCAATCCTGCCAGATTCAGCACTGTTTGACCGGCCTGGCCGGCACTGCCCCCCACCCTCCCTACAATCCTCGCATGGACCAACTCATACAGGCCGTCACCGTCTATGCGCTGCCGGTGCTCTTTGCCATCACCCTGCACGAGGCGGCGCACGGCTACGCAGCGCGCTACTTCGGCGACAACACGGCCTACATGATGGGCCGCGTGTCGCTCAACCCGGCGCGGCACATCGACCCGATCGGCACCATTCTGGTGCCGCTGATCCTGTATTTCGCGACCTCTGGGGCGTTTCTGTTCGGTTATGCCAAACCGGTCCCGGTCAATTTCGGCCGGCTGCGCAACCCCAAGCGCGACATGATCTGGGTGGCACTCGCCGGCCCCGCATCCAATTTCTTCCAGGCGTTTCTCTGGGGTTTGCTGCTGGTGCTGCTGCATGCCCTGGCGGTCCACGAGGTGTATTTCTACGACGTGGCCCAGGCCGGCATCCTGGTCAACCTGGTGATGTTCGTGTTCAACCTGTTCCCGTTGCCGCCGCTGGACGGCGGACGCATCCTGGTCGGTCTGCTGCCGGTTCGCCAGGCGATTGCCCTGTCCCGGATCGAGCCATACGGCTTTTTCATTGTCATGGCCCTGGTGCTCACCGGCATCGTCACCACGTTGTGGCTCAGCCCGCTGATGGCGCTGTCCATGCAGGTCCTGCGCGTGCTGCTCAGCCCGTTCCAGATGCTGCTTTGATCCCCACTGCCCATCGCAACCCTTCCCTCGATGACCTTGCCTCACGCTTCCAACCAAGCCGCGCACCAGGACGACCGTGTGCTCTCCGGCATGCGCCCGACAGGCGCACTGCATCTGGGCCACTACCACGGCGCGCTGAAAAACTGGGTGCAGCTGCAAGACAGTTACACCTGCTATTTTTTCGTCGCCGACTGGCATGCCCTAACGACGCATTACGACACGCCCGAGACCATCTCGGCGCACACCATCGACATGGTCATCGACTGGCTGGCCGCCGGTGTCGACCCGAACAAAGCCACGTTGTTCATCCAGAGCCGGGTTCTGGAGCATGCGGAGCTGTTTTTGCTGCTCGGCATGGGCACACCCCTGTCGTGGCTGGAGCGCGTGCCGACCTACAAGGATCAGATCGCCAATCTCAAAGACAAGGATCTGACGACCTACGGTTTTCTCGGCTATCCGCTGCTGCAGGCTGCCGACATTCTCATCTACCTTGCCCGCTATGTGCCGGTCGGGGCGGATCAGGTTCCGCACATCGAGATGAGCCGCGAGATCGCCCGCCGCTTCAATCATCTCTACGGCAAGGACCCTTTGATCGAGGCCCAGGCCCGCGCGGCTGCCGCCAAATTGCCTGATGCCGTGCGCGAACAGCTCAGCGCGCTGCGCCGCGCGGCTGATCAGGAGGGACTCACCGAACAGCGCGACAAGGCCCGCGAGCTCATCGCCGCCAGCAAACTCTCGCGCGTCGAAAAGGACGCGCTGCGCGCTCAGCTCAGCGGCGGACGGCGCCAAATCCTGCGCGAACCCGAAGCGCTACTCACGCCCGAGTCCAGGCTTCCCGGGCTCGACGGGCGCAAGATGTCCAAGAGCTACGGCAACGCCATTGCCATCCGCGAAGATCGCGCCAGCGTCGAGCAAAAGGTCCGCCGCATGCCCACCGATCCGGCGCGGGTCAAGCGCACCGATCCTGGCGACCCGCAGCGCTGTCCGGTCTGGCAATTCCATCTGGCCTACACCGACGACGCCACCCGCGACTGGGTGCAGCGCGGTTGCACATCGGCGGGCATCGGCTGTCTGGAATGTAAGCAACCCGTGATCGATGCCATTCTGCGCGAGCAGCAGCCCATGCTCGAACGCGCGCAGCCATACATCGACAACCCCGCGCTGGTGCGCGACATCCTCGACGACGGCTGCACCAAGGCGCGCGCCACCGCGCAGCGCACCATGCACGCGGTGCGCGAGGCCATGGGCTTGAAGCTCTGACCGCTGCTACTTCCTTCGAAGACGCCGCAGCAACCATACCGCTGCGCCCACGGCGACCACGATGGCCAACACGATCTCTTCGCCCATCTGCAGCCGGGCAGCAAGCTGGGTGATCGCCGCGCCGAAAAACCAGCCCAAGGCGGTGATGAGCGGTGCCCACAGCACGGCGCCAATCGCGTTGAACACCATAAAGCGCCAAGGCGCCACACCGGCTACGCCGATCAACACCGGACCGGCGATGCGCAGGCCATACAGAAATCGCATCGCGATGATCGCCCAAGCAGGGCTGCGCCCCAGCATTGCGCGAACCCGTGGCAGGTGCGCCTGCAGCCGGGGGTAGCGCTGCAGCAGACGGGAGCCGTAGTAGCGTCCGAGAAAAAAGAACAGTTGATCGCCCAAGGTTGCGGCCAGCGCCGCCACCACAACCACCAGAGGCCACTGCAGCCATCCGCGCTGCGCGCCGTAGCCGGCGACCAACAACACCGTCTCCCCTTCTGCGAACGCGCCGACTGCCACGGCAAGATAGCCGTATTGCCTGACGAGTTCCTCGACCATCATGGCAACAAAGGATGTTCAATGAAACGGCATGAAAAAACCGGCACAAGGCCGGTTGATGATGCGGCGCCCGATCAAAACCGGGCGCGACGCACTGCGGTGATGCAGTGAAATTAAAGCGGGCGGATAGCGGAAGCCTGCGGCCCCTTGGGCCCAGCCTTCACGGTGAACTCCACGCGCTGGTTTTCCTGCAGGGTGCGGAAGCCCTTGGCTTGAATCTCAGAAAAATGTGCGAACAAATCTTCGCCGCCTTCATCGGGCTTGATGAACCCGAAGCCCTTGGACTCGTTAAACCATTTCACAGTACCGGTAGCCATGAATCAACCTTTAAGAAAAAAATAGACAAGTGCAAATCTTCAACAAGCCCGGAAAATCACAACTGTGAAACCGTCACAAGCCAACCCCGATGCTCCAAGGACAGGCTCTTGTTTCGACTGCACGTCAACTATACACGCAAAAAATCGGCGTGCGCGAAAAATTCGCCCGCGGTGGCCACTTTGGCCTCCTGCATCGATCCGGCGGTGCCGGTTTGCACCGACAATGCAAATCTGCGGCTGCTGGCTGCGGTGGCGTTTTCGGCGATGGCTCAGCGCGGCCGATGCGGCTGACCCGGTATCGAGCGCTGGCTGCAGCACCCCAGTTGATTCACAAAGCACTTGAGACAAAGACTCCAACTCATTGTTTATGCGTGTTTTTCGCGGTTTTCACCATGAGGCTCTGGCGCTACGGTCGGGGCTGAGCATTGGCAATTTCGACGGCGTGCACCGTGGACATCAGGCCGTGCTTCAGTCTTTGGTACAGACCTCCCGTGAGCGCGGGCTCGTGCCGACCGTGCTGACCTTCGAGCCACATCCGCGTGATTTTTTTGCAACACAAGCAGGGCATCCGGATCAAGCCCCGGCGCATATTTCCACCCTGCGCGACAAGCTGTGTGCACTCAGTGCGGCAGGTATCGAGCAGGTCGTGGTGCTGCGATTCGATCAACACCTGGCTGCGCTGAGCCCTGAGCAGTTCGTCGATCAGGTCGTGCTGCGCGGTCTACGGGCGCGGTTCGTCCTGGTGGGCGACGATTTTCGTTTCGGTGCCCGGCGTGCGGGCGACTTTTCTCGACTCCAGACCCTGATGCAGGCGGCCGGCGGCGAGGCCAGGGAAATGGCAGCGGTCACCGACAGTGCCCTGCGCGTCTCCAGCTCGGCAGTGCGCCAGGCGCTGCAGGCCGGCGACATGCAGACCGCGCAAAATCTGCTGGGGCGTCCGTACAGCATCAGCGGTCATGTGCTGCACGGCGCAAAGCTGGGGCGTCGCCTGGGTTTTCCTACACTCAATTTGCGCTTCGACCGGGCACGCCCTGCGCTGGCCGGCGTATTCGTCTCCAGGGTATTCGGCCTGGACCAGACACCGCTGGATTCCGTGTCCAGTCTGGGAACCCGGCCAGCGGTGCAGACCGATGGGCGCATTCTGCTGGAAACGCATGTGTTCGATTGGCAAGGAGATGCCTACGGTAAAATCGTGCAGGTGGAACTTCTGCACAAGTTGCGCGACGAAGCGCACTATTCCAACCTCGATCAGCTCACCGCGGCCATTGCGCAAGACTGCGCGCAAGCCCGCGCCTGGTTCGGCCAGCTCACCAGGCAGACGACCCGCGACCGAATTTGACCGCACCCGTCTGCGCGCGCCAACCACCTGCACCTGGTCGCCGCGCTCTGCCCGCGCGCCATATCGATCCCATCCACCTTGGGCGCAGTCTGCCCGGGTCGCCCATTCTGCCCTTCAATCCCATGGATCCATCCACCTCTTCTGCCACAGATCAACCAGATTACCGCTCCACGCTGAATCTGCCGGACACACCGTTTCCGATGCGGGGCGACCTGCCCCGGCGCGAGCCCGAGTGGATCGCCAAATGGAACGAGGAAGGCCTGTACCAGCGTCTGCGCGCCGCGCGCATCGGTGCGCCGAAATTCGTGCTGCACGACGGCCCGCCGTATGCCAACGGCCAGATCCACATGGGTCATGCGGTCAACAAGATTCTGAAGGACATGATCGTCAAGGCGCGGCAACTCGCCGGGTTTGACGCCGCTTACATTCCAGGCTGGGACTGCCACGGTCTGCCGATCGAAAACGCGATCGAAAAACAGTTCGGCCGCAACCTGCCGCGCGACGAAATGCAGGCCAAGAGCCGCGCCTACGCCACCGAGCAGATCGCGCAGCAGATGCGCGATTTCCAGCGTCTGGGCGTGCTCGGAGACTGGGCCCATCCGTATCGCACCATGGATTTCGTCAACGAGGCGGCGGAAATCCGCGCGTTCAAACGGGTGATCGAGCGCGGCTTCGTCTATCGCGGCCTCAAGCCGGTGTACTGGTGCTTCGACTGCGGCTCGTCGCTGGCCGAGTTCGAAATCGAATATGCCGACAAAAAGTCGCAGACCTTGGACGTGGCGTTTGAGGCTGATGACCGCGCCGCGCTGGCCGCTGCGTTCGGTCTGCCCGCGCTGCCCGATGCGTCCAGGCCCGCCTTCGCGGTCATCTGGACGACCACCGCATGGACCATTCCGGCCAACCAAGCGCTCAACCTCAATCCGGAGCTGACTTACGCGCTGGTGGACACGCCGCGGGGCTATCTGGTGCTCGCAGCGTCTCTGGTGGAACACTGCCTGCAGCGCTACCAGCTCGACGGCACGGTGATCGCCACCGCGGTCGGCAAGGCGCTGGGTGGGCTGGCATTCCGTCACCCGCTCTACGAGGTCGATGCTGGCTACCGGCGCCTGTCCCCGGTGTATCTGGCCGACTATGCCACCGCCGAGGACGGCACCGGCATCGTGCATTCCTCGCCGGCATACGGCGTGGACGACTTCAACTCCTGCGTCGCGCATGGCATGGCGTATGCCGACATCCTCAACCCGGTGCAGGGCGACGGCAGCTACGCGCCGGACTTCCCGCTGTTTGGCGGACAGAACATCTGGAAGGCGGTGCCGCACATCATCGACGCCCTGCGCAATGCCGGGCGGCTGATGGCCACGCACACCATCACCCACAGCTATCCGCATTGCTGGCGGCACAAGGTGCCGGTGATCTACCGCGCTGCGGCGCAGTGGTTCATCCGCATGGACGAAGGCGAAGGCGTGTTCACCAAGGACAAGGCGCCAAAGACCCTGCGGCAGATGGCGCTCGAGGCGATCGAGCACACCAGCTTCTACCCGGAAAACGGCAAGGCGCGGCTGCACGACATGATCGCCAACCGCCCCGACTGGTGCATCAGCCGCCAGCGCAGCTGGGGCGTGCCCATTCCCTTCTTCCTGCACAAGGACAGCGGCGAGCTGCACCCGCGCACCATGGAAATTCTCGACATCGCCGCCGAGATGGTCGAGCAAGGCGGCATCGAGGCGTGGAGCAAAGCGAGCGCCGCCGACATCCTCTCCCGCGTGGGCTGTGCGGAAGATGCGGCGCATTACACCAAGAGCAGCGACATCCTCGAAGTGTGGTTCGATTCCGGCACCACCCACACCACGGTACTCAAGGGCAGCCATGCCGGAGCCGGCCATGCCGAGGGCCCCGAGGCCGATCTGTACCTCGAAGGCCATGACCAGCATCGTGGCTGGTTCCACTCCTCGCTGCTGACCGCCTGCGCGATGTACGGCCGCGCGCCGTACAAGGGACTGCTGACCCACGGCTTTACCGTGGACAGCCAGGGGCGCAAGATGAGCAAGTCGCTCGGCAACGGCGTCGATCCGCAGAAAACCAGCGAAAAGCTGGGTGCTGAAATCATCCGTTTGTGGGTGGCCGCGTCCGACTATTCTGGCGACATCGCCGGCGACGACAAGATTCTCGCCCGCGTCGTTGACAGCTACCGTCGCATCCGCAACACGCTGCGCTTCCTGCTGGCCAACACCAGCGACTTCGACCCCACCCAGCACGCCGTGCCCGTGTCGCAACTATTCGAGCTCGACCGCTGGGCGCTGGCACATGCGCAGGATCTGCAGGGCGTGATCCTGGCGCACTACGACCGGTACGAATTCCACCCGGTGGTCGCCAAGCTGCAGGTGTATTGCTCGGAAGACCTCGGCGCGTTCTACCTCGACGTGCTCAAGGACCGCCTCTATACCACCGCGCCCGGCAGCCTGGCGCGGCGCAGCGCGCAGACCGCGCTGTGGCACATCACCCAGGGCATGCTGCGCTGGATGGCGCCGTTCCTGAGCTTCACCGCCGAGGAAGCCTGGGCGCTGGTCGGCAAGGGAGACAGCATTTTCACCGAAACTTATTGGCAGTGGCCGCAGCAGGACGACAGCGCGGCACTGCTGGATCGTTGGGCCCGCATCCGCGCCGTGCGCGACGCGACCAACAAGCATATCGAGGCGCTGCGTTCGCAGGGCAGCATCGGCGCCTCGCTGCAGGCCGAGGTGGACCTGTACGCCCCTGCTGCCGAATATGCGCTGCTCGAACCGCTGGGAGATGATCTGCGCTTCGTGCTCATCACCTCGCGCGCCACGCTGCACCGCGGCGAGGGCGAACTGCGCATCGAGGTCAGTCCCACAGCGCATGCCAAATGCCCGCGCTGCTGGCACTGGCGGGCCGATGTCGGAGCCGACCCAGCTCACCCTGGACTGTGCGGCCGCTGCGTGAGCAATCTATACGGCGCGGGCGAACCGCGTCACGCCGCCTGAGCAACGCCCATGCCCTCCACCCCGTCCGCAAGCACCGCCTCGCCCCGCCGCGGCCGCATCTGGCCCTGGCTGCTGGTCGCGCTGCTCGTCATCGCTGCCGACCAGCTGACCAAATGGCTGGTCCGGCACGACCTACCGCTGGGCGGCAGCCTGCCCGTCACCTCGTTCTTCAATCTGGTCTACATCCACAATCCCGGTGCGGCGTTCTCTTTCCTCGCTGCGCAGCCGGGCTGGCAGCGCTGGTTTTTCACTGCGCTGAGCCTCGGGGCTTCGCTGTTCATCCTCTGGCTGTTGCAGCGCCACCGCGGCAAGGCGCTGTTCAGCCTCGCGCTGGCGTTCATTCTGGGTGGGGCGCTGGGCAATGTGATCGACCGGGTGCTCTGGGGCAAGGTGACCGACTTTCTCGATTTCTATATCACCCTGCACGGCCAGCAATGGCACTGGCCCGCATTCAACCTGGCCGACTCGGCCATCTTCGTCGGTGCCGTGCTGCTCATCCTGGATGAGCTTCGCCGTTCGCGAACGCGACAGCACTGAAACAGTGACATTGCTTTATTGAGATATCACGATAGAGTCCCCGTGGTATCCCGGGTTGTGCGGCGCTTTGTCGCACCTTAGCCTTCACAGTCGATGGGTCACCCTATGCAGGCGACCTACTTCATGGAGGAGAACCCGGATATGTCGCCCGAAGAAGCGCAGCGTCACCCCTTGGCTGCACAAACCCGCGCGCGGGTGAGCGTGTGCAGCCTGAACTGGACCACCCCGTTTCGCTGGCTGGCCGCAGGTTGGCGCGATTTTTCCCGCTGCCCGGTCGTCGGCCTGACCTATGGCGTGATCTTCACTGCGCTGGGCTGGCTGCTGGCCTGGACGCTGGCGAGCACGCCCGAATACACCCTGATGCTAGCCGCCGGTCTGCTGCTCATCGGACCGGCGCTGGCCATGGGCCTGATGGAAGCAAGCCGCCGCTGCGAAATCAACCTCAAGGCACGGCTGAATTTCTGCATTCGCTGCTGGTGGCCGCATCGTGGCAGTGTGGCGATCTTCGCTGGGTTGCTGCTGGTCATCGAATTGCTGTGGGGACGCACCGCGCTGGTGGTGTTTGCGCTGTTCTTCGATGCCGGCATGCCCGAGACCGGTGGCGTGCTGCGCCTCTTGCTCGACCCTGCCAATCTGACCTTCGTGCTGGTGTATCTGGGTGTCGCCGTGCTGTTTGGCGGGCTGGTATTCGCGATCAGCGTGGTGTCGATTCCGATGATGCTCGACCGCCCGGTGGACGCCATCACCGCAGCGCTGACCAGCCTGCGCGTCTGTCTGGAGCACCCGGTGGCGATGTTCTGCTGGGCAGCGCTGATCGCCGGTATCAGTCTGGTGGCGATGCTGCCCTTCGGCCTGGGGTGGATCGTGGCGCTGCCGGTGATCGGGCATGCCAGCTGGCATGCTTATCGCGGCGTGGTCTGCCCGAGCCTGCAACAACCCGCCGCTGCCGCGGGCTGATCAGGTCTGCATGCCGGGCTTGAACACCTGTCCGGCGTGTTCACGCAGAGTGTGGAACTGAATCTTCGGGGCGAGTTCCTGCATCACCCGCAGTTCGCTGGCATGCGTCAGCAGTACGGCAGGGGCATCCACCACGTCGTAGGCGATGCGGTGCGCGTTGGCATCGATAAAGCGCTTGAGCGCCTGCGCATCGTCGCAGGTGAACCAGCGCGCCATGCGGTATTTGCTGGCTTCCATGCGCGCATCGACGCCGTATTCCGACTTGAGGCGGTGCTGTACCACATCGAACTGCAGCGTGCCCACGGCACCGAGCAGCAGGCTGCCGCCGGTCAGCGGGCGAAACACTTGAATCGCGCCCTCTTCTCCCAACTGCTGCAGCCCGGTGCGCAGTTGCTTGGTGCGCATCGGATCCTTGATTTCCACCGCACGGAACATCTCCGGCGCAAAGAACGGCAGACCGGTGAACTGCAGTTCCTCGCCTTCGCTCAGACTGTCGCCCAGGTGCAGTGTGCCGTGGTTGGGAATGCCGACGATGTCGCCAGCGAAGGCCTCGTCGAGCAGCTCGCGGCGCTGCGACATGAAGGTCACCACACTGCCGGGCCTGATGTCCTTGCCGGTGCGACAGACACGAATCCTCATGCCGCGCTCGAAGCGCCCGGAGACGATGCGCACGAAGGCGATGCGGTCGCGGTGCGCAGGGTCCATATTGGCCTGGATCTTGAACACCACGCCGGTGAATTTTGGTTCGTCGGGTTGAACCACCCGCGTGGTGGCTGCCCGCGGCAACGGAGAAGGTGCCAGCTCCACCAAGGCATCGAGCACTTCCTGCACACCGAAATTGTTGATCGCCGAGCCGAAGAACAGCGGTGACTGGCGTCCAGCGAGAAACTCCGCCGCGTCGAACGCCGGTGCGGCTTCGCGCAGCAGGCCAATCTCCCCCTGTGCCTGCGCATAGGGCTGACCGAAACGTCGGATCGACTCCGGGTTGTCCAAGCCAACGAGCATCTGATCGTCGTCGCGCACACGCTCCTCACCCGGGCGGAACACGCGCATGCGATCGAGCCGCAAGTCGTACACCCCATGAAACTCGCGCCCCATGCCCACCGGCCAGGTGAACGGCACCACGGCCATGCCGAGATGGCGCTCGATTTCGTCCATCAGTTCCAGCGGCGGCTTGACCTCGCGGTCCATCTTGTTGACGAAAGTGAGGATGGGGGTGTTGCGCGCGCGACAGACTTCGAGCAAGCGCAGCGTCTGCTCTTCCACGCCATTGGCCGCGTCGATCACCATCAGCGCGGCGTCCACTGCGGTGAGCACGCGGTAGGTGTCCTCAGAGAAATCCTGGTGACCCGGGGTGTCGAGCAGATTGATGACACAGTCACGCCACTCCATCTGCATCACCGACGACGCCACCGAGATGCCACGCTGTTTTTCGATTTCCATCCAGTCGGACGTGGCATGCCGGCTGGCCTTGCGCGCCTTCACACTGCCGGCGATCTGGATCGCGCCGGAGAACAGCAGAAGCTTCTCGGTCAGCGTGGTCTTGCCCGCGTCGGGGTGCGAGATGATGGCGAAAGTGCGTCTTCTGCGGATCTGCTCGGAATCAACGGTGGTCATGGTCTGCGCCGCCCGCGGGGCTCGCGGCAGCGTGCGTCTGGAGTAGGCTTTCGAACTGCGGGGGTCAAGACGGCACACTCATAATCCGGGCCGTGCAGCCCAGCTTACCCGCGCAGGTGGCTCGCAACATGCCAACAGGGCCTTGCAAGCAACCTTCTATTCTGCCTCACACCCGACCCATACGCCATGACACGCCAGATCGTGCTCGATACCGAGACCACAGGACTGAACCCTGCAAGCGGCGATCGCATCATCGAAATCGCCGGTGTCGAACTCGTCAACCGCCGCCTCACCAGCAGGCATTTTCATCGCTATCTCAATCCCGATCGCGCCAGCCACCCCGACGCACTCAAAGTGCACGGCCTGACCGAGGAATTCCTTGCCGACAAACCGCGTTTCGAGCAGATCGTCGGTGACCTGCTCGACTTCGTGCGCGACGCCGAAATCATCATCCACAACGCGCCGTTCGACTGCGCCTTTCTCGACGCCGAACTCGAACGCCTGTCGCTGCCGCCCTTCAGCCAGCATGTCCTGCAGGTGACCGATACCCTGGTCATGGCCAAACAGCAGTTTCCGGGAAAATTCAACAACCTCGATGCGCTGTGCAAACGGTTCGGCATCGACAACAGCCACCGCACCCTGCACGGCGCCCTGCTCGACGCAGAACTCCTTGCCGAGGTCTATCTCAGCCTCACGCGCGGCCAGGACAGCCTGGAGATCGACCTGGAATCGCCCCGGCATCAGATCACCTCACCGACCCGTCCGCTCGATACTTTCACCCTGCCACTGAGCCCGCTGAGCGACGCCGACCGCATCGCCCACGAGGCGTTTTTGCAACTGCTCGACAAGACCAGCAAGGGCAGGGGCATCTGGCGACCCCAAACGCCGCCGAACGCAGATGCCCCAACCGAAAAAACTGTGCAATAATTACACGCTTTGCTGAACGCACTTGGCAAACGCATGGTGCGATTTGGGCGGTTAACTCAGCGGTAGAGTGCCACCTTCACACGGTGGAAGCCACTGGTTCGATCCCAGTACCGCCCACCACACAATCCCCGAACACCCACAAAAAAGCAGCCCATCTTGGCTGCTTTTTGTTTTTCGACGGCCAGCGCCGCGTCAGGCGTAATCGATACTCAGCGGGGCGTGATCGGAAAAGCGCTGGTCGGTGTAGATCCAGGCGCTGCCCGGTTTGGCGCGCGCGGCAACCCCGGGTGTGGCAAGGTGGTAGTCGATGCGCCAGCCCACGTTTTTGGCTCTGGCCTGCCCGCGATTGCTCCACCAGGTGTAACGGTCCGGGTTGGGGTCGAGCCGGCGGAAGACATCGACATACCCGGCCTCGTCGAGCAGGCGAGTCACCCAGGCGCGCTCTTCCGGCAAAAAGCCGCTGTTCTTCAGGTTGCCCTTCCAGTTCTTCAGGTCGATTTCCTTGTGGGCGATGTTCACATCACCGCACAGCAAGACCTCTGCCGAGGATTTGAGCGCCAGCAGGTGCTCGTAAAAATCGGCAAGAAAGCGAAATTTCGCCTGCTGGCGCTGCGGCGAACTCGAGCCGGATGGGAAGTAGACCGACACGATGCTCAGACGACCGCCCCCCGCCGTCTTGTAGATCGCTTCCACATAGCGGCCTTCGGCATCGAATTCGGTGTGGCCGAAGCCGATGCGCAGGTCGTCCGGCTCGTGCCGCCAGTACAGTCCTACACCGCTGTAACCAGGTTTGTTGGCGTGGGCAAATGCCGCGCCGCGCAAGCCGCCGAGCTCGCGCAGATCGGGTGTCAGGTCGGCGTCCAATGCCTTGAGTTCCTGCACACACAGGACATCAGGACGCGCATGCTGCCGCAGCCAGGCATCCAAGCCCTTTTGTGCGGCTGAACGAATGCCGTTGAGGTTGAGAGAAGTGACGCGCAAGGGAAAGAGGCTCATAGATGGTCGATGGAGGGCAAAAGACAGGACCGAGGCGAAGGCGAGTTCAGAGACGCGACAGATCGTGCCTGCGGCGAAGAAAGCAAGGCACAATACCGATTCATGCGTCAACCGCGCGACTGGTACTCACATTGTTGCAGGGCCCCTGTCATTGGCTGTACATGAAACCGCTCCATTTCCGCATGCGCGCACTGCTTGTCTGTGGCTGTTTGCTATTCGGTGTGGCGCAGGTCGCGCAGGCCGACATCTATCTGTGCCGCGATGCGAACGGAACTCTGGTGTCGACCGACCGCATCACCAATGATTGTCTGACCTATGGGGGCCGGGTCATCGGCCCGGACGGCACGGTGCGACGCCGCATCCTCACCCCCAAGGAGCAGGCGCAGGCGGCACAGGAAAAGGAAGCCGCGCAGAACTTGTCCAGGCAACAGCGCGATCGCCAGCGGGAGGATCGCGCCCTACTGCTGCGTTACCCGGACGAGGCCGCGCTGGAACAGGCCCGGGCCAACGATCTGGCCCGGCCCAATGCGCTGATCGCCGAAGCGCAGAAGCATCTTGCTGCGCTCGAGCGTCAGCGCAAGCAGTTGAACATCGACGCGCAGTTCTATCCGCAAGGGCCGCTGCCGCTGGAACTGCGTACCAAGTTCGACGAGAACAAGGTGCTCACCCAGCAGGAGACCACGCTGATTGCCGGGCAGAAGGAAGAAATCGCGCGGATCAACCGCGAGTACGACGCCCTGCGCGAGCGCATGAAACCGCTATGGGCCAGGACCGCGCCATCGCGTTGAGCATTGCCGCGCTCACGGCGCCAGACCGTTGGGGTCGAAATCCATCGGCATGCGTGACGGCATGTAGGCCACGCCTTCACTCCCCCAGGACTTGCGCACGGAGTGCACGACGACCTGCGCTCGGGGTGCGGACGCAGCCCCGCCGAGGCCGGCCTGGGCAAAGAATTGTCCAACCACCGCTCGCGGCGGTACGGACTGCGGCCCGGTCCATGTGATCGCAAACAAACGGCCATCTGCAGCGATGTACTCCTGCACTGCTAGGGCCTGTTCACGCTATTCGTACACCCGCGCCGGGGGTCTGGGCGGATGCAATGCG
>JBMFIE010000024.1:0-19585 GCA_049976465.1 Thiomonas sp. | reverse complement strand
CCAGACGAAGGCCGCCACCGCCAGCCCCATGCCCAGAAGCCAGCAGCGCGCCGCACCCCAGCGCCGCACCGCGCGCAGCCACAGCGGCACCAGCAGGCCCGCCGCAGCGAAGTAGGCGAACAGATACGCACCCGACAGGTCTGCGGCGTCCAGCCGGTCGCGGATGAAAAACAGCACCAGCGTGGCTGGTATCGCCGCGGCGATGCCGCTGGTGACGAACACCGCCAGCAGCGCGACGAAGCGCGGGTTGTGCAGCGGCAGCAGCAGGCTGCGCCACTGCAGCGCGGTATGCGCAACCGTCTGGTGGGGCGAGGGATCGGGCGCGCGCCACAGCAGCACCAGCCCGCCCAGCAGCGCCGCTGCAAACACCCCCACTAGCAGCGGCGCACCGCCAATCTGCGGCACGATGGCCGCAAGCAGTACGCCAGCCAGCCCCAGCGCCTCGCGCCATGCCACGGTGCGCGCGAGTTGCGCCTCGTTCGCCCCCAGCGTCGCTCCCCAGGCCTGGTGCAGGATGGAGGCGGCGCTAAAGCCCAGGTAGGTCAGCAGCAGCGCGGTGGTGAGCAGTGCAGAAAAGCGCCACGGATCGGCGGCGAAGGGCAGCAGCGCGGGCAGCGCAAACAGCGCGACAAAGCCGGCGAGCATCAACGTGCAGGCGGCCAGCATCGCTGGTTTGGCCAGACGGCGCTGCAGCAGATGATCGGCCAGCCGCCCCAGCAACGGGTCGAACAGCGCATCGGCCAGACGGGTGGCCAGTAACACCGAGCCGAGATAGCCCAGCGGCACCGCGTAGCGCGTGGCGTAGTGCTCGGGCAGGTAGACATACAGCGGCAGCGCCACGAAGGCAAAGGCCAGGCTGGGCGCGCCGTAGCGCAGCAGCGCCAGCGGGTGCAGCGCGGGATTTGCCGGCGTGGAGGCTACGGTCGCAGGCAGGGCGGCGGTTGGAGCGTTCATGGTGCGCTCGCGGCGGCTGCAGACTGCGCGAGCAGATCGTCGCGCAGACCCGGCGCCGGGGTTTTTGGCGACAGCCAGATGGAAAAAAACGCACGTGCGAACGCGGTGCCGGTGACGCTGCCGCGCAGCCGGCCGTTGTAGTAGAAGCGGGTCTGCGCCGGCTGTGCGGCGGTGGCCGGGGTGAAAACGCCGGTCAGGGTGTCGCCGTCGTGCACGTCAGGAAAAAGCTGGCGCATCGCCTGCAGCCAGTCGGCACGCTGCTGCGCGCTGCCTTCGCCGAGCTTGCGCATCTCTTCTTCCGAGCGCGCGGCGATGTCGGCTCCCTTGAGGCTGCGGGCGTAGCGCAGCTGCAGCGCGAACGGGGCGTCGCCGATCGATGCCCCCAGCCCTTGCGGCCCGACCCAGAGCGTGGCGCGATAGATCAGAAAACCGAAATACCGAAACTCGCCGCTGCCCGAGCGCCGCACCTGCGCGATCGCGGCGCTGACCTCGGGCGGTGGTTCTGCTCCGGCGGCCAGCGCCGGCACCGGCGGCAGCAGCGCCAGCGCGCAGATCGCGCCAGCTCCCAGCAGGGCGCGGCGAGACATGGCGGCCTCAGTGTGCGCGGGCATGGCGCAGGGTGAACTGCAGCACATCGGTCGTGCCCTGGCTGAACCCGGCCTCGCAGTAGGCGAGGTAGAAGGTCCATAGCCGCACGAAGCGGTCGTCAAACCCCAGGGCCCGCACCGCGTCGAGCTGGGCGGTGAAGCGTTCGCGCCACAGGGCCAGGGTGCGGGCGTAGTCTGGGCCGAAGGCCAGTTCGTCGATCACTTCCAGCCCCGCGGCCTCGGCCTGGGCGATGAAGGCGCGGCGTGACGGCAGCATGCCACCAGGGAAGATGTAACGCTGGATGAAGTCGGTGCGGCGGCGATAGTCGTCGAACAGGTCGTCGGCGATGGTGATGGTCTGGATGCAGGCGCGGCCGCCAGGCTTGAGATGCCGTGCCACGGTGCGGAAAAAGCCGGGCCAGTAGGCCTCGCCCACGGCCTCGAACATTTCGATCGAGGCGACGGCGTCGTAGCCCTGCGGTGGGGCGATGCGGTCGAGATCGCGGTAGTCGCACAGTTCCAGTCGGGCAGGCACGGCGCTGCCGGCCAAGCGCGCGCGGGCATAGTCGAGCTGTTCGGTCGACAGGGTGATGCCGTCCATGCGCAGACCACGCTGCGCACCCGCTTCGGCGAGCCCGCCCCAGCCGCAGCCGATTTCCAGCACCCGCGCGCCGGGTTGCACCTGCAGCTGGTCGAGCACGCGGGCATATTTGGCGGCCTGCGCCTGCTCCAGGGTCTGCGCGGCATTGCCGCTGAACAGCGCGCTGGAGTAGGTCATGCTCGGATCGAGCCAGAGCTGATAGAAGGCATTGCCGATGTCGTAGTGCGCGTGAATGTTCTCCCGGCTGCCGGCGCGACTGTTGCGGCGCAGCAGGTGGCGGATGCGGTCGGGCAGCCGCCCCAGCACACTGCCGTGCAGCGCGCGGGCGATGATCTCCCGGTTGGCCACCAGCAGCTTGAGCAGTGCGGGCAGGTCGGGCGTGTCCCAGCCGCGGCGGATCCAGCTTTCTGCAAACGCGATGTCGCCACGCTTGAGCACTTCGGTCATCACACTCCAGTCGTGCAGCTGCACCTGCGCGTGCAGGTCGTGGTCATCGTTGCCGAAATGGCGCCAGACGCCGTCCGGGCCGTGAAAGTCCAGACGGCCGATCTGCAGCCGCTCGAGCAGGCGCAAGACGGCGCGCGCAGCCAGCGGCGGCCGGCGCTGCTGGCCTGCCCGGGGCGGGGCCGAGGGGTCGAGAGACAGACGGGACAGGGTGCGGTCGGATGCGCTCATGATCGGGTGGCGAATTGGTCTGGAGGCAAGGGCTTGGAATGAAACGGCACGCGTTTGCGCCACAGCTTGAGCGCCTGCCAGTGGATGCGCGCGATCACGCCGATGCTGTGCATCGGGTGGCGCAGCAGGGCCAGACGGGCGCTTGCTCTGGACAGGGGCTGCAGCGTGCCGCTGATGCTGGTTTCGATCAGCGGGCCGTGGGCGTCGTCGTGGTCGATGCGCAGAACCAGGCGCGGCGGCTGCGTCGTGGTGCTGCGCAGGAAGCGAAACCGGTAGCCGCCTTCGACCGTGCAGAACGGCGAGACATGGAACACCTTGCGCGCGTGGTACTCCCCGCCCCATTGCAGGCTGCGCTGGCCCGCTGGCGGGGTGAGGATGTAGCAGTGGCGCTCGCCAAAGGTGTTGTTGACCTCGGCCACGGCGCAGCGCAAGCTGCCGTCGGCGCGCTCGCAATACCACAGGCTTACCGGCTTGAACACATAGCCCCAGATGCGCGGAAAGGTCTGCAGCCAGATCTCGCCATCGGCATCGGTCACGCCCTGCGAAGCCAGCAGGTCCAGCAGCCAGGCCAGGCTGTCGCTGTCGCCCTGGCCGTGATCGGCATCGAAAAAACTCATCGCGCCGAAGCGGTTGCGCGCAATCGGCAGCAATGCCGGGTTGCGCTGCAGGCTGCGCATCGGCAGCAGCAGGAACATCGCCCGGTAGCTGAATGCGTGCTCCACCGGCCGCAGACGGCGATGCCGCACCGGCCCGCTGCCGATCAGCGGAAGGTTCTGTACTGCAGGCACGCCGCCGGTCATGGCGCCAGCCCTCATGCGGCGATCGCGGCCTGCGCCGGCAGTGCGTCGACCTCGCTCAGCAGCGCCTGCGCCGCGGCATAGCCGGACTTGAGCCCGTCTTCGTGGAATCCGTAGCCGCACCAGGCGCCGCAGAAGTAGCTGCGGTGCCGACCTTGCAGTGCGGGCACGCGCTGCTGCGCGGCGATCGCGGCCTGGTCAAAGATCGGGTGGGCATATTCCATGGTGCGCAGCACGGTGTGCGGCGCAGGTTCGCGCAGGGGGTTGAGCGAGACCACGATCGGGGTCTGCGTGGGTAGCGGTTGCAGTTTGTTGAGCAGGTAATGCAGGCACACGGTGGGCGCTTGACCGGGCTCGGGCGCAGCGCTTTCGTAATTCCACGCGGCCCAGGCCTTGCGCGCGCGCGGCAGCAGCGCCGTGTCGGTGTGCAGCAGCGCGCGGTTGGGCTGGTAGCGGATGGCGCCGAGCACTTCGCGTTCGTCGGCGCTCGGCGCGTCGAGCAGCGCCAGCGCCTGGTCGCTGTGACAGGCAAAGATGACATGGTCGAACCAGATCGCGCCGTCCCGGGTGTGCAGCTCCACGCCGCTGTCGTGCCGCACCACGCGCTGCACCGGGGTGTTCAGCCGGGCATCGGCAAAGTGGGCGAGGATTTTTTGCACATACTGTCGTGCCCCGCCGCGCACGGTGAACCATTGCGGCCGGCCGTTGATCTGCAGCAGGCCGTGGTTGTCACAGAAGCGCACCAGCGTGGCCAGCGGGAAGTCGAGCATCTGCCCCGGCGGGCACGACCAGATACACGCCGTCATCGGCAGCAGGTACCAATGCACGAAGGTGTCGGCATAGCCCTCTCGCCGCAGGTACTCGCCCACGGTCTGGCCAAGGTCGAGTTCGTCGTCGGGCAGGCGGGCCAGTGCGGTGGCTTCGCGGTTGAAGCGCAGGATGTCGCGCAGCATGCGCCAGAACGCTGCGCGGCCAAGGTTGCGCCGCTGCGCGAATACCGTGTCCAGGTTGGAGCCACTCCACTCGAGCATGCCGCCCTCCCGCAACGGGATCTGCACGGAAAACGACATGTCCGATGTCGCCAGCGGCACGTCCAGCTCCGCAAACAGCGCCTGCAAGCGCGGGTAAGTGCGCTCGTTGAGCACCAGAAAGCCGGTATCCACCGCAAACCGCGGCTGGCCCGGCAGGTCCACGTCCACCGTGTGGGTATGGCCGCCGAAGTGGCTGCCGGCTTCGAACAGCGTGACCTGGGCGTGATGGCGCAGCGCCCAGGCCGCGCCGAGACCGGAAATCCCTGTGCCGATGATCGCAACGCGCATGATGTGTGGCTCCCCGGGACGCTTCAGATCTTGCGCCCTTCCACCAAGGCATACGCCGAATGGTTGTGGATGGATTCAAAATTTTCCGATTCCACGGTGTAGGCGGCCACGCGGTCGTCGCGCTCCAGCGCCACGGCCACATCGCGCACCAGGTCTTCGACGAATTTGGGATGGTCGTAGGCACGCTCGGTGACGTACTTCTCGTCCGGGCGCTTGAGCAGCCCCCACAGCTCGCACGAGGCGGCGGTTTCCGCAATGCGAATCTGCTCGTCCAGCCCAAGGTCGCCGCGCAACGTGGCGCCGATGGTCACGTGCGAGCGCTGGTTGTGCGCGCCGTAGTTGGAAATTTCCTTCGAGCACGGACACAGGCTGGTGACGGGCACCTGCACGGTCTGCCTCAGCGTCAGCACACCAGCCTGTTGCGCCGCGTGCAGCGTGACCTCGTAGTCCATCAGGCTTTCTACCCCGGACACCGGCGCCGCCTTGCGTGCAAAGTAGGTGAAACGCGCGGTGATCGCGCCTTCGCTGGCCTGCAGGCGCACCAGCATGTGCTGCAGCAGCACACCGAGCTGCTGCGCGTCGAGCGGCTCCCGGTGGGTTTCGAGTATTTCGATGAACCGCGACATGTGCGTGCCTTTGACCTCCGGGGGCAGTGCCACCGTCATCTCGAAGGTGCCCACACTGGGCTGCACACCCTGCGCGCTGCGGATCAGCACGGGGTAGCGTACACCGCGCACGCCCACTTGCTGGATGGCGATGTTGCGGCGGTCGGGCGTGGCCTGCACATCGGGCAGGGTGATGGGGGCAGCCTGGGCAAACAGTTTTTCCGGGGCATTCATAGGGAGCCTTTCAGTAAGGGAGGATGGGCGGACTCAGGGGTTCTGCGCGAGCAGGGTCTTGATCTTGGCGACGAACTCCTTGTTCTCCGGAGTGGTGATGCTCGGATACACCCCCGCCACCTTGCCGTCACGGCCGATCAGGTACTTGTAGAAATTCCACTTGGGCTGCGTGCCGGTGGCCAGGATGAGTTGCTCGAACAGCGGGTTCGGCTTGGGCTCGGTCACGTGCGAAGGTGCAAACATCGGGAACTGGACGTTGTAGGTGTCCTTGCAGAAAGCGGCGATCTTGGCGTTGTTGTCCATTTCCTGATGGAAGTCGTTGGACGGAAAGCCCAGCACCACCAAACCCTGCTTGCCGTATTCGCGGTAAAGCGCCTCCAACCCCTTGTACTGCGGGGTGAAGCCGCAGTAACTCGCGGTGTTGACCACCAGAATCACCTTGCCAGCGTACTGGCAGAGGTTTTCGGGCTTGTCGTCCTGCAGGCGGGGGAAGGTGTGGTTGAGCAGGGTCGGGCAGGTGGCGGCTGCGCCTTGCGCAGCAGGCTGGGCCGCCTGCGCACTCAGGCCGGGAGTCAATAGCGCAGCGGCGACCGCAAGGGTTGCAGCCAGACGGTGTGCTCGGAAAGCAGGGAAAAACAGTTTCATGGACATCTCCTGGTCGAGGACGGTTTTGTCTTGGACAATGATGCTTTAGTTCCGGTGACATCCCAAGCAAACCTTGTTTTGTCCTAGACAATGAAAGGGTTATCGTTTGCGCACCACCGGGCCACCTCAGCAGATACGCGGATAATGACGTATTGGATTCGTGGCCGCGACCGCGGCACCTGTCCTAGACAGACAGCTCTTCATCGATGAACGACCGCACACTCAACACCACCTTGCTTCTGGGCATCGCCGCGGTCGAACGCGATACCGGGATCGGCAAGGACACGCTGCGGGTGTGGGAGCGGCGCTACGGCTTTCCGCAGCCGCAACGCGACGCCTCGGGAGACCGGCTCTATCCCCTCGAGCAGGTCGAGCGCCTGCGACTGATCAAGCGGCTGATCGACGGCGGCCGCCGCCCGGCGCAGGTCGTGCCGCTGCCGATGCAGGAACTCGCCCTGCTGGCGCGCGACATCGGCGCCAGCGCCGAGCCCGCCGCGACAAACCATCGCGCAGAGGCCGCCCAGCCAGACGCACATGCCGAGGCCGTTGCGCACTACCTTGCGCTGCTCAAACAGCACGACGCCGAGCTGCTGCGCCGCAGCCTGCAGCAGGCGGTGATGCGGCTGGGGTTGGCCCGCTTTGTTACCGAGGTGGTCGCACCGCTCAACACCGGGGTTGGGGATGCCTGGATGCGCGGCGAGCTGGAGGTGTTCGAGGAGCATCTGTATTCCGAAATCATCCAGCGCGTGCTGCGCACGGCCATCGGCACCATACCGCTGGCCGACGCCGCACAGTCGCGGCCGAAGATCGTGCTGACCACGGTGCCGCAAGAGCCGCACACGCTGGGTCTGCTGATGGCCGAGGCCATGCTGGCGCTCGAGGGGTGCCGCTGCGTGCAGCTCGGCGCCCAGATGCCGCTGGGAGACATTCTCAAGGCGGTGCAGGCGCACGGCGCCGACGTGCTGGTGCTGAGCTTCTCACCCATTTTGCAGACCGCGCAGGTGCTCGATGCGCTGGCCGAGCTGCGCAGCCGCATGCCGCAGGCGGTGGAGATCTGGGTTGGCGGCTCGAATGTCGCGCTGCGCAGACGCCTGCCCCCGGGCATCCGCGTGACCACGGCGCTGGGCGATCTGAGCCAGAGCGTGCGCGACTGGCGCGCGCGGCACCTGGCCGGCAGTTGACCCCGGCGCGGGTGCACGAATCGCGTGAACAGGCCCTAGTTGCGTGGCGACTGCTCGACCGGTTCAGACTCGGTCGCAGCAGCGGGCTGTCGCCCGGTGATGGCGTCAAGCAGCGGGTTGCGGCCACCGGCTTCGTCCTTCAGTCCGAGCGCCTCGGCATACACCGAGCGATCGCGCAGCAGGCTGCCGATCACCGAAGCCACCACGCAGGCCGGCATGGCCGCGAGCACCACGTTGTAATTGCGCGTGATCTCAAACACCATGATGGCCGACATCGCTGGCGCGTGCGTGGTCGCTGCCAGCAGGCTGCCCATGCCCACCAGCACCCACAGCGCCTGCGCGTGCGTGGCATCGCTGAGCAACAGGGTGTGCTGCACCATCAGGCCGATGGCGCCGCCGAGCATCAGCGTGGGCGTGAGCACGCCGCCGGGAATGCCCGCCGCGCTGGCCGCGGTGACTGCGATGATGCGCAGCACGAACACCAGCACCAGCGTGGACAGCGCCCAGTGATCGACCAGCATCGACTGCACCACGCTGTAGCCATTGCCCCAGACCTCCGGGCGGATCGTCGACAGCAGCCCGATGAGCAACCCGGCCAGTCCCATGCGCAGCGGCAGAAAGTTGATCAGCGGCTGGTAGCGCTTGCGCGCGGTGTCGAGCAGCCACAGGAAGGCCGGGCCGAGCAGCCCGGCGAGCAGACCGATGAACACCGCATCGAGCAGATCGGCAAAACCCACCACCGGGATGACATGCGACAGATACAGCGGCCCGGTGGCGAACAGTGCCTGCGTGGTGAGCTCCCCCATCACCGCAGCCACCAGCACCGCGGCGATCTCGCGCAGCGCCAAGCCGCCGAGAATGATCTCGGCAACGAACAGCGTGCCGGCGATCGGCGCGTGATACGCCCCGGCAAAGCCCGCCGCCGCGCCGCAGGCCACGATCAGACGGCGGTGCGCCGCGTCTGTGTTGCCGATGCGCCCCAGCAGCGACGACACCAGCGCTGCAAACTGGATCATCGTGCCCTCGCGGCCGATGGTCACGCCACTGCTCACCCCGACCAGCGATGACAGCGTGCGCGTGAGGTTGGGGCCGAGCGGCAGCACACCATTGCCCACCCGCACCGCTTCCATGTACTCTGGCCCGCGCGGCCGCTTGATCCAGCGATGCCCGGCCCACATCAGAAACCCACCCAGCGTCGCGCCCACCGTAGGAATGAGCACACGCGCCCAATGTGGCAGCCCGGCAGCAGCGGCCACCAGATGCTCCTGGTCCGAGTACAGGCGCATGATTGCGTACATCGCCTGACGAAACCCCTCCACCGCGGTCGCGCTGATGAAGCCGACCAGGGCGCCGACCAGGGTCATGGGCACCATCGGGTCGAGGTTGTGCCAGAACAAGCGCAGGCGGCCTGACAGAGTGGAGGACACGGGACGACTCGCTTTCTCGATTCAGCCCGGTGCGGTGAATCGATCGAAAAATAAATTGCAATTGATAAAAATCATATCGGCATCGGGTTGATGCAGGCGTGAGAAAACGTGAACGCGCAAAGGTTCGTACCGCCGCACCGCAGCGGCTAGGGCCTGTTCACGCTATTTGCGCGGGTGTACGAATAGCATGAACAGGCCCTAAGCTTTTGCCATGCACTTTCTCGACAAAATCGTTGCGTCCGACCAGCTCGATGCGCGCTTGGCCGCGTTGCCGCGGCCCGTGGTGTTCACCAACGGCGTGTTCGACATCCTGCACCGCGGCCATGTGATCTACCTCGCAGCGGCACGGGAACTGGGCGCCAGTTTGGTGCTCGGGCTGAATTCCGACGCCTCGGTGCGCCTGCTCGGCAAGGGGCCCGAGCGCCCGCTCAACCCGCAGGACGACCGCGCCGCGGTTCTGGCCGCGCTGGAGAGCGTCAGCCTGGTCACGCTGTTCGAAGAACGCATGCCGCTGGCGCTGATCGAGCGCGTGCGGCCGGACATCTACGTCAAGGGGGCAGATTACGCCATCGACACGCTCGAGGAAACCGCGCTGGTGCGGACCTGGGGCGGTCGTGCCGTGGCGATTCCGTTCGTCCAGGGGCGTTCGACCACGGCGTTGGTGCAGCGCATTCGCGAGTCGGCCCGATGACCCGCGTAGAGCCCTCCGGCCTGGTGGTGGCCATTCCCGGCGCCGAGCCGCTGCGCCTGCGGCATCTGCTGATCGATTTCAACGGCACCCTGGCCCACGACGGCCAGCTGATCGCAGGCGTCGCCCAACGGCTGGTGGCGCTGAGCCGCGTGCTGGAGGTGGAGGTGCTCACCGGCGACACCTACGGCACCGTGGCCCAGGCCCTGCTCGGGCTGCCCTTGCGTCACGCCGTGGTGCACGGCGGTGCGGACAAGACCGCGCGTGCTGCCTGTCTGCTTCCCGCCGGGGTGGCGGCAATCGGCAACGGCCGCAACGATGTGGACATGCTGCGCACTGCCACCTTGGGCGTGGCCGTGCTCGGCCCGGAGTGCAGCCACGCCCTTGCTCTGGCCGCTGCCCAGTTGATCGCGCCCGACATCCTCTGCGCGCTCGATTTGTTTTTGCATCCCCAGCGCCTGGTGGCCGGCCTGCGGCCCTGAACGTCGTTGCGCTGGATCAGCCGCTGCGTGGTGAACCGGTTTAACATGGGTTGCAGATCGTCTCATTTTGCCGACCAACAGGAGTCCACCATGACCAAATCCGTGAAAGAAATAGAAATCAAGTCCGACGTGGCGAAGGTCATCGACGATGCTGAGGAGCTGCTCGCACAGGCGGCAGCCAGCACTGGCGAGCAGGCGGCCGAGCTGCAGCGCCGTGGCATGCGGCTGCTGCGCCAGGCGGCCGAAAAGGCGCAAGACCTGCAGGACACGCTGGTCGAGCGCAGCAGGGCCGCAGCGCTGGCCACCGACGACTATGTGCATGACCACCCGTGGAGGGCCATCGGCATGGCCGCCGCGATCGGCTTTGTCGCAGGGCTGCTGATCAACCGCACGCGCTGATCGGCCAGATGGCACAGAGCACCGAGCCCGACGGGCTGGGGGCAGCCTGGCAGCGGCTGCTGCACAGCGCCGGCACCCTGCTGCGCAGCCGGCTCGAGCTCGCCGCGATCGAACTCGGCGAGGAACGTCAGCGGCTGCAGGCACTGCTGTTGCTCGGCCTGCTCGCCGCACTCTTCGGTCTGCTGGCGCTCGGCGGCTTCACTGCTCTGCTCGTCATTCTGTTCTGGCCACTGGGTCACTGGCAGGCGCTTTGTGCGCTGACCCTGCTCTACACCGGATTGGCGGGTTATTGTGTGGTACGTCTGCGCGCTGCGATCCGCAACGCGCCACCGCCTTTTGCCGCCACCCGCGCCGAGCTCGCCAAAGACAGCGCCGTCTGGCGCGCCCGTTCCTGAGATCCGCCATGCCCGAGCACAAGCCGGATCCGCCCAGGCCGCTGCCCGCCGCCGTGCGCAAGCAGATTCTGCTGGCGCGCATGGCGGTCGAGCGGGTGGAGTTCGTCCAGGCGTTCGAGCAGTTCCGCAGCCAGGCGCGACCCGCTGCGTTGCTGAGCCGCGCCGTGGCCAGCACCGGACTCGGGGCTCTGGGGGCATTCAACCCCGTGAGCGCTGCGTTGGGTCTGCTGCGCTTCACCCGTGGTCATCCCTACCTCGGCTCGCTGCTGGGCTCGACCGCATCCTTCCTGCTGCGCCGGCGTGCAGCACGTGCCGCGCTGTCGGGGATGCTCAAGCTCGGCCTTGCCACCGCTGTCCTGCTCTTGGCAGCCCGTGTGCTGCAAGCCGGTGCCAGACGCAAGTAGCGTGAACTGACCTTCAGGCAACACCGAGCAAGTTTGTTGCGCGCTGCGCATCCGTCGTGCGGGTGGTCTGCGCTGCAGCCCTCGCTGGCCAATGGCAACGCCAATGGTCTTGGCGTGCACCTTGTACTTCGCTTGTACTTCGCTTGGCATCGCATCGCTCAGCCCGGTGACAGGCAGCACAAGCACTGATTCGGTGTTGCCTTATTTCGCTGCGGCGGGAAGGTCGCTGCCGTAAAGCGCCTGGCGCGCAGAGAAAAAGTAGCGCAGCCCTAAATACACCGACCGGTCTTGATAGGCGGGTCCGGTGCGGAGCTGCGCGCTGCCTTCAACAGCCCAATGCGGGCTGAGCAACGCAATGCCCTGAAGCGCGGTACTGCTGCCCAGACCGCTGCTGCGGCTTGCGGCTGTTGGCGCACAGGGGGGCGCGGGCAATGGCGGCGGCAGCGGGAAGCAGGCGGTGGCGTCTTGCTGCACCGACTGCCAGCCTGCCTGCACCTGGCCGGCGAGCACCCAGGGCTTTGCGTCCTGTGTCTGAAAGACTGCCTGCAGCGCGACGCTGGTGTAGCGCTGCGGGCTGAAGTAGCCCCCCTGGCTCCAGGTGAAGCCGGAGAGATTGCGGCTGTCATGCTGATACGCCACTGCCGGGCCCACACTCAAAAACCGCAAGCCCGGCAGCGCAAAATCGCGTGTCAGCGCCACGCTGGCCGAGACTTCATTATTGGAGGCAACGTGTTGTCCGCTGAGTCTGGCCAGGCGCAGTTGCGCGCTGCCGTTCCATTGCGGCCAGAGCGTCTGGTATCCCCCGGCAGACAGGCCGCTGCGCATCACGCGGCCCCAGGCCGCGCCAGTTGCCGGGTCGCGCAGGCCGGTCAGCGACAGCACGGAATCGTCGACCGGCTGACGCTGCAGGACGATGCGCCAATCGTGATCGGTGCCGAGATCGCGCCAGCCGATGTCTGCGGTCCAGGTCGGCGCGACCGCGCCGCCCGTGGGGGTCAGGCCGATCGACCCACTCCAGCCCACCGGGCCCAGCGACCGCCAGTGCAGGGAACCACTGAGGCCGACACGCTGGGTTGCGGGCGATCCCAAAGATCCCGGCAGCGTGCTGCCCACCAACGTCGCAGGTGGCGCGGCGCCCGCACTGAGCTGCCCGGCTGCGATCTGCGCATCCCATGCGCCCAGGGTGTTGGTCCACCGCAGTTGCAGCACGGGAGCCTGGCGTGAGAGCAGCTGACTCGTGCCGGCGCTGCCCGATTTGCCGCGCACCGCGGCGCCGATGGCAACGCTGGCGCCTGCCGCTCCGTCCAGCGCCGGATCGGCGTGGGGATCGAGTTGGGCGGCATCGCGCGCCAGGCCCAGATCGCGCCAGTGCAAGGCGCGTTGCCGTCGCACCAGTTCGGCGAGCGCACCCGGTTGCGCGGCAAGGGTCTGCAGGCGCGCGGTCTGCCGGCTTTTTTCCAGGCTGAGGTAAAGCCCTTGCGCCAGATCGTGGTCGAGCGGGTGGTCGCGATACAGCCTTGCAAACACATCTGCCGCCTCGGCGGCATCGCCGGCCTGCAGCAGGCTCCAGGCCAGGAGGGTGTGCAGATCGGCGCTGTCCTTGCCCAGGGCGATGGCCTGGCGCAGCCATGACACGGCCGCCTGCGGATCATTCTGCTGCCGGGCACGCAGCGCGAGTTGCACGGCCACATCGGCGCGCGCGGCCTGTAGAGCGGCATCTCCCTGCGCCGCGGCAAAGGCGGCCTGTAGCTGTCCCGCTTGCTGCAGGGCGTAAAACCGGCCTTGGCGCGCCGACTGGGCCGTGTTGTCCTTGGTCAGCGCCAGATCGAACCAGCGCGCTGCGTCGGCGAACCGTTGGGCCCGGTAGAGCGCCCAGCCGATGCGGGTGGCCAGCGCCGCGTCCGCACGCTCGGCAATGACCTGCGCGTGCGCATCCAGCAGGTCGAGCAAAGGCGCCTGGCGGTGCTCCTGCTCATCGGCGGTCAGCGCGGCCTGCAGCTCAGGCCACCAGTGGGGTTCGGCCGGCGCTGCTGCGTTTTCTGGCGCGATCGCCTCGGCAGGTGGTGCAGATGCCTTGGCCAGATGCAGCCGCGTGTCGAGCTTGAGCTGCAGCTGCGGCCAAGGCGCAGCGGTGTCAGGCATGGCAGCCGGGCGTGCCCCGGTCTGGGGCGCGCGCCGTGTTTGCCGCGCGCCCTGCGCGGTCGGCTCGCGAGCAGGCGCAGCAGCGGGCGTGCCGACCTGCGGCTTGATCGCCGTGTCGCGGCTGTTGCCAGGCGGCGGAAGGGGGAGCCCGGGAATGCGCACGCCGCCTTGCGGCATTTGTTCGATCCGGGTGTTGCTTTGCGGCAGATGCACCACCTGCGCCATGGCCGCGGCGGAACCATCGAGCACGTAGGCCAGCATCGCCACCAGGCACAGCACAGCCCCGCTCTGCTGACGGTGCGCACACCGTGTGAACCGCCAGGCCGCCGCATCGATCTGCATCATCCTCTCCTCACGCATCACGGGCGGGCGGCTGCCGCTTGCACCGCAGCCACCTGGACCAGCGCGGCCAGGGTGGCCGAGTAGTAGCCCGCTTGCGCCAGCGACTTGGAGTCGACACGCGGCGCCCGCCCGGATTCGACCCAGTCGCGGATGTCGCGCATGCCGGGGCTGGCGCCGAACGAGTCGATGGAGTCGTCGCTGAAGTTGGTCCACGCCGGGAGATAGTTTTCGCAATGAAAGCTGCCCCAGAACGCGCGAAACGGTGCGAGCAGCGCGGGCGTGGCCAGCCCCGCCCAGGCGAGGTAGAGCGGAATGCGCACCGCTTCATAGCCGTAGCGCTGCGGCCGCGTCGGATCGGGCACCAGCGGGTTGACCAGCAGCAGCCAGTCGGGCGGCAAACCCCAGCGTCCGAAGCGCGCGATCGACAAGAGCTTGAGCCCGCTCGTCCGCAGCGCTTCCCACTGCGGTGAGGGATCGATGCGCGCCAGATCGGGCAGCGCCGGGAACACCCAATACGACAGGTTGATGACCTGACCCTTGGGTGTGTCGAAACCCTGCACCGCAGGTAGCAGCACCGTGCCCCACGGGGTGTCGCGCAGGAGTTTGGCGCGGATGGCCTGCGCGATGGCGCGCGCCGGTGAGGCCAGATCAGGGCGCTTGAGGCTGGCGCGTGCCAGCGCCCAAGCGATGAGCAGGTCGCTGTCTGCGGCGTCGTTTTTGTCGGGCACGCCCTGGCCGGGAATCCAGCGCCAGGCCAGCAGCGCATCATCCCGGATCGCCAGATGCTTTTGCGTCCAGCCCCACATGGCGTCGAACCCGGCGGTATCACCGGCAGCCAGGGCCAAAATCATGCCGTAGCCTTGTCCCTCGGATGTCGTCGCGTTTTGCTGCCCCGGATCGACGACCCGTCCGTCCGGCTGGACGAAGGCCTGTTTCCAGGCGGTATAAACCCCCTGCAGCAGCGGCGCGGCCCATGCAGCGGGAGCGAGCTCGGCGAGCACGCTTGCTGCAGCGACGGTTTGCAGGATGTGACGGCGGGTTGGCATGGGTGAGTCGTGCGGGGTGGCCATCAGACCAATGGCGGTTGATCATCCTGCGCAGGAGTGGTGCGCGGGTGGCGGCGGTGCAAGAAACGCATCAGCAGCCGCAGGGTCACGGCGGCCAGCAGCAAGCTGAGAATGCCGATGAACAGCCCCCAGAACCAGGGATGCGTCGACAGCAGAAAGCCCAGGCGTGAGCTCAATTTGGGCTCACCGACCGTGTAACGCGCGCCCACCATTTGCTTTGCGACTTGCGTCGTTCCCTGCCAGAGCACCAGATCGCCGCCGAGCTGGCTCCACACGGCAGGCTCAATGAGCGCGTCGGTTTGCGCAAGCAGGGTCTGGTCTTGCGCCGCGGTCAGCACGGTCAGTGTGCCTTGCGCACGTCCGGGCAGTTCAGCCTGCATCAGCCCAGCCTGCGTGCCCAGTCCGATGCCCTGCTGCGTGGCCCATGCGGTGATCGGCAAAGCGGGCGCGGTGTTGATCTGGAACTTGCTTTGCAGCCAGCGCCAGAGCCGGGCGAATGCGCCCAGCTCGCCCGGGCCGCTGGGAGCGGCGGCCAGCGGATACGGCGCGATGCTGACCGATCCCAGGCGCAAGGGCAACACAGCGGTCACTGCCTTGGGCAGCGCGGCGGCTTTGCCGACGACGATGGCGTTGGCGTGATCGGCAAGCCCGGTGAAGCCGATCTGCCAATGCGCATCGAGCAGCGGGAGTTTTTGCACCTGTGCGAGCTTGGCCGCGAGCATCCACGCGGCAGCGGCATCTGCAGCGTTGGCGTTGGCGATGGCAAACACATTGCCCGCGCCGTAGGGCCTGCGGGTGTAGGGAAAGCCGGTGCGCTGCAGCAGATCCAGGTCGGGCAGGCTGGCCACCCGCGCGGCATTGGGCAGCTCCAGCACCGAGTCGTCGAACAGGGTCAGCCGCAGGTTCTCCAGGTTGATCGCCAGGCAGCGCCCGGTGACGAGCGGCATCATCGCCGCTTGGAAAGTCAGCGCATTGCGCCCGGGTTTGAACGAGGTCAGTGGGATGGCCACGTCGTAGTCCTGGAAGAATCCGCCGTCCCTGGCGCTGAGCGCGATGGCGCTCTGGAAGCGGCCGTTGAGAAACAGGTTGAGCACCGAATCCTCGCGCAATCCGGCGCCGTAGGCAAACCGCAGCTTCAAATGCACCATGGTGTTGTCCGGTGCGAACAGATCGGGCGGCAGAGTGAATTCGAGCGTCTGCTCGCCGTACATCCCGGAAAAGCTTGTGGTGCGAAAGCCCAGCCGCTGGAAGCTCACCGACTGGTTGGGATAGACCATGCGCGGGCCGGGATCGTTCGGCAGCGCGGGCAGTTCGATCTTGCGCACGATGGCGGATGTGCTGTCCGGGTAGGGGTAATCGAGCAGATTGAGCGCGCGCAACGCCAGATCGACCTGCTGCGGCGTCTGGCCGCTGGCGACCAGCACGTACCGGCCGGAATCCGCGCCGAGTGCAGCAATGGCGAGAAACGGTCCGTCGATGCGGTGCGCCAGCACGTCGGAAAGATACGGGCGCAGTTGTGCCACTGTGCCCACGAGTGCCGCATCACCCGCAGCGATCTGCGCGGGATCCAGGCGCACTGGCTGCGCCGGATCGCCGGCTGACGGCGGGCCGGCCTGCGCAAAGCGCACCTGCAGCGGTGCATACCCCAGGCGCAGGGCGGCGGCCTGCGAGGCCAGGGCCCCCCAGCGCAGCACATCGGGCTGGAGTCCCGCAGGAGACAGCACGGTCAGGCGCTGCTGCCCCCACAGCTTGGGATCGAACACGTCGGACAACTCCGCCAGGGTGGGGTGCAGATCGCGCAGCCGGCCTTCGAGCGCAATCCAGGATCGCGCGGTGTCGATCTGTGTCCACAGTTCGGGCGCACTGGGGTCTTCGCATTCGTTGGTGTAATGCTGTGCCACGGCGAAGGTCAGCTCGTCGTACCCCGGGGTGAGCAGACGCAGCGGCAGGCTGATCTGCGCCTGGATCTGCGGCAGTTTGGGATCGAGCGCGATCTGCGCGATGATCTGGCCATTGAGGCGGATTTGCAGCTGCGAACGCGGGGCCAGCAGCGATACCGAGCTGCTGGCGAACAGGTGCAGCGTGGCGCGCCGGATGTCGACCCGGCGGGAGATCGGCAACGACAGCGTTTCCTGCCCACTGGCGCCGCGCAGCATGATCGGCGCAGGCTTGGGCATGAAAGTCTGCAAGCTGGCGGCAAAAGGCGACGCCTGCGCCGGCGCACTCGCGCCAACTGCCGGGACGCCGGGCGCAGACGCTGCGGCAAGCGGGGGTTTTTTCCCTGCCCAGACGGGCGCGGCGGCCCCGACCAGTAAGACGAGCAGGATGAGAGCAGCAAACCAGGGGCCGAGCCGGGGATTTCGCGGACAGGTCATGCGTCGGATTCAGGAAAGGGGTTGATCGAGGATCCAGGCCCGGGTGAGCTGCCAGCGGTGCACGAGCGCGCGGCGCAGAAAGCTCAGGCCTTGTGCCGCCCAGCGCAGGGCCTGATGCCAAGCCACCAGACTGAGTTGGCGAAAGTGCTGCACCATGCCTGTGGCTCCATGGCGGATCAAAAACCAGGCTGCCGATGGAATACTGCGCGCCATTGCCTCCCGGTGGCGACGGAATGCCACCCACCGCTCGCTGTCGCCGTAGGCCAGCGCAACCACGAGGCGTTTTTCGTCCAGGTCGGCCGGCTCGAAGGCCGCCCCGATGTTTTTCCCGCGCTGCCACGCCAGACGCAGATGCAGCCGTGCCTGGCGCCTGAGCGCCGGGATGAACACCTCCAGCATCAGGGCAGCGTGAGGCGGAAGCAGATCGGGGCTGGACAGCGCGAGCCGGCAGCCGGTTGCCGACAGATCGGCAAAACGCGCGGCGGTGCGCCGGCCCTGCGGATCGATGATCACGGCCTCGGTCTGGATGGGCATGCGCGGCGCACTGCGGCGCTGGCGGCGTTCGAGCAGTACGCCCATCACGCCAGACAGTAGCACGAGGTTGAATAACTCCCAGGCCATGGTGATCAGGGTGGTGTCACGGGTGGATGGATCGGAAAACCATCGCCACACACCAAACCCCATCGACACCAGGCCGAGCAGCAAAAGCCAGTAAAACGGCGTGGCCAGTTCAGAGATGAATTCCTCATCGCGCTGCTCGCCCTTGGGCGTGACCAGAAAGCTCGGCGAGCGTGGGCTGCGCAGCACACGGATCAGGCCCGACAGCGCATACAGCGACTGGGTCAGCTCATATAGCTCAGAGACGAACGCCCAGCGCACCCTGCCAAACAGATAGTCAGAGGCGAGCACCGCGGCGACCACGTGCGGCAGCGCATAGGCAAAAAACTGCGCGAGATTGGCGTTGTAAATGTGCAGCCCGAAAATCAGATACGCCGAAGGTGCGAGCATGAAGGCGACCCGCGCGAACGGGAAGAACCAGAAAAACGCGCTGTTGAAATACGCCAGCCGCTGCCACCAATGCAGACCTTTGACGGTCAGCGGATTTTTCAGCAGCAGGATTTGCAGCATGCCTTGCGCCCAACGCACCCGCTGGGTGATGAAGCCGGAGTAGGTTTCCGGCTGCAGTCCGGCAATCATCGGGTGATTGATGTAGGCGCTCTTCCAACCGCGCGCATGCAGCGACAGCGCGGTTTCGGCATCTTCGGTGATCGAGTCGCCCGAAACCCCGCCGACCTCCATCAGAGCCGCGCGGCGCAGCACCGCCGCCGAGCCGCAGAAAAACGATGCCTCCCAGAAATCCAGGCCGTGCTGGATCACGTTGTAGAACATCTCGTTTTCACTCGGGATGCGGCCGAAGACTTTCCAGTTGTGCTCGAGTGGATCGGGATTGATGAAAAAGTGCGGTGTCTGCACCAAGAACAGCTTGGGATCGGCGACGAACGCGCCGACCGTGCGCTGCAGGAAATCCACCGTCGGAACATGGTCGGCATCGAAAATCACCACCAGATCCCCATGCGTGTTCTGCAGCGCCGAGTTGATGTTGCCCGCCTTCGCATGTTCGTTGCGCTCTCGCGTGAGGTAATGGGCTCCGATGCGCGCGCAAAGCGCCTGCAGGGTGTCGTGGCGCTGCTGCGCGGCGGCGGCTTTGCGTGGATCTGGGTCGTTGCGCTTTTGGTCGGTGCCGCCGTCGTCGAGCAGATAGACGCGCAGCTTGCCCGGCGCATAGCGCATGTTGAGCGCAGCCAGCAGCGTGGTTTCGAGGATCTCGGGGTCTTCGTTGTAGCTGGGGACGAATACGTCCACCGTGGGCCATGTGCTCTGGTCTGCCGGCAGCGGGAGCGAGGCACGGCGCAGCGGCAACATATTGATGAACAACCCCAGGCCGTAGACCGTCACGCCGTACAGCTCGGCGGCGAACAGCAACATCCCGGCGATCAAGGACAGCGGGTCATCGAAACCCAGGGTCGAGGTGGCGCGCCAGATCAGGTACCGCGCGGTCACCAGCGCGGCCAGGCAGAGGAACAACAAGCGCAGCAACGCCGCGCGTCCGGCGAACCGACGCAGCACGAGCAGCACGCCGACCAGACCCCAGGCCAGCACCGCCTGGCTGGAGATGGACACCGGAATCCACGCGAGATACAGCCAGACGAACGCAAGCACCCACCATCCGACCGTCAGCGCGGATGGATGCCTTGGAATCAATCGT
>JBMFIE010000023.1:0-19615 GCA_049976465.1 Thiomonas sp. | reverse complement strand
AGGTCTTTCCCGCTGTTGCCGGGCACCGCCTGCGCACCCTGGACAGCCCGGTGGTCAACCGCGTGGCCTCGCTGCAAGCGGTGCAGACGCTGCTGCAGCAGGTGCCGGTGTAGGTCTGCCACGTCGCCGCCATGTCCACCTCCGTCGATTCCACCCTGCCCGGGCAGGCCGCTGCTGCGCCGGCGCGCGCCGGCAGCGCCTGGTCGCGGCGCTTCGATGCCTGGGCCGCATCGCGCCACCCCGCCGGCGCCAGCACCCGGCTGACGCACCGCAATGTCTACATCCTGCCTACCCGCGTCGGCTGGTTCTTTGGCGTGTTGCTGCTGGTGCTGCTGGTGCTGAGCATCAACTACCAGCTCAACCTCGGCTATCTGCTGACCTTCCTGCTCGCCGGCAGCGGCATGATGGCCATGCATGTCACCCACAACAATCTGCGCGGCCTGCAGCTCACGGCAAGGCCGCCCGAAGGTTTGGTGCATCAGGGCCAGAGCGCACGGCTGGGTCTGCTGCTGCAAGGCGGCACGCGCGATCGCTGGGGACTGGCGCTGCGGCCCGATGGCGCGGTGCTGCGTTCGCCCACGCCCGACACCGCGCGAAGCAGGCGCGCCAAGGCCACCGTCCTGCCCTCTCCCTGGCTTTACACCGACTGCCCACGCAACGACGACACCCCGGTGACGCTGAGCTGGACGCCGCCGCAGCGCGGCCTGCTGCCCTGGCCCTTGCTCACCATCGAAAGCAACTATCCGCTGGGCGTGTGGACTGCGTGGAGCCGCTGGCGACCGCAGGGCGAGCTGCTGGTGCTGCCGGCAGTGGAACACCCTGCACCGCCATTGCCGCCCGCCCGCCCCACCCCCGGCAGCGGTCCGGCACTGGCGCGCGGCGGCAGCGAGACCGACGGCGTGCGCCCCTACCGCCACGGCGATTCGCCACGCCATGTACTGTGGAAAAAATTTGCCCGCAGCGATGAACTGGTCAGCCGCGACACCGCACAGCCGCAGGCGCAGGCCGAGCTGTGGCTGGACTTCGCCGCCCTGCCCGCGACCCTCGACACCGAGGCGCGGCTGTCGCGGCTGTGCGCCTGGGTATTGGCCGCCGACCGCGCCGGACTGCCGTATGGCCTGATGCTAGGCAATCAGCGCATCGCCCCGGCCACCGGTGCGGCGCACCGCCAGCGCTGCCTGCGGCTGCTGGCGCTGCACCCCGGCCCCCTGCGCGCGGGCGGCCGAACATGAACACGTCATTCCCGCCACGCAGCGCGCTACTGGCCCGACTGGGCCAGCGCATCGACGCACTGCCGCGCGACGCGCGCGACACACTTTTTCTGCTCGCGGTGTCGCTGCTTTTGGTGTTCCCGCTGTTCCTGCATCTGCCGCTGTGGACCAGCGCACTGGTGGTTGCGCTGCTGGCGTGGCGCGCGGTGCTGGCCTGGCGCGGCGCGTCGCTGCCTCGGCGCTGGGTGTTGGCGCTGATTCTGTTCCTATCAGCCGCGCTCACGCTGTGGGAGTTTCACACTGTGCTCGGGCGCGACGCCGGGGTGGCGCTGCTGTGCGTGCTGCTGGGCCTGAAGTCGCTGGAAATGCGCTCGCGGCGTGATGCGCATGTGCTGTTCTTTCTCGGCTTTTTCACCATCGCTGCCAATTTTCTGTTCTCGCAATCGCTCGGCACCGCGCTGGTCATGGTGCTGGCGACCTGGGGGATGCTCGCCGCGCTGGTCAACGCCAACCTGCCTGCCGGGCGCCCGCCACTGCGCCAGCCCTTGATGGCCGCGCTGAAGATGATGGCGCTGGGCACCCCGGCGATGATTGCGCTGTTCATGGTGTTCCCGCGCTTTTCCGCGCCGCTGTGGGCGCTGCCGCAAAGCAGCGCGCAGGCGATCACCGGTCTGTCGGCCAGCATGTCTCCGGGACAGATCGCCGAACTCGCGCGCGATGATTCGGTGGCGTTCCGCGTGGTGTTCGACGGCCCGCGTCCGCCCGACCGGCTGCTGTACTGGCGCGGGCCGGTGCTTTCACGCTTCGACAACGGCGTGTGGTTGCCCGACCCGAACCAGCGCAACCGCGCCACCCTCACACCGCCGGCCAACCTGCAGTTCAGCGGCCAGCCGGTGCGCTACACCATCACCCTGCAGCCGACGCAGCAACCCTTCGTCTTCGCCCTCGACGCCCCGCTGGCTGCACCGAAGATCGAGGGCCACACCGTGCAATGGCTGCCCGATCTACAACTGGTCACCAGCCGGCCGCTCGACCATCTGACACGCTACAGCGTCGAGTCGTCCCCGCAGTTCCGCTACGGCCCGCAGCGGTTCACTGCGGCGCTGCGCGCGGACGAGGCGCTGCCTGCCGGATTCGACCCGCGCAGTGTCGCGCTCGGGCGCGAGCTCGCCGCGCAAGCCCGCGCGGCCGGGCAGGATGGCAGTTTCGTCGCGCAGGCGCTGCTGTCCATGTTCCGCAACCAGCCGTTTCGCTACACCCTCAACCCCGGCACCTACGGCAAGCGCGACGGCGTGGACCAGTTTCTGTTCGACCGCCGCGCGGGGTTTTGCGAGCACTACGCCCAGGCCTTTGTCGTGGTGATGCGTGCAGCCGGCATTCCGGCGCGCATCGTCACCGGCTATCAGGGCGGGCGCTACAACCCGGTCGACGGCACCTGGGTGGTGCGCCAAAGCGATGCCCACGCCTGGGCCGAATACTGGCTGCCGGAGCGCGGCTGGGTGCGCGCCGATCCCACCGCCGCGGTGGACCCGGCGCGCATCGACCGCAGCGGCGCCACCCTGGCCGGGCGCGAACCGCTGCTCGGTGTGGCCGCACTCGGCCCGCGCGACAGCGCCTTGCTGCTGCAACTGCGCAACCGCTGGGACGCGCTGAACAACGCCTGGAACCAATGGGTGCTGAACTACGGCAGCAACCGCCAGCAGGATCTGCTGCGCAAGCTGGGTCTGCAGCAGCCCGACATGGCGACCCTGGCCGCACTGGCGATTGCCGCGCTGCTAGTGGCCACTGCGGTGCTTGGTGCGCTGCTGGCACTGGAACGCCGCAAAACCGACCCCTGGACGCAGACCTACGCCCTGCTGCGGCGCAAGCTGGAGCAAGCGGGAATCGACAGCGCCGCCTCCACCGCGCCGCGCACCCTGGCGCGCCGTCTGCAGAGCCTGCGCCCGGATACGAGCGGGTTGCCGCCGCAGTCGGTGCAAACCGCGATTGCGCTGTTGCTGCAGCTCGAACGCTGGCGCTACGCGGCAGACTGCAACCCACACCAGCGCAAGGCGCGTTGGGCCGCGCTACGCCGCGCTGTGCGCGGCTGGCATGCCTGAGGCAACCGCCGTCCGCCCGAGCGACGATTCACCCGGACACAAAAAAGCCCGTCGCGAGACGGGCTGCGCGCCGCAGGGGTTCCGCGGACATCAGGCGTATGCCGCAAGCGACTTGCGCATCTTTTTCATTGCCGCTGCCTCGATCTGGCGGATGCGTTCGGCCGACACGCCGTACTCCGCCGCGAGGTCGTGCAGCGTCTTGCCCCCGCTGCCGTCGTCGGCCACGTTGAGCCAGCGCTGCTCGACGATGGCCCGGCTGCGCGGGTCGAGCTGGTCGAGCGCAGCCTCCAGGCCCTCGACTTGCAGCCGGTCGCGGCTGCGCGCCTCGAGCACGGCCATCGGCTCCTGGGTGGTGTCGGCCAGATAGGCGATCGGCGCGAAGTTCTCCTCGCCGTCTTCGACCGTTGGATCGAGCGCGATGTCGGCGCCGCCCATGCGGCTTTCCATTTCGATCACATCCTCACGCTTGACCGCCAGCTGCCGCGCCATGTCGTCGATCTGCGCGTCGTTCATGCCGCCGCTGGCGGTTTTCATCGAGCGCAGGTTGAAGAACAGCTTGCGCTGCGCCTTGGTGGTCGCCACCTTGACCAGTCGCCAGTTGCGCAGAATGTATTCGTGGATTTCGGCCTTGATCCAGTGCAGGGCGTAGCTCACCAGCCGCACGCCGTGCGCGGGATCGAAGCGCTTGACCGCTTTCATCAGGCCGATATTGCCCTCTTGAATGAGGTCGGCATGCGGCAGGCCATAGCCCAGGTATTGCCGCGCGGTGGACACCACTAGACGCAGATGCGACAGCACCAGCTTGGCAGCCGCTTCCTTGTCGCCCTGCTCGCGCCAGCGGCGCGCCAGGCGCGTCTCCTCTTCGGCACTGAGCATGGGCAGACGGTTGACTGCGCTGATGTAGGCATCGAGATTGCCCAGGCTGGGCAGGGTGAGCGGAAATGCGCCATCGACCTCAGCCGGGCGCAGGGCAAACGCGGCGGACGGTGTTTGGGTCATGGTTGAATTCCTTTCTTGAATCATGGTCAATTTTAGCACTCTCGGGTGGAGAGTGCTAAAGCCAAAAAGTTCCGCAACCCACAGCACGACCCGCCGATGTCGCGCGATTTTTCGCACGCAGAGCAGGTCTGTCAGTGCATGATGCCACTGGAATCTGAATCCAAGGTTAGACTTGCGTCAATGTCTCACGTTCTGCGTCCTGTCCTCATTCTGCTGCTTGCCCTGCTGCCGCTGCGTGGCTGGGCGCAGGTGGGTATGGCCGTGAGTGACTGCACGGCCGGCGTCACTGCAGCAGAGGTGCAGCAGCACGCGCATGCCGCTGCACCGGCCGGCATGGACGCGATGGACATCGGGCACACCGCCTGCCACGACCCGGCCGGCGGCGACTGTTCCGCGCACGATCACCAGCACTGCGTGATCTGCCATCTGGCCGTCGGCCAGCCTCCGGGCGTGCGCCTGCTGCTGGCCAGCGCGGTACAACACCCCTGCCCGCAGGCGGCAGACACCCCCTGGCACAGCGCCGACCCGCGCACCCTGCAGCGCCCACCCAGAGCCTGACCCGCGTTCGATCCCAGGTCGCAGCGCCGCCAACCGGCGGTGCTGTATCTCGCTTTGCCGCGCGTGGTCGCGGCTCGAATGAGGTGTCCTCCGATGTTCAACAACCCTCTTGCACGCCCGCCAGCACTGCGGCTGGGTGTGTTGGCAACCTGTGCCCTGCTGGCGGCATGCGCGCCACTGCAGACCCGGCAGTCGCTGCAGGCCGCCAATCATCTGACCGAACCCCACACCGGCGTTGCGCTGCAGCTTGCGCGCGATGAGGCCGAGCGCGCGCAGGCGCAGGCGCGCATCGACGCGCTGCTGGCCGGGCCGCTCGGCGTGGACGATGCAGTGCGCGTCGCGCTGCTCGGCAGCCCAGCGCTGCAGGCGCTGCTGGCGCAGGCGCAGGCCGACTCCGCCGCCTCGACGCAGAGCGCGCGTCTATCCAATCCACAGTTTGCCTTCGAGCGCCTGCTGATCGGCGGCGGCGGGGTCGAGATCACGCGCACGCTGAGCCTCGGCCTGCTCGACCTGCTCACGCAACCTGCGCGCGCACGCGCCGACGCGGCGCGGCAGCAGCAGATCCGTCTGCAACTGGCGCGCGCTGTGCTGCAGACCGCCACACAGGCGCGGCTGGCGTGGGTGCGCGCGGTCGCCGCGCAGCAGACCGCCGCGTACGAGCGCGATGCACACGACGCCGCGCAGGCGACCGCGACGCTGGCTGCGCGGATGCAGCAGGCCGGTAACTTCACCAAGCTCGACGCGGCGCAGCAGGCGCTATTCGCCGCGGACACCCGACTGCGGCTCGAGCGCGCCGAGCTTGCCGCGCAGCAGACGCGCGAGGCGCTGGTGCGCGCGCTCGGCCTCTCGCCCGAGCAAGCCGGGCGTCTGACACTGCCCAAACAGCTACCGCCGCTGCCCAAGACCCTGCCCGCCAGTGCCGCGCCGCTGCAAAGCGCGCTCGACGCGCGGCTCGACGTGCAGCTCGCCCGGGCCGAGGCCATCGCCGCAGCGCAGGTAGCGGGCTTGGTGCGCGCGCGCAGCGTGGTCGAGCATGTCGAGCTCGGCGGGGTGCGCAAGACCTTCAGCGATGCCGCGGCGCAAAACGGCGCCGAGCTCAGCCTGTCGCTGCCCGTGTTCGACCTGGGCGATGCGCGCCGCAGCGCGGCGGCGAATGCGGCGCTCGCCGCACGCGAGCGCGCCGTGGCCGTGGCGCGCAACGCCGCCTCGCAGCTGCGCGCTGCCGACGCGCAGCGCCGCAGCGCCTGGGAGCAGGCACGGCTGCTCGGCGAGCAGGTCGTGCCGCTGGCGCAGACCGTGCTCGACGAAAGCCAGCTTCGCTACAACGGCATGCTGATCGGCACCTTCCAGCTCGTCGCCGCGGCGCAGACCCAAGTCCAGGCGGTGCGCGCGGCGATCGCCGCGCAGCGCGACTACTGGCTCAGCGACGCCGTCTGGCAGGCCGCGCAGCTCGGCGTCGATGCCGATGCGCTGCCCGCGCCCGAGGCCGCCGCAGTCGCCCCGGCCGCCGCCGGCCATTGATTTCCCATCTCTCCAAGGATTGCCAAATGAACACCCGACGTCGTTTCCTCGGCGCGGCAGCGCTGCTTGCCGCCAGCGCCGCCAGCCGCCCGGCGCTGGCTGCCGCGCCCGAGCCGCAAAGCCGCAGCAGCGCCGACACCGCAGCTCCCTTGCACCCCACTGCCGGGCGCCCGTACAACCCAGTGGTCACGCTCAACGGCTGGAGCCTGCCGTTTCGCATGAAGGATGGGGTGAAGGAGTTTCACCTCGTCGCCGAGCCGGTGCTGCGCGAAATCGCCCCCGGCATGACCGCCAGACTCTGGGGCTATAACGGCTCGAGCCCCGGGCCGACGATCGAGGCGGTCGAGGGCGACCGCGTGCGCCTGTTCGTCACCAACAAGCTGCCCGAGCACACCACCGTCCACTGGCACGGCATCGTCCTGCCCAACGGCATGGACGGGCTCGGCGGACTCACCCAGCCGCAGATCAAGCCTGGGCAGACCTTCGTCTACGAGTTCGAGCTGCGCCAAAGCGGCACCTTCATGTACCACCCGCACGCGGATGAAATGGTGCAGATGGCGATGGGGATGATGGGCCTGTTCATCGTCCACCCGAAAAACCCACGGCAGATGGCGGTCGATCGCGACTATGCGTTCTTGATCAACGCCTACGACATCGACCCCGGCGCGAGCGTGCCGCGGGTCAACACCATGCTCGACTTCAATCTGTGGACCTGGAACAGCCGCGCCTACCCCGGCATTGCCCCGCTGGTGGCACGCACCGGCGAGCGGGTGCGCATCCGCATGGGCAATCTCACCATGACCAACCATCCGATCCACCTGCACGGGCATGTGTTCGAGGTCGCTGGTACCGACGGCGGCTGGGTGCCCAAGAGCGCGCGCTGGCCCGAGGTGACCGTAGACATTGCCGTGGGACAGATGCGCGCGATCGAGTTCATCGCCGACAACCCCGGCGACTGGGCCTTCCATTGCCACAAATCGCACCACACCATGAACGCGATGGGGCACAGCGTGCCGACGATGATCGGCGTGCCGCAGGACGACCTCACCCCGGCGCTGCAAAAGCTGCTTCCCGACTACATGGCCATGGGCAGCAAGGGCATGGCCGAGATGGGCGACATGGAAATGCCGCTGCCCGACAACACCCTGCCGATGATGACCGGCCGCGGCCCCTACGGCCCGATCGAGATGGGCGGCATGTTCACCATCTTCAAAGTGCGCGACGACCTTGCCCGCGGCGACTACGCCGACCCCGGCTGGTACCGCATGCCGCCCGGCACGCAGGCGCATGCCGTGAGCGCCGGCCTGCCGCCGGCGGCGAGCGACCCGAGCGAACCACAGGCCGCGAGCGGCCAGACGCTGCAGGTGCGCAAGCCCGGACACGATCACGCGCATTGACCCGTTTTTTCACCACGAGCGAAGGAGCACACGATGAACACCTCAACCAAACCGCTGATCAGCCTGTGCGCGCTGCTGCTTGCCGCAGCGCTTGCCAGCCCCGTCCGCGCCGCAGGCAGCCACGCCGATCACGACCATTCCACGCCCGAAGGCATGGCGCAGCACATGCAGATGATGCAAAGCGATGGCCATACGTCCGCCGGTGCGCACCAGGCCGAAGGGCTGGTGCGCAAGATCGACGCCGCGCAGGGCAAGATCACGCTGCGCCACGGCGCCACCCCAGACATGCCGGCGATGACCATGATCTACCGCGTCAAGGACAAGGCGATGCTCGACGGCCTCAAACCCGGCGACACCGTGCTGTTCAGCGCGGAAAAAATCGACGGCTACGACACCGTCACCTCGATCTCGCGCAAGCCTTGACAGCGCGAAGGGACGATCGCGCAGCGGCTCACCCCCTCCCAGCCTCGCTTGCGCGGTGAGGGAGGAGCCGCCGTAGTCGGCCGCAGCGCGTGAAGCGGGCGCGCAGCGCCTGCGCAAGCGGCACCGGGTCGACCCGCGCGGACGGCGCCTTCCCGCTGCCGTAGAGTTGCGCCTGCAACGCCAGTGCTGCGGCGTGCAGCGCGGGATCGTCCGGCGCGTGCGCGGCAGTCCAGGCGGCAAGCGTCGGCTGCGGCGCGCCCACCGGCAGCGCCAGCCAGGCGCGGCGCAGCGCGTCGGCGCTGGTGGCCGCCTGCAGCGCAGCGAGCCCGTGCGCAAGCCGCCGCCTGCGTTGCAGGCAGAGAACGAGCGCGCGCAGCGCAGCCAGCAGCGCAAGCAGCGCGAGCGCGCTGCCGGTGGCGATCGCGATCCGTTTGGGCCGCGGGTCGTCCACCTCGACCGCGGGCAGCCGCAGCCACAGCGCCGCCGGCAGCAGCTGCTGCGGGTCGAGATAGTCGAGCCGCAGCCGCGGCGGCTGCAGCAGGCTGCCATGCCTGGGCTGAAAGAACAGTGCCACGTCCCACACCGGCGCAACGGTGTCGGCCGGCTCGCCACGGCGCAGCTCGACCGCGGCGATCGGCACGTGCGCCTGCAGCCGCTCACGCCAGCGCTGCACCAACTGCTGCAGTTGCGCGCGGTCGAGTCCGGCAGCGCGCAGGCGCAGCCGCCACACCCCGGTTTGCCCGAGCACCAGGCGCTGCGGCGCCTGCACGATCTGCACCTCGGGCCGACCGACCAACCCCCACGCCGGCCACCACTGCGGCAGCGGCGCGACCGTGAACGCCAGCTTGGGCGGCGCATACACCCGCAGCGCGCCGAAGGCATGCGCGCGCACGAGGCCAAAGTCCACCGTCATCTCGCCAGCCTGCAGCGGCAGCGCGCGCCAGGCGAACACCTGCACGAGTTGCGGCGTGCCATCGAGGGTCTCGCGGCGCGTGTCGCCCGGCAGCGGCTCGAGCAGCGCCTGCGCGCTATGTGCCTGCGGCGGCTCCCACACCAGATTGCCGCCACCTGCCACCTGCAGCTCGATGCGCACCGGCTGCAAGCGCAGCGGCTGCGCCGGGTCGAGCCGGGTTCGCCACTGCAGCGGCGCCTCGCCGGGTGGGGCGGCAGCCGCTTGCACCGTTTGCGCCGGACAGAGCCGGGCGCCGAGCCGTACTTCCGGCAGATGCAGCGCCCCGGCGCGCAGCGGGACGAGTTCCAGGCGCAGCGTCTGCTCGCGATGCCCGCGCGCGTCGCTGCCGCTTGCACCCTGCTGGCCCTGCAGCAGCCAGTCCGGGGCGAACTGCGCCGCGGTGAACGCGGGCAGCGGCTGCACGGCGTCGCGCGCGGTGATGGTCCATGCGAGCGGGTGGCCGAGCACCGCAGGCGTGGGTGCGAGCGCGCACTGCAGGCTTTGCGCCCAGACCGGCGCGGCAAGCAGCCACGAGCCGAGTGCGCTGGCGCAGCCAAGGCGATGCCATGTTGCCGCCATCATCTCTGCACTCCGGCGGCGGCGTCGCGGGCGGCGCGCGTGTCGATCTCGGCGCGGCGCTGCCACAACAGATTGCTGGCGTCTTGCAGCAGTTGCACGCGCTTTTCCGCCGCGTCCCAGTCGAGCGCGGGCGGCAGCCAGGCGGTGGATGCACCTTGCGGCAGCGCGCTCGGCGCGAGCCCTCCCTGCCCCGGCAGCCTCGCCTCGGCGTGCAGCGGGGCGGAACCTTCGGGCGGCGGCTTGCGCCGCAGTTGTGACGGAGTGTCCGAAGTCTGCTGGCCGAAGCGCGAGCGATGGATCACCGGGGCGCGTTTGGCGATACCGGTCAGCGCCGCGCTCGGGTGTTCGATCTCGTCCTGCCGCCGTGCCAGGCGGGCGTTGCGCAGCGCGCGGGCGTCGTCAGGGCGAATGCGTCGCGCCGCATCGAAGGCCTGCACCGCCTCGCGCGTCTTGCCCGGCAGGTGCATCAGCGCATCGCCGAGGTTGTAAAACGCGATGAAGCGCTGCGCCGGCGTGTCGGCAAGCAGCAGCGCGCGCTCGAACGCCTGTGCCGCCTGCGCGTACGCGCCGCGGCGGTACGCGGCGTCGCCTTCGCCGATGCGCGCATCGAAACCGGGCAGGGCGGCGTAAAGCGCCTGCGCGCGGGCGAAATCGCCGGCTTGCCAGGCCGCCCAGGCCGCCTGCGGCGTGGACTGCGCGGCGTGCACGGGCTGCGGTGCGGCCAGCGTGCCGAGCAGCGCCAAGACCAGCACCGGGGCCGCCGCGCGCGGCGCGCAGCCAAGCGTGGCGCGCGCAAGCATCAGCAGCAGCGCAGGCACGAGGAACAGGCCGAACAGCTCGCGCCACTGCGTCTGCGGCCCGCGCTTGGGCGAGGCAGCGGCAAGCTGCGCCAGCCGTGTTTCGATGCCGTCCCAGACGCGGCGGCCGGTCTGCACCGGCGGTGCCGTGCGCATCGCCCCGCCGCTGGCCTCGGCGAGGGCGCGTAGCGCCTCGGCGCGGTCGGCGTCCAGCCCGGGCAGCGCGAGCACGAACAGCGGCTGCTGCGCTGCGTGCAGCGCCTGCCCCAGCGCCAGCGCCTGCGGTGCGGCAAGCGGCGGCGTGTCGCCGGCAGCGAGCAACAGTAGCGCGCGTGCACCCTGGCCCTGCTCGCCAAGCCGCTGCTGCGCAAGCTGGAGCAGTGCGGCGAGCGACGCGCCTGGGCCTTCGCCGCCGAACAACCCCGGCTGCGCGAGCGCAGCGAAATGGCGGAATATCGCCGCGTCATCGGTTGGCGGCAGCAGTTGCACGAGCTGCAGCGGCGCGCCCTCGCGCTGCGCCCCGAAGGCGATCAGCCCGAGGCGCGCGCCGTGCAGCCCAGGCCACAACGTGTCGAGCAGCAGCCGGCCCTGTTCGAGTGCACTCGGCCCGGCCTGCGGCTGCGCGGCGCGCACGCCCGCATCGAGCAGCACCATGAGCGAGGCGCGATCCGCGCCGGGCGTGCCGGCGGCATCGACCTCGATCGCCTGCCGCGGCCCGGCAGCGGCGCAGGAAAGCAGCAACCACAGCAGCGCATCGAAGGCAAACGCACGCCAGCGCGCCGCGGCCGGCATCACGCGCGCGGCGTAGCGCAGCAGATCGGCATCCGCATAGGCGAGCGCGAGCGTGCGTTGCCGCCGCGCCTGCACGCGCCGCCACAGTGCAAGCGCGATCGGCACGAGCAGCAGCGCAAACGCCCAGGGCCGCGCCCAGTCCCAAGGTTGCGACCACGGCAGCCAGTCGCTCATGCCGCGTCCTCCCGCCGGCGCGGGACTGTCCTGCCGCCGCCGAGCGCGATCAGTTCGGCGAGCAGCCACAGCGCCGCGCCAAGCAGCAGCGGCCCGAGATACAGCGGCTGCGTCGCGCGACGCTGTGGCGGCGGATGCAGCCGAGGGTTGAGCGCGCCGATGTCGCGTACCGCGGCCTGCTGCGCGCCCGTGCTTGCGGCAAAGTAGAACCTGCCGCCGGTGGCCTGCGCGATCAGCCGCATGTCGGGCTGTGGCCCGGCATAGGCCGGCACGGTATAGGGCTGGCCGGGGTCGGGAGTGCCGCCGACCTCGACGCAGTAGATCCTGACGCCCAGATGCCGCGCCAGCGCCACCGCCTCGGCCGGGCTGATGCGGCCGACGTTGCTGTTGCCGCCGTCGGAGTAGAGGATGAGGATCGGCCGCAGGCCGCTACGCGGCTGCACCTGCCGCAGCGCCAGCGCGATCGCGTCGCCCAGCGCCGTGTCCTGGCCGAGCTGGCCAACGCTCGACAGCGCAGCCATACTGCCGACCAGGCGGGCGTCGAAGGTCGGCGGCAAGAGTGTGGCGGCGTGGCTGCCGAATGCGATCAGCGCAAAGCGGTCGCCACGGCGCGCGCGGGCGAAATCGGCCAGCACCCGCTGCGCCACGGCCAGGCGGCTCGCCGGCTTGCCATCCCAGAGGGAATCGTGCAGGCTCATCGTCAGCGAGGTGTCGAGCAGCACGACGATGTCGCGGCCGAGCGGGGCCGGTGCGATCCACGCGCCGAGCCGCTCGGGTTGCGCCAGTGCAACGATGCACGCCGCAACCGCGCCGGCACGCAGCAGCGCGGGCAGACGTGGTGCGCGGCGCGGCGGCGGGTCGTGCAGCAGGCCGTGCAGATCCGGGTGCAGCAGCGCGACGCCGGGTGCTGCCGGCGCGCAGCCGCCACGCCAGGCCGCGCGCAGCGGCAGCAAGGCCAACGGCAGCGCAAGCAGCGCCAGCGGCTGCGCCCAGTGCAAGTTGGACGCGACGGTGCCGAGTTCGGCCAGCACACTCATGCCTGTGCTCGCTGCGGGCAGGTTGGCTGTGCACCCGCGGGCCGCGCCGTGCACAACACCACCGTGGCGCGCACCGGCCGCCACCACGCCGCGCGCGCCGCCTGCGCGCTGGCCGCGGCAAGCTCGGTGGCGAGCTGCTGCAACTGCACCCGCGCCTGCGCCTCGGTCAGCGGTGCAAACCGCAACGCATCCAGCCGCGCGCGCAGTTCAAGCGGCCAGTCCGTCTCGGGCAGCAGCGCGCGCAGGCATGCGGCAAGCCTGGCGGCAGCGGGCGCCGTCCCGCCCGCCGGCTGCATCGCCTGCTTTGCCGCAGCACGCAGCGCACGCCAGCCCCTGCTGCGGCGCAGCCACAGCAGGGTCCAACCCACGAGGATGGCAACCAGCGCGGCGGCAAGCCACACGGAAGGCTCTACCCACCACGGCGGCGGCGGGGCCGGCGGTGGTGCAGCAGGCGGCAGGATGTCGGCCAGTGCGGCGATGCGGTCCATGCCTTCAGCCCAGCCCGAGCGCCGGCAGCAGCGCTGCTTCGTCCTGCCCGACGTCGGCGTCGATCGGCCAAATCCCGCGCGCCCGCCAGCGTGCAAGCAGCGCGGCGCGGTGCTGCTGCGCACGCTGCGCAAACGCCTCCCGCGCCGAGGCCGCGTCCTGCAGCATGCCGCCGCGCCGCTGCGCCAGATCGTGCATCCGCACCGCAGCCAGCGGCAGCCCTGCGGGCAGTGCGCGCTCGACCGGATCCTGCACCAGCGCGACGCGCAGCTCGGCGCGGCTGCGCAGCGTCCATAGCGCGGCGTCGATGTCTGGCGCATCGCATCCGGCGCCGTCGGTGACCAACAGCAGGCGCGAGCCCTCCGGGAGGCGGCGCGCCAGCCGCTGCGCCCAGGCGGCGAATGCGGCGGGGTCGGCGTCGCGCGCCTGGTCGCTGGCGGGTGCGATCTGCTCGTGCTGCAGCGCAATCGCCAGCCGCCGCACCGCAGCCAGCCCGCGGCCGAGATCGACCGTCTGCAGCGACTCGCGCCACAGGGTGAGCGCCATCGCCCCCGCTGCGCCATCGGCGGCCAGGGCCTGCGCCGCGCCAGCGAGCAGCACCACACGCGCCGCCTGCTCGGCCTTGGTGCGCAGCCGGGTGCCAAAGCGCATGCCTGCGCGCAGGTCGAGCAATGCATGCCAGGACGCAGCGTGCTCGTCGCGGTACAGCTTGATGAAGGGCTTGCCGGTGCGCGCCAGCAGCCGCCAGTGCAGATCGCGCAAATCGTCCCCGGCTTGATAAACGCGGCTTTCCTGATAGTCCAAGCCACGGCCACGCCAAACTGCGGTTTGGTCGCCAGCAGCGCGCAGGCCGACCGGCTGCGCCTGCGGCGTGACGCGCCGCCCGCGCGCCAGGGCGAGCAGCGCGCGCGCCTCCTGCGCGCGCAGCAGCGGTCGCGGCGCCTCGCCCGCCGCCGGCAGCGGCAGCCCGAGTCGCAGGGCAAACGACGGCAGTGCCACGCCCGCCCCCGCGCTCAAGGCCAGATGGTTGCCGCCAGCAGCTCGGCGATCAGCGCATCGGCATCGATCTCCTGCAAGGCGGCGTCGAGCGACAGCACGATGCGATGCCGCAGCACGTCGGGCACGAGCGCGATCACATCGTCGGGCAGCACGAAGTCGCGCCCGCGCAGGTACGCCAGCGCCCGCGCCGCATGCGCCAGCGCCAGCACCGCCCGCGGCGAGGCCCCGGCCGCCACCGTGCCCGCTAGGCGCGGCACGCGCTGCTGCGGTGTGCGCGTGGCGCGCACCAGTTCGACGATGGCGCGCTGCAGACTCTCGGCCACATGCACCTGCAGCACTTCCTGCCGCGCGGCCAGCACCGCGCTCGGGTCGATCGCCGGCGCAAGCTGCGGCGGCGCGCCGGCGCGCGACGCTTCGCCGGACTGCAGATGCAGCTGCAGGATGCGCAGTTCCTCGTCGGCTGTGGGATAGTCCAGCCGTACATGCAGCAAAAAGCGGTCGAGCTGCGCCTCGGGCAGCGGGTAGGTGCCGGCTTGTTCGAGCGGATTTTGTGTCGCCAGCACCAGGAACAGCGGCGGCAGCGCGTGTGTGACGCCGCCGACGGTGACCTGCCGCTCCTGCATCGCCTCGAGCAGCGCCGACTGCACCTTGGCCGGGGCGCGGTTGATCTCGTCGGCCAGCACGATGTCGTGAAACAGCGGGCCGCGCACAAAGCGCACACTGCCATCGGCCGGGTTGAACACCTCGGTGCCGGTGAGGTCGCCGGGCAGCAGATCGGGGGTGAACTGCACCCGCTGGAAGCTGGCATGCACGCGACTGGCCAGCGCCTTGACCGCCGTGGTTTTGGCCAGACCCGGCAGACCTTCGAGCAGCAGATGCCCGCCAGTGAGCAGGCCGACGACCAGCCGGTCGAGCAAGGCGGTCTGGCCGACGATGTCGTTGCCGAGCTGCGCGCGCAGCGCGGCCATCTCGGTCTGGTGCGCAAAGGGCATGATGGACAGCAGGGAGAGGCGTCTGTTTTGGCGCGCACCGCGGCATGCGCGCATTCGAATGCAGTGATGTTAAAGCGGCGGTCTTACACGGCCCAGGGGACGAACCCGGATAATCGCTTGACCGCATTCCGCATTCCGTCTTGCACGCCATGAACTCCCTGCCCCCCATCCCGCCAGAGCAAAGCCTGATCGACTACCCGAGCGACTTCCCGATCAAGATCATGGGCGCCAATGTCGACGGCTTTGCCAATGCCATTGCCGAAGTGGTGCTGCAGCACGCGCCCGATTTCGACCCCGCCAGCATGGAACTGCGCCCCTCCAGCGGGCGCAACTACCTGAGCTGCACCTGCACCATCCGCGCCACCAGCCGCGCCCAGCTCGACGCGCTGTACCTCGCGCTGACTTCGCATCCGCTGGTCAAGGTGGTGCTGTGAGCGCGACTCGGCCCCGACTGCGCTCTGTGTAAACCGCGAACTGCCTGCTCGGGATCATCCGAACACCAAACGTTCTAAAGATCGTTAGACTATTTGTATGAATCCACGCGAACTCAAGAATCACCTCTACGAGCAGGTCGCCCGCATCGGGCGCGCCGTGTCCAGCCCCAAGCGGCTGGAGTTGCTCGAAATCCTGGCGCAAGGGGAGAAGTCGGTGGAGGCGCTGGCGCGCGAGGCGGCGATCGACATCAAGCTCGCCAGCGCGCATCTGCGCGTGCTCAAGGGCGCGCAGCTGGTGCAGGTGCGGCAAGACGGCAAGAGCCGCATCTACCGCATCAGCGGCGCCGACGTGGCGGCGCTGTGGGTGGCGCTGCGCAGCGTGGCCGAGGCGCATGTGGCCGATCTACAGGTGGTGATGCAGCGGCTGTTCTCCGGCCCGGAGCGCCTCACGCTGGAGAGCAGTCAGAGTCTGCTCGACAAGGTGCGGTCCGGAGACGCGGTGCTGATCGACGTGCGCCCCGAGGCCGAATACCGCACCGCGCATCTGCCCGAGGCCCGCTCGCTGCCGCTGCCCGAGTTGGAGATGCGTTTGAGCGAGCTGCCGCGCGACAGGGAGATCGTCGCCTATTGCCGCGGGCCGTTCTGCGTGATGTCCGACGCCGCGGTGAGGCTGTTGCTAAAGCACGGTTTTCGTGCACGCAAGATCGCCGAGGGCGTGCCGGAATGGCAGGCAGCCGGGCTGCCGTTGCAGCAGGGCGCTGCGCCCTGACGCTCCATGCGCGCTGCGACTCCTTCTGCCGCGCCGCCTGCGCATCTGCAAGGCATCCGCATCAACCTGCACCAGTTCATCTGGCAGGCGGTGCAGGTGGGTTTGGTCGGGCTGATGATCGGCATGGAGCGCAATGTGCTGCCGGTGGTGGCGCAGCAGGATTTCGGCGTGCCCAAGTCCTCGTTCCTCTACCTGATGAGCTTTGTCATCTCCTTCGGGCTGGTCAAGGGCCTGCTCAATTTCGTCGCCGGGCGGCTGTCCGAGCGCATCGGGCGCAAGCCGGTGCTGGTGATGGGGTGGCTGGCGGCCATCCCCATCCCGCTGCTGATCGTTTTCGCACCCAACTGGTGGTGGGTGGTGGCGGCCAATGTGTTTCTCGGCATCAACCAGGGATTTGCCTGGAGCATGACCGTGACCAGCAAGGTGGACATCACCCGGCCTGAGCAGCGGGGTCTGGCCACGGGGATCAACGAATTCGCCGGTTATGCGGCGGTGGGCACCGCAGGCATCGTCACCGGCTATCTGGCGCAGCGCTTTGGCGCGCGCGAGGCCCTGCTCGTCTTTGCCCTGCTGGTGATTGCCGCTGGACTCGGCACCGCCCTGCTCTTTGTGCGCGAAACCCTGCCCTGGGCGCGGGCGGAGAGTCGCCGTCATGCCGAGGGCACGCATCAGGGCGCCAAGCCACGGTTCGCCGGAGGACTGCCCGCGCATCCGTCCTCCTTGCAAGTGTTCGCCTTCGTCTCCTTTCGCCACCCGACGTTTTCCGCGCTGTGTCAAGCCGGTGTGGCGAACAAGGTGGCCGATACCCTGCTGTGGGTGCTGTGGCCGCTCTACCTGCACAGTCATGGCCTGAGCGTGTTGAACATCGGCTGGGTCACCGGGGTGTACGGGCTGAGCTGGGGCGCCTCGCAACTGTGGACCGGGCCGCTGTCCGATCGCATCGGCCGCAAGCCCACCATCGTCGCCGGGCTGTGGCTGCTGGCCGCCGGCGTGTGCGCGGTCACGCTGGTGGCGGGCTGGGTCGCGTGGCTCAGTGCCGCCGTGGTCATGGGCGTGGGCATGGCGTTGCTCTACCCCAACCTGATCGCCGCGGTGGCCGACATCGCGCACCCGAACTGGCGCAGCTCGGCGCTGGGCACCTACCGGTATTGGCGCGACACCGGCTACGCGCTGGGCGCGCTCATGCTCGGCGCCGTCGCCCAGATCGCCGGACTGATCGCACCGGCGTTCTGGTTCACCGCGGCGCTGCTGCTGGCGTCTGGCTTGTGGGTGCTGGTGCGTGTGCAGGAAACGCATCCCCGCAGGCCACCGATCACTTCACCGTCACCGTCCCGGTCATGAAGGTGTGCACTGCGCAGTGATAGGGGTAGCTCCCCGGCTTGTCGAAAGTGTGGCTGTACGACTTGCCGGGCTGCAGCAGGCCCGAGTCCCACAGCTTGGTCTCGCTGGTCGTGGTGTGGGCGAAGCTGTCGTCGTTGGTCCAGGTCACGGTGGTGCCGGGCACGACCGTGACCGTGGCGGGATGGAAGTCCATGCCCTCGATGCGCACCTGCACCGTGGCCGCCAGTGCGGCTGCGGGCAGGGCCAGAAGGGTCAGGGCGGCGAGGTGGGTTTGCAGGCGCATGATCGTTCTCCGTCGTGCCATCTTGCATTCATAGAATCCGCCGCAACGCACACGCACCTCGATAACCCGGATCACCCCGCAGATGCCCCCTTCCCCACCAGCGCGCCGCACCGAGGCCAGTTGGCCGATTTTTCTCGCCTTTCTGCGCCTGGGGTTGACTGCGTTCGGCGGGCCGATCGCGCATCTGGAATTCTTCCGCCGTGAGTTCGTCGAGCGGCGCGGCTGGCTCTCGACGCAGGCTTACGGCGATCTGGTCGCGCTGTGCCAGTTTCTGCCCGGCCCGGCGAGTTCGCAGGTCGGCATCGGGCTTGGCCTGATGCGCGGCGGTCTGCGCGGTGCCCTCGCGGCCTGGCTGGGCTTCACCTTGCCTTCGGCGCTGGCGATGACGGTCTTTGCCCTGCTGCTCACCCATATTGCCGGGCTGGCGCAGGGCGCCTGGCTGCACGGCCTGAAGCTGGTTGCGGTTGCCGTGGTGGCGCAGGCTCTGTGGGGCATGGGCCGCAGCCTGTGCCCGGACCGGGAGCGCGCCAGCCTCGCCGTGGCGGCCGCAATGCTGGTCGCGCTGATGCCCGGCGTGACCGGGCAGCTGGCGGTCATCCTGCTGGGCGCGGTGGTCGGGCGCTGGTTGCTGCGTACTCCGGTGGAGGCGGTCCATGCGCCGCTGCAAGTGCCGCTGCGCCATCGCAGCGCGGTGGTCTTGCTTGCGGCGTTCGCTGCGCTGCTGGTCGGCCTGCCGCTGCTTGCTGCAGCACTGCACCAGCCGTGGCTGACACTGTTTGCCGGGATGTACCAGTCCGGGGCGCTGGTGTTCGGCGGCGGGCATGTGGTGCTGCCGCTGCTGCAGGCCCGGGTGGTTCCGGCGGGCATGGACAACTCCACCTTTCTCGCCGGTTACGGTGCGGCGCAGGCCGTGCCCGGGCCGCTGTTCACCTTTGCCGCCTTCCTTGGCGCTGCGGCCCACGACGGGCCCGGCGGCTGGCTGGGCGCCGGCGTGGCGCTGGTCGGCATTTTTCTGCCGGGCTTTTTGCTGGTGGCCGGCGCGCTGCCGCTGTGGGCCGGGCTGCGCCACCTCCCGGCCATGCGCAGCGCGCTGCAGGGCATCAACGCGGCGGTCGTGGGCCTGCTGCTCGCGGCGTTTTTCGATCCGGTGTGGACCGCGTCCATCCACACCCCGCGCGACTTCGCTTTGGCCTTGGCTGCGCTGTTGCTGCTGCAGGTGTGGAAGCTGCCGCCGTGGGCCGTGGTGCTCGGCAGCGCGTTGCTCACTGGCTTTCTGGGCTGGGGCTGAGGCTGAGGCGCGGTCACTCGCCCACCAGCGCCCGCGCGAACGCCCTGGCGTCGAAGGTCTGCAGGTCCTCCAAGCCTTCGCCGACGCCGATGAAATACACCGGCACCGGGCGTTCGCGGGCGATCGCGGCGATCACTCCGCCCTTGGCGCTGCCGTCGAGCTTGGTGATGACCAGTCCGGTCAGGCCCAGCGCATCGTCGAACGCGCGCACCTGCGCCAGCGCGTTCTGGCCGTTGTTGGCGTCGATCACCAGCAGGATCTCATGCGGCGCGCCGTCCATCGCCTTGGCCACCACGCGCTTGACCTTTTTCAGCTCCTCCATCAGGTGCAGCTGGGTGGGAAGCCGCCCGGCGGTGTCGACGATGACCACGTCCATGCCGCGCGCCCGTCCGGCGCTGACCGCATCGAAGGCGACCGCCGCCGGATCGCCCCCCTCCTGCGCGATCACCTGCACCTGATTGCGCTGCCCCCAGGCAACGAGCTG
>JBMFIE010000022.1:0-19736 GCA_049976465.1 Thiomonas sp. | reverse complement strand
GCGCGACCAGGCGGTCATGCCGCCGTTGAGGTTGTAGATTTCGTTAAAGCCGTTCTGCTCGAGAAAGCGGGCGATCATCATGCTGCGGTTGCCGCTGCGGCAGATGACCACCGTCGGCTTGTTCGGATCGAGCTCGTTTTGCCGCAGCGGCACGATGCTCATGGGGATGTGGGTGATCGGGCAGTTCGGGTGGCGGATTGCGGCCATCTGGAATTCCCAGGGCTCTCGCACATCGAGGAATTGCCAGTCGGTGATCGGCCCGTCTGCTGCCTCGATCTTGTCGGCAAGCTCGCGCACGCTCAATTGCTTGATCATCAGGGAGTCCTTTGCGGGTCAGAATTGGAAACGGGAGGGCTCGGGGAAGTGTTCCAGCCGCTTGGCCACGGTGTCGAATAGATCGCGCGTGCGGAAGTCGGTCTGTGTGACCCGCGTGACGATCTGCGCGCGCATCACCGGCTCGTCGCCGACGATGGCCGCCAGCCGCCCACCGGGCTTGAGCCGCTGCAGCAGGTCTTGAGGGATCTGGGCTACCGAACCCGACAGCACGATGACGTCGAACTCGCCGCGCTTGGTGTAGTGGGCACCGTCGGCATGTTCGACCGTGACATTGCTCATGCCGGCGCGATGCAGATTGGCGCGTGCCATGGCCACCAGTTCCTCGTGCAGTTCGAGGGTCTGCACCGCTGCGGCGCGGTGGCCGAGCAGTGCAGCCATGAAGCCGCTGCCCGCGCCCACTTCGAGCACCCATTCGTCCTTGCGCACGGCGAGTTCCTGCAAGATGCGCGCTTCCACCTTGGGCGCGAGCATGTTCTGACCGCAGGGCAGTGGGATTTCGATGTCCATGAAGGCCAGGCCGCGGTACGCCGGGGGCACGAAGTCCTCCCGACGCACGCTGGCCAGCAGGTCCAGGACGCCGCTGTCGAGCACGTTCCAGGGACGGATCTGCTGTTCGATCATGTTGAATCGGGCTTGCTCGATATCCATCGGTTCTCCGCAGCTCAAGGTCAAAGCGAGTTAGTTTAATTTGTCGCGAAAAACCGTCGCATCGCGCTGGATCTGCGGTCGCGCAAATTCCGCGCTGGTTATCGCACCCCGCAGTGTTCCGACCGAGCGACTTACCGCCCAAGGTGTGAGCAAGAGTAAATGCAATTGAATTTCAAATAAAAGTCAATATCATTTAAGCAGGGCTGTTGCAGCCGCGACCGCAAACCAGCACACACCATGTCCGCCACGCCTTCTCTGCCTCGACCCGGTCCGCTGTCGCTGTCGCGTCTTGCGGTGTTCTTCGCCGTGCTGGGCCCCGGTCTGGTGGTCATGCTGGCCGATACCGATGTCGGCAGCGTGATCACCGCAGCGCAGAGCGGGGCGCAATGGGGCTATCAACTGCTTGGTTTGCAGCTGGTGCTCGTTCCGATTCTGTACGTGGTGCAGGAACTCACCGTGCGGCTGGGCATCTTCACTGGCAAAGGGCATGGCGAGTTGATCCGCGAGACCTTCGGCGCGCGCTGGGCCTGGGTGTCTGTGGCGGGGCTGGCGGTGGCGTCGGTGGGGGCGATCATCACCGAGTTTTCCGGCGTGGCAGGTGTGGGCGCGCTGTTTGGCGTGCCGCGCGGCTGGAGTCTGACTCTGGCCGCGGTGTTCCTGCTCGTTGTGGTCTGGACCGGGTCGTACCGCCGGGTGGAGCGCATCGCCATCGCGCTCGGGTTGTTCGAGCTGGTGTTCGTCTGGGTGGCGTTCCATGCGCCGATCGATGCCGCGCAGGTGTTGCAGGGGCTGGGCCACGTGCCGATTCAGCATCCCGCCTACTGGTATCTGGTGGCGGCCAACATCGGCGCGGTCATCATGCCGTGGATGGTGTTCTATCAACAGTCCGCCGTGGCCGACAAGGGCCTGCGGCCCGAGCAATACACCGCCGCGCGTTGGGACACGGCCGTGGGCGCGGTGCTCACCCAGCTCATCATGGCAGCGGTGCTGATGGTCAGCGCCGCGGTGCTGTGGAACGAGCACAGCACCGCGCCGCTGAACACCGTGGGGCAGATCGCGCAGGCGCTCACCCCGTCGCTGGGAGAAACTCTCGGCCGCACCCTGTTCGGTCTGGGCATCCTGGGCGCGGCGATGGTGTCGGCCATCGTCGTGGCGCTCGCGGCGGCCTGGGGATTTGGCGAAGTGACCGGCTACAACCATTCGCTCGAGCATCATCCGGCAGAGGCACCGTGGTTCTATGCCGTGTTCAGCGCAGGGGTGATCGTCGGTGCGTTGGTGGTGGCCTTCGTGCCCGACCTGGTGGCGCTGTCCATCGGGGTGGAAGTGATGAATGCGCTGATGCTGCCGCTGGTGCTGGGCTTTCTGGTGGCGCTGGCGGTGAGAGCGCTGCCGCCCGAGCATCGCCTGCGCGGCGCTTACTTCTGGGTGGTGGTTGCCGTGGTGGCGCTCACTGCCGGCTTGGGGGTGATTGGAGGGCTGAGCAGCCTGTTCTGAATCATTGTGACATCAAGACTGCGGATAATCGCAACTTTTTGTCACAAGGATCAGCATGGACGCGCATTCCGTCATTGTGGTGGTCATTCTCGGTCTGGTCGAGGGCATCACCGAATTCCTGCCCATTTCCTCCACCGGTCACCTCATTCTCGCCGCTAGTCTGCTGGGCTGGGTTAGCGACAAGGCCAAGGTGTTCGAGATCGCTATCCAGAGCGGAGCGATTCTGGCCGTGATGTGGCATTACCGCGCGCGCATCGGCGAGGTGCTTGCCGGGCTGACGACCGATGAGGCGGCGCGCCGCAACGCCGCCCGGCGCTTTGCCGCCAATGTGATCATCGGCTTCGTTCCGGCGGCGGTTCTGGGTCTGCTGTTTGCCAGTGCGATCAAACGCTGGTTGTTCGCGCCGGTACCGGTGGCGCTGGCCTTCATCGTCGGTGCATTGGTGATTTTCTGGGCCGAGGCCTGGCAGAAGCGCTCGGCGCAGCATGTGCGCATCCAGCATGTGGACGACATGCGCGCGCTCGATGCACTCAAGGTCGGCGCCGCGCAGGCATTTGCGCTCATCCCCGGCACCAGCCGCTCGGGCGCGTCGATCATCGGCGGCATGCTGTTTGGCCTGAGCCGCGCTGCCGCGACCGAGTTTTCCTTCTTCCTCGCCATTCCCACCCTGCTGGCGGCAACTGCATACGATCTGCTCAAGCACCGCGCCCTGCTCAGCCTGAGCGACCTGCCCGCGTTCGGTCTGGGCATGGCGGTGGCCTTCGTTTCGGCGCTGGTGGTGGTGCGCTGGCTGCTGCGCTATGTGGCCAGCCACAGCTTCGTGCCGTTTGCCTGGTATCGGCTGGTGTTCGGCGCGCTGGTGCTGATCACCGCGTGGGGCGGGTGGGTGAACTGGTCGGGGTGAAGTGGCCGGGGTGGAGACGCTTCACCGCGCCGTGAACACCAGATCCCACACCCCATGCCCGAGATTCAAGCCGCGGCGCTCGAACTTGCTCACCGGGCGCCAGCTCGGGCGCGGGGCGTAGTCCGTGGCGGTATTTTCCAATCCAGATTCGGCGCGCAGCACGGCGAGCATGTGCTCGGCGTAGGGCTGCCAGTCGGTCGCGCAGTGCAGGTAGCCGCCGGTGCGCAGTCGGCTCGCAGCCAGGCGCACGAAATCCGGCTGGATCAGGCGACGTTTGTGATGGCGCTTTTTCGGCCAAGGATCGGGAAAGTAGATGTGTAGGCCGTCGAGGCTGTGTGGCGCGATCATGTGCTGTAGCACCTGCACCGCGTCGTGCTGCACGATGCGCAGATTGGTCAGGCCGGCGGCGGCGATGCGCTGCAGCAGCGCACCCACGCCCGGCGGGTGGACTTCCACGCCGATGAAATCGGTCTCAGGCTTGTTTGCTGCGATCTGCGCCGTGGCCTCTCCCATGCCAAAGCCGATTTCCAGCACCCGCGGCGCGGCGCGGCCGAACACCGCAGTCCAGTCCACCGTCGTATCGGTATAGGGCACGATCCAGCGCGGCCCCAGTTCGGTCAGCGCGCGCCGCTGCGCCTCGGTGGTGCGCCCGGCGCGCAGCACGAAGCTGCGGATGCCGCGATGCTGCGGCGCTGCGGGGGCGGTGTCGTCAGGCGAGTGGATTGCCGTCATGGCGAAAAAAATCCGGCACGCGCCGGAAGGAGGGTGGAGCGGGTGAAGGGAATCGAACCCTCGTATGCAGCTTGGGAAGCTGCCGTTCTGCCATTGAACTACACCCGCGCAACAGCAAGGCAGCGCATTATAGGCAGCTGGGTTGCGACCTTGCCGCGCGCTGAGGCGACAATGGCGGGATGATGCGTTTGCCTGCCTCTGCCTGTGCCGATGTTGCCTCTCCCGTGCTGTGCGGGCTGGGGCCGATCGTGCATCCAGACTGTCGCCTGCTGGTGCTGGGCAGCTTTCCGGGGCAGGCATCGCTGCAGGCGCGGCAGTATTACGCGCATCCGCGCAACCAGTTCTGGCGCATCGTCGGCGATTTGTTCGGCCTGGATCTGATACGCCTGCCGTATGCGCAGCGCATCGCAGAGGTCTGCGAGCGTGGACTGGGGATCTGGGATGTGTATGCCCAGTGTCGCCGCACGGGCAGCCTGGACAGCGCGATCATCGATGCGCAGCCCAACGATCTGCCGGGGCTGGTCGCACGTCTGCCTGCGCTGCGGCTGATTGCGCACAACGGCGGTGAATCCGCCCGTGCGATGCGCATCACCCGCAGCCTCGGCGTCGAGGTGCGCCGCTTGCCGTCCACCAGCCCGGCCAATGCGAGCTGGAGCCTGGAGCGCAAGCGCGCCGCCTGGCGCGAGGCTTTCGTTGCCGCAAACCTCATTTGACTCGACATGCCCCGCAAACCCACATTCCCCGCGCCCACCCTGTCCGAAGAGGACGGGGTGCGCCATCTGCATCTGGGCACGCCCTGGATTCAGGGCAGCATGCGCATTGCGCGCCCCAACGACATCGAGCTGGAATATGTGCAGCGCATGATGGCGTGGATGCTGCTGCTGCCGGACAAGGCCTGGCGCGGCGGCACGGCGGTGCAGCTCGGCCTGGGGGCGGCGGCGATCACCAAATTCCTGCGCAAGCGGCTGCGCATGCCCTGCGTGGCGGTGGAGCTGAACCCGGGTGTGATCCTGGCGGCGCATCGCTGGTTTGCCCTGCCCGAGCCGGATGCCAAGTTGCAGGTGCTGTGCATGGACGCCGCTGTGTTTGCCGCCGACCCGGCCAACGCGGGCCGAGCCGTTGTGCTGCACGTGGACATGTATGACGAGCAGGCTGCTGCGCCGGCGCTGGAGTCCGCCGCGTTCTATGCCGACTGCCGTCGGCTGCTCGCCGATCAGGGCGCGATGGTGGTCAATCTGTTCAGCGGACCGGGACATGTGCGGGTGCTGGAACGCAATCTGCAGCGCATCTGCGCCGCGTTCGATCAGCCCGGCGACAGTGTGTGGCAACTACCGCCCAACCGCGACGGCAACCTCATCGCCATTGCGCTGCGCGATGCCACGCAAAGCCCGTTGCCCACCCGCGCGCAACTGCTCGAGCGCGCGGGTGCCGTGGCCGCGCGCACCGGCGGACTGCCGGCAAGGCGCTGGGCGCGGCTGCTCAAGCGCCTGCGTCCGGCGCGTTGACCCTGAACCTGGCTCGGGCGTGGCGAAGGACTGTCCTACACTCGGCCGGATGGACGCACCACGCACTTCCTCCCGCAGCGCAGACGCCGCAGCCTCGTCCCAGCCTCCGCCTGCGCAGGGCCGTCTGGACTGGCGCGAGCTGCTGCAATGGATGGAGGCCGACGGCCTGATCGACGCCGAAACCGGCCGCTATGGCTGGGAGCGCTGCGCCCACGCCAGCGGCAAGCTGCACGCGCTGCAGCGCGTGGCACTGGCCGGGCTCAAGCGCCAGTCCGATGGCCGCGGCCTCGACCTGGACCTGCTTACCGAGTGGCTGGCGCAACGCGCCGGGCTGCCGTATCTGCGCATCGACCCGCTGAAGGTCGAGATCAGCAAAATCGGCGAGCTCATGTCGACCAGCTACGCCGAGCGTCATCGCATCTTGCCGGTGGCCGCCGGACCGGACGAGGTGACGATCGCCACCTGCGAGCCGTTCGACCGCGGCTGGGTGCCGGAGATGGAACGCATGCTGCGCCGGCCGATCCGGCTGGTCGTCGCCAGTCCTACCGACATTGCGCGCTATACGGTCGAGTTCTTCAACCTCGCGCGCTCGGTCAAGCATGCGCAGAAAAACGGCAGCACCGCGGGCGTCAACCAGTTCGAGCAGCTGGTCGAGCTCGGCCGCAGCGGCAAGGCGCTCGACGCCAACGACGCCGGCGTGGTGCAGGTGGTCGACTGGCTGTGGCAATACGCCTTCGAGCAGCGCGCCTCCGACATCCACCTCGAGCCACGGCGCGACATGGGCGTCATCCGCTTTCGCATCGACGGCGTGCTGCACACGGTCTATCAGGTACCAAGCGCAGTGATGGGCGCGATGATCAGCCGGGTCAAGCTGCTCGGCCGCATGGACGTGGTGGAAAAACGGCGCCCGCAGGATGGCCGCATCAAAACCCGCCGGCCCAGCGGCGACGAGGTCGAACTGCGGCTGGCGACCATGCCCACCGCGTTCGGCGAAAAGCTGGTGATGCGCATTTTCGACCCAGACGTGGTGGTGCGCGACATGCCCGCGCTCGGCTTTCCGCCGCAGGAGGCGCGCGAATGGCAGCGGCTCACGCAGCAGCCCAACGGCATCATCCTCGTCACCGGACCGACCGGCAGCGGCAAGACCACCACGCTGTACTCCACCCTCAAGCGCCTGGCCACCGAGGAGGTCAATGTCTGCACTGTGGAAGACCCGATCGAGATGGTCGAACCCGCGTTCAACCAGATGCAGGTGCAGCCCGCCATCGACCTCGGCTTTGCCGAAGGTTTGCGCGCCTTGATGCGGCAAGACCCGGACATCATCATGGTCGGCGAAATCCGCGACCGCGAAACTGCCGACATGGCGGTGCAGGCCGCGCTCACCGGGCATCTGGTGCTCTCCACCCTGCACACCAACGACGCGCCGTCGAGCATCACCCGCCTGCTCGAGCTTGGCGTGCCGTCTTACCTGCTCGCGGCCACGCTGCTCGGTGTGCTCGCGCAACGTCTCGTGCGCACGCTTTGCCCGCACTGCAAGCAGCCGGATGAGGACTTCGACCAGGAGGCGTTTCGCGCGGCGGTCGCGCCGTGGAAGCCGCAGTCCGAGGTGCGCGCGTACAGGCCCGTGGGCTGCCTCGAATGCCGCAACACCGGGTATCTCGGCCGCATCGGGCTGTACGAGCTGCTCAGTTGCAGCGAGGCGCTGCGCGCGCTGCTCGTGCGCAGCCCCGAGCTTGCGCCGCTGCGCACGCAGGCGATCAAGGACGGCATGCGGCCGCTGCGCCTGGCCGGGGCGATCAAGGTCGCCGAAGGCATCACCACCCTCGACGAAGTGCTGCGCGCCACCCCCGATCCACAAACCTGAACCCCCATCCGGAGCCACCAATGACCACCCGCCGCCTCGCCCTTTCCATCCTGTTCTTGCTCGGCGCCGCCGGGCCTGCGCTCGCCTTCGATCTTGGCAACCTGTCCCAGCAACTCGGTGGCGCGCTCGGCGCGGCGCAGCCACCCGCGCCGCAAGCCGCACCCCAAGGCGGGCAGGGCGGCGCTGGGGTGAATGCGGCGGTCGCCGCGCTGAGCACGGGCGAAATCGATCAAGGGCTCAAAGCCGCGCTGCTGCGCGGCACCGAAGTCGCCGTTGGCGAACTCGGCCGCGAAAACGGCTTTTACGGCAACGCCAAATGGCGCATTCCGCTGCCGCCCGCGCTGGAAAAGGCCAGCAGCCTGATGCGCATGGCCGGCATGGGCGCGCAGGCCGACCAGCTCGACCTGGCGATCAACCGCGCCGCCGAAGCCGCCGTGCCCGAGGCCAAGTCTCTGCTCATCGCTGCGGTCAAGAACATGACGGTCGAGGACGCCAAAGCCATCCTCACCGGAGGCGACCAGGCAGCGACCGACTACTTCAAACGCAAAACCCAGGCGCCGCTGACGCAAAAATTCCTCCCCATCGTCGCCCGCGCCACCGACCGTGTGGGCCTGGCCCAAACCTACAACCAATTCGCCGGCCAAGCCGCGCAATTCGGCCTGATCAAACCCGACCAGGCCAGCATCCAGCAGTACGTCACCCAGCAGGCGCTCGACCGCCTGTATCAGGCCATCGGCGAACAAGAGCGCGCCATCCGTAGCGACCCTGTCGGGACGGGGAGCAAGCTGCTGAGCAAGGTGTTTGGGGCGGCGCTGGGACAGTGAGGGGTGGGGTGGGGAACAGGCCCTAGGCCTGACCCTGCTCGCCCAACCACTCCACCCACATCGCAAACAACCCCGCATCTCCCGCGCAGACCGCGGATCGCTTTCCCAGTGTGTTGTTGAACACCGGTTCGCCATCGAGGGTTTGGCTGTGGCCGCCGGCCTCGAGGAGGATGAGGCTGCCGGCGGCATAGTCCCATAGGCCCTGGCTGCCGTGCAGGTAGAGGTGGAAACGGCCGCAGGCGACCCAGCACCAGTCGAGCGCGACCGAGCCGATCGAGCGTTGCGAGGCGTAGGGCGGGCGGGTGGCGAGCGCCGCAGCCAGCGGCGCGGGCAGGCGCTTGAAGTCGATGCAGGCGATGGTCTTGGCCAGCGGCGGCACCGTGGCGGGCACGCGCAAGGGCTGACCGTTGAGGTAGGCGCCGGCACCCAGCGCGGCGGAGAACACCTCGTCGCGCATGACATCGACCACGACGCCCAGGCGCACCTTGCCGCCCTGAATCCACGCCAGCGATGGGCCGAACACCGGCAGGCCGGCGGCAAAGTTGCTGGTGCCGTCGAGCGGGTCGAGCAACCAAAGGCCGGGGCCGTGGGGCGCTGCGGCTTCCTCGGCCATGAGGCGCTGCTGTTGCTGCGCGCTCATCTCTTCGCCGAGCAGCGGGATCTGCGGCCAGCGCGCGGCGAGTTCGCGCTGCACTCTGGCCTGCATCGCCAGATCGGCGTCGGTGATCCAGGTGCCGTCGGCCTTCAGGCGCGGGTCGGGCGATTGGGCGCGGGGGAGGATTTCGGCGCGGGCGCAGTCGCGCAGCAGGGTGGCAACAGTTGCCAGATCCGGGGTGTGTTGCACGGTCATGGCACGAGGATGGTCGGTGCGGCGGGGGCGGCGGTCTGTGGCCAGTCGAGGCTGTAGTGCAGGCCGCGGCTTTCATGGCGCAACTGGGCCGAGCGGACGATGAGCGCGGCAACCTGCAGCAGGTTGCGCAGTTCGAGCAGGTCGCGGGTGACGCGGAAGTTGGCGTAGAACTCATCGACCTCGGCCTGCAGCAGCGCGATGCGGTGCGCGGCGCGCTCCAGGCGCTTGTCGGTGCGCACGATGCCGACGTAGTTCCACATCAGCCGGCGCAGTTCGTCCCAGTTGTGGCTGATGACGACCAGTTCGTCGGCGTCGCTCACGCGGCTTTCGTCCCACGGGCGCGGCGCAGGCACTGCGGGGGTTTCGGCGTCGAGGATGGCCTGCGCCGCGGCCTGACCGAACACCGCGCATTCGAGCAGCGAGTTGCTCGCCAGGCGGTTGGCGCCGTGCAGCCCGGTGTAGGCGACTTCGCCGGCGGCGTACAGGCCGGGCAGGTCGGTGCGGCCGGCCAGGTCGGTGAGCACGCCGCCGCAGGTGAAGTGCACCGCCGGTACCACGGGGATCGGTTCGCGCGCCATGTCGATGCCGAGTTCGAGCAGGCGGGCGTGGATGGTGGGGAAATGCTGGCGAATGAACGCTTCGCCCTTGTGTGTGATGTCGAGAAACACGCAGTCCAGGCCGTGCTTTTTCATCTCGAAGTCGATGGCGCGGGCGACGATGTCGCGCGGGGCGAGCTCGGCGCGCGCATCGTGCGCCGGCATGAAGCGGGTGCCGTCGGGCAGGCGCAGGATGCCGCCTTCGCCGCGCACCGCCTCGGTGATGAGAAAGCTCTTGGCCTTGGGGTGGTAGAGGCAGGTGGGGTGGAACTGGATGAACTCCATGTTCGCCACGCGGCAGCCGGCGCGCCAGGCCATGGCGATGCCGTCGCCGCTGGCGGTATCGGGGTTGGTGGTGTAACGGTAGACCTTGCCCGCGCCACCGGTGGCCAGCACGGTGTGCGCCGCGGCGAAAGTCTCGACCCGACCGCTGGCGGCATCGAGCGCGTACGCGCCCCAGCAGCGGCGGGTGCTGGCACCATCGACATGGCGCGAGGTGATCAGGTCGACCGCGATGTGGTTTTCGAGCAGGGCAATGTTCGGGTGCGCGCGCGCGCGGGCGAGCAGCGTGCGCTGGATGGCGGCGCCGGTGGCATCGACCACATGCGCGATGCGCCGCTGGCTGTGCCCGCCCTCGCGGGTGAGGTGCAGTGCGTCCCCTTCGGTGTCGAACGGCACGCCCATCTCACGCAGCCAGGCGATTGCCTGCGGCCCGCGTTCGATGACAAAGCGCGTGGCGCGCGGGTCGTTGAGCATCGCGCCGGCCACCAGCGTGTCGTGCACATGCGCGTCGAAGCTGTCTCCCTCGGCCTGCACCGCGGCGATGCCGCCCTGCGCCCACTGGCTGGACGACAGGTCGAGGGTGCGCTTGACCAGCACCGTGACCTTGTTGCGCTCGGCCAGATGCAGCGCGGTGGACAGGCCGGCCAGACCGGCGCCGAGGATCAGGACATCGCTTTGCGGCATGGCGGTTCAGAAGTTGTGAATGAATCGGGCGCGTCCGAGCAGGTCGCCCAAAAGCGCCCAATCAAGGCGCAAAGCGCAGCCGTAGCGCGGACTACGGCGAGCATTTGCAACGCCGAGTGGGCGCTTTTGGGCGGGATGAGCGGGCGTGAAGGGTTCGTTCACAACTTCTCAGCACTCCAGGTTGTCGATCAGGCGGGTACGTCCCAGGCGGGCGGCGCCCAGCACCACCGCGGGGGTGTGCCGCTGCAAATCCTGGGCGGTGGGCGGCAGCAGATCGGCACGGCGGCGCATCGTGAGATAGTCGGGCGACCAGCCCTGCCGGGCGAGTCGGTGCATCGCCTGCTGCTCCAACTGAAGGACCTGCTCGGGCGAGGTGGCGCTGCGGGCGTCTGCGGCCAGAGCGCGCAGCGCGGCGTGCAGCTGCGGCGCCTGTGCGCGTTCCTCGGCCGTGAGATAGCCGTTGCGCGAGGACAGCGCAAGGCCGTCGTCGGCGCGCACCGTGTCCAGGCCGATGATGCGTATGGGCAGCGCAAACTGCTCGACCATGCGGCGGATGAGCAGCAGTTGCTGGTAATCCTTTTTGCCGAACACCGCGCAGGTGGGTTGCACCATCTGGAACAGCTTCATCACCACCGTGGCCACGCCCTCGAAATGGCCGGGGCGGGCGGCGCCGTCCAGAATGCCGGCGAGCGCCGGATCGGGTTGCACGCGGAAGGTCTGCGGCTGCGGGTACATCTCGGCCTCGCTCGGGGCGAACAGCAGGTCGCAGCCGGCCTCGGCTAGCAGCTCGGTGTCGCGCTGCAGGGTGCGGGGATAGCGGTCGAAATCCTCGTTCGGGCCGAACTGCAGGCGGTTGACAAAAATACTTGCCACCACCGGCAGGTCCTCTTGCCTAGCGCGCGCGATCAGCGCCAGATGCCCGGCATGCAGATTGCCCATGGTGGGCACCAGAACCCGGCGCGGATGTGGTGCCAGTGCGGTGCGCAGCTCGGACAGGGTGTGAACGGTTTGCATCGTCTTGCGCATTCAGGTGGTGTAGCCGTGCACAGCTTCATTCGGAAAATCGCCGGATTTCACGGCCTGCACATAGGCGTGCACCGCGTCGAGGACGCTTTGCGCGCCCTGCAGGAAGTTGCGCACGAAGCGCGGTTTGGGGCCGAGCGTGATGCCCAGCATGTCGTGCAGCACCAGCACCTGTCCGTGGGTGCGGCTGCCTGCGCCAATGCCGATGGTAATGCCGGGGAAGGCCGCGCTGATGTCGGCAGCCAGATCGGACGGCACCAATTCGAGCACCAGCATCGCCGCTCCGGCTTCGCCGAGCTCGGCGGCGTGCTGGCGCAGCGTTTGGGCGGCCTGCGCGTCGCGGCCCTGGATGCGGTAGCCGCCCAGGGCGTGCACGCTCTGCGGTGTGAGGCCCAGATGCGCGCATACCGGGATGCCGCGCTCGACCAGCGCGCGCACCAGCGGCGCGGTCCAGCCGCCGCCTTCGAGCTTGATCATCTGCGCGCCGGCCTGCATCAGCGCCACGCTGCTGGCGATGGCCTGCTCGGTGCCGCCCTGATAGCTGCCGAACGGCAGGTCGGCGATCAGCCAGGCGCTGCGGTTTCCACGCGCCACGCACTGGGTGTGATAGACCATCTGCTCCAGCGTGACCGGCAGAGTCGAGGCATGGCCCTGTATCACCATGCCGAGAGAATCTCCGACCAGCAGACAGTCCACTCCCGCAGCGTCGAGCAGCGCGGCGCTGGCTGCGTCGTACGCCGTGAGCATGGCGATTTTTTCGCCGCTGTCGCGCAGGGCGCGCAGGCGGTGCAGGGTCATCGGCTTGCGCGGCGCATCGGCTGGTGCGGCGCTGCCGTAGGGGGCGCGGGGCAGTGTAGAGTCGGCAGACATGGCAAAAGCTCGGGAAAACCGAGGGCATTATGCCCGGGCGGCCTGCGCCGTTGCGAACGAACGTTCGATGCGCCGTGCTCAACTCGGGGTATAGGCCAGCCGCACATACAGCGGAGCGAAGGCCTCGGCCTGGGTGATTTCCACCAGCGCCTCGCGTGCGAGCTCGAGCAGCGCCACCAGCGTGACCACTGCAGCCGCAACACCCAGCGCGGGGTCGAACAGCTCGTGAAATTCCATGAACCGCCGGCCCTGCAGCTGGCGCAGCACCCGGCTCATGTAGTCGCGCACAGAGAGCTGCTCGCGGGTGATGGTGTGGTGGGTGTGCAGCCGGGCGCGCTTGAGGATGTCGCTCCAGGCCTGCTGCAGTTCGGCCACGGTGACACCGGGCAGGCGCGGCGCGGCGTCGCGGTCGAACAGCACTTGCGCACGCCAGAAATCGCGCCCGAGCACCGGCAGCGCATCGAGCTGCTGCGCCGCAAGCTTGAAGCGTTCGTACTCCAGCAGGCGTCGCACCAGCTCGGCGCGCGGGTCTTCGGGCTCGGCGCCGGGATCGGCGGACGGGCGCGGCAGCAGCATGCGCGACTTGATCTCGATGAGCATGGCCGCCATCAGCAGATATTCGGCGGCGAGTTCGAGGTTGCGGTGGCGAATCTGCTCGACATAGCTCAGATACTGCGCGGTGACCTGAGCCAGTGGAATGTCGAAAATGTTGAAGTTCTGCTTGCGGATCAGGTAGAGCAGCAGGTCCATCGGCCCCTCGAACGCTTCGAGAAACACCTCGAGCGCATCGGGCGGGATGTAGAGGTCTTGTGGCAGTTCGAATAGCGGCTCGCCGTAGAGGCGGGCCACCGCCATGCCGTCGACCGTGGCCGGGGTGCTGTCGACCGCCGGAGCGGTCAGCTCGGCGTCTTGAGCGGCACCGGGCATGCCCTGGCTGTTCAATGACTGCCGTAGACGTAAGGTTTCTGCGGCACGCTTGCCGCCTTGAACGCCTGGGCCAACTCGGGGTTTTGTGGCCGGTCCCACAGCCGGGCACGACCTTGTTTCTGCTTGGCTTCGAGCTCGGGATGGCTGCGCTTGAGGTCTTGCAGGAACTGGGTCACTTCCGACACATACGGCTTGACTTTGAGGGGCATGGCGTTTCTCGATGCGGGAAAACGAACGGCCTACATTTTACGTAGGGCATCTGGATGCACAGCGATGCGCCGAACGCACCGAATTGATGCGTCAATGCCGCGTTTGAGGGCGAACATCGCAGCGCAATGCACCGCGATTGTGCAATAAGTGAGCAGATGTTTTTGCTGCGTCCAAGGCGCGGTTCAAATTCGGGCATGACGTTTGCATGTGGTGCATGTCCTTCTCCCGTAAGACGCTCATCATGGTGCAAGATCCCTCCAGCGGCAATGTGTTGTTCATCCTGCTCGGTGCCATTCTGGTGCTGGCGATGCATGCCGGCTTTGCCTTTCTCGAACTCGGCACGGTGCGCAAGAAAAACCAGGTCAACGCGCTGTCCAAGATCCTGACCGATTTTTCGGTGTCGGCCATCGCCTACTTTTTGATCGGCTACGGCATCGCCTACGGCCAGCACTTTCTCGTGGGCGATGCCGTGCTGACCAAGGAGCATGGCTATGCGTTGACCCGGTTCTTCTTTCTGCTGACATTTGCCGCAGCGATTCCGGCCATCATCTCCGGCGGCATCGCCGAGCGCGCCAAGTTCTGGCCGCAGCTCATCGCCACTTTCACCATCGTCGCCTTCGTCTATCCGTTTTTCGAGGGCATCGTCTGGAACGGCAATCTGGGTGTACAGGCCTGGCTGCAATCGACCTTCGGCGCGCCGTTTCATGACTTTGCCGGCTCGGTGGTGGTGCATGCGATGGGTGGCTGGATCGCGCTGCCTGCGGTGCTGCTGCTGGGGGCGCGGCGCGGTCGCTATCACGCCAACGGCCAGATATCGGCGCACCCGCCGTCGTCCATTCCCTTTCTCGCGCTGGGCGCGTGGATTCTGATCGTCGGCTGGTTCGGCTTCAATGTGATGAGCGCGCAAAAGCTCGACCAGATCAGCGGGCTGGTTGCGGTGAATTCGCTGATGGCCATGGTTGGTGGCACGTTGGCGGCGCTGGCTGCGGGCCGCAACGATCCGGGCTTTTTGCACAACGGCCCGCTGGCCGGGCTGGTGGCGGTGTGCGCCGGATCGGACGTGATGCACCCGCTGGGCGCGCTGGTGGTCGGTGCCGTGGCTGGTGCGCTGTTCGTCTGGATGTTCACGCTCACGCAAAACCGCTGGAAGATCGACGACGTGCTGGGCGTGTGGCCGCTGCACGGGCTGTGCGGCACCTGGGGCGGGATTGCCGCCGGGATTTTCGGCATGAAAGCGCTGGGCGGGCTGGGCGGGGTGTCGCTGGCTTCGCAACTCGTGGGCACGGCCATGGGGATCGCGGTGGCGCTCGCTGGCGGCTTCGTGGTCTATGGCACGCTGAAAAAGCTGCTGGGCATCCGGCTCGATGCCGAGGAGGAATTCAACGGCGCCGATCTGTCGATCCACCGCATCACCGCCACGCCGGAGCGCGAAGTGTCGTGGTGATTCAGTGGTTGCGCGCCGTCAGTTCCACCCCAGATCGCTCAGGCTCAGGCTGTGCGACCACAGCAGCTTCCCGTCCACGGCTTTGGTCTGCAGGGTCAGGCTGCGGTTCTTGCCTTCGCCGCTGAATTTGAGCAGCCCGTAGTTGCGTGCGGTCACCAGGGTACCGGGCACGCGGTTCGGGTTGGCGTCGCCCCGGGCCGGGCCCGAGTTCAGCGGTGAGCAGGTGAATTCGATCAGGGGATAGTCGCGCTTTCCGCCGTACGCGGGGCGGGGGGATTTGATGAGCTCGGTGATGTGGCGGTCGCCTGAGAGGAACAGCACGCCCGGGATGCGGTACTGCTGCAGCCAGCCCAGAAATTCCGCGCGCTCGATGGGAAACTGGTTCCAGCCCTCGTACGCATCGTCGTCATTGAAGAACTGACCTCCCGCGGCAATGATCTTGAACCGCGCCCGAGAAAACAGCAGGGCGTTGCGCAGCCAGCGCATTTGCGCCGGGCCGAACATGACCTTGCCGCGCTCGCCGGGCGAGGTGGCGTCCGCGCTGCGCCACCAGCGGTCGTCGAGCAGGAAGATGTCGGCATCGAACAGGCTGACCTTGGTGAACACCCCGGCCACATTGCCCACACCGTAAGTCGGATTGGCCCAGTAGGTCTTGAACAATTGCAACGCGGCGTCCTTGAACTCGAAGCTGCAATCGCTGTCGTTCGGGCCGTAGTCGTGGTCGTCCCAGATCGCGACCTGCGGCGTGGAGCGCAAGAACGCGTCGAGCGGCGCGAAACCGCGGGTGGCGCGGTAGCGCAGCGCCATGCCTTCGGGGCTAAGCGTGTCGGCCTCGCGAAAGTAAAGGTTGTCGCCCAGCCAGAGCATGAGGTCGGCGCGTTCGGCGCGCATCGCGTCGTAAATCTCGTAGCCTGCGCCATACGCCGGGCCGGGGCGGTCGAACGGCGGGTCATTGATGAATGCGCACGACCCGGTCAGCACGGTGAAATCCGGCGGCGGAGCGCGGAACAGCCATTGCGGCTGCGTGCGCACGGTGATTGCGCGGTCAGTGGCCGGTTGGCCGTTGACCACGGCAAGCGCGGTGTATTGTTGGCCGGGGTTCAGATCGTCGAGCAGCACATGCGCGCAAAACTGCCCGGCGGCGTCGGTGCGGACACTCGCGGTGCGCTTTTTACCGCCGGGTCGATCGACCGGAGCGTATTCGATGAACACCTCCGCCTCACCCGGGGTCTGCAGCCAGACCACGGCCGAGCGCGCAGCGACATATCCTTGCATCGGCCCGGCATACAGCACGCCGGCCGGTGCGGGCTCGGCCCAGGCCGCGGGATAGGGCCAGCCGCCTGCGGCGAGCAGCGCAGTGCCTGCAAGCCCCTGCCGCAAAAAGCGACGTCGTGCCGGTTGCGCCAGCAAGCAATCAGCCGAAGCACGCATCAGAACTGCGCCTCCAGCCCGACGAAGACACTGCGTGGCTTGCTGATGTAGATCAGGGGGTCTTTCACGCTGCCGGGAAAGCCGGTTTTGAATTTATAAGTGTGCTGCTCGTTGAACAGATTGTTGACATAGAGATTCACCGCCAACCGCTTGAAGCCAAGCCCTCCTACTGTGTCACCCGCCTTCCAGACATAGCCTACCGAGGCGTCGGCAACGGTGTATGACGGCAAGGCCGATGTGCTGTCGGTCCAGTACGACGCGCTGACATACCGCGCGCCCAGCCGCGCTTTCCACGGACCGGTGCGGTAGCTCAGGCCGGCGGCGACTGTGCTGTGGGGTGCGTAAGGCATCGGCAGGTTTTTCGACACGAACTGGGCGTTGAGCAGACCGAAATTGGCGTATGCCGACCAATTGTTGCTGAGCGCGAAATTGTTTTGCCAGGCCAGCCCTTCATGCTTGGCTTTGCCGACGTTGGCCAGCAGCGTGACCGAACCGGTCGAACCCGGCGGGGTGTAGGTGTAGCTCTGGATGTAGTCGTCGAAATTGACGGTTCACCGCGTGCACATCCTCACCGCTGGTGGCGAGCACGGCCTAGGCATCGCCAGCCTGGAGCCGGCGCAGTGCTTCGTCTGGATCGACGGTCTGACTGTTGCGGTCTTGGCAGGCGGTGGTCGCGGAGGGGAAGTGCAACGATAGAACGCTGTGCTTGGTGGCGATTTTCGGGGCGGCACGAGTAGTCACGCTGGCAGTTTGTGCATCCATCGTGACAGCCGAATGACGCGACGGGCCCGCTAGGGCCTGTTCACGCTATTGGTGCACCCGCGTGTACGAATGGCGTGAACAGGCCCTACACTGATTCGATGACCCGCACGGCCCAAGCCAACCTGTTTGCGCTCGGCGCGATCGCGCTGTGGGCGACGCTGGCCACGCTTGGCGTGGCGCTGTCGCATGTGCCAGCGTTTGCGCTCACGGGCCTGGCGCTGATCATCGGCAGTGTGCCCACCTGGGCGCAGTGGAGGCAGTGGCGGGTGTCGGGGGTGGCGTTGGCGCTCGGGGTGTACGGGCTGTTCGGCTTTCACTTGTTGCTGTTCGTCGCGCTGCGCAGTGCGCCGCCGGTGCAGGCCAATCTGGTGAATTACCTCTGGCCTCTGTTCATCGTGGTGCTCGCCCCGCTGCTGCTGCCCGGGGTGCGTTTGCGCGCGGCGCATGTCTTGGCCGCGCTGCTCGGTTTTGCCGGCGCGGCGCTGGCGATCCTCGGCGGGCGCTCGGTGCACGCGGCCTGGGCTTGGGGGTATCTGCCGGCTCTCGGCTCGGCGCTGGTGTGGGCGACGTTTTCGCTCGGCAGCCGTCGGCTGGCGCAGGCGGGGCAGGGGTTTGCGACCGCCGCGCTCGGCCTGTTCGGTCTGGTGTCGGGTGTGCTGGCGCTGCTCTGCCATGCGCTGCTCGAGCCGCCGGTGCGGCTCGGGCTGCGCGACGGACTGCTGATCGCGGTGATGGGTCTGGGGCCGCTCGGCGGCGCCTTCCTGCTGTGGGATCGCGCGCTCAAGCTCGGCGATCCGCGCACCATCGGCGTGCTCGCTTACCTCACGCCGCTCTTGTCCACGCTGCTGCTCGTCGCATTCACGGGGCGAATTCTGAGCGTCTGGATCGGGCTGGCAGCGCTGCTGATCGTCGGCGCGGCGTTGCTGGCGATGCGGGCGACAGACTGATGGCGGCAGCCGCCGCGTGTGAGCAGGAGCTACCGAGCCGGGTCGCGCAGCCGCAGGATCAGCGATGAGGTGTCGAGCCGGTTGCCGCCGGCGGCCTGCACATCGGCGTAGAACTGGTCGACCAGTGCGGCCACCGGCAGCCGTGCGCCGTTGCGCCGCGCCTCGTCCAGGCAGAGCGCCAGATCCTTGCGCATCCAGTCGACCGCAAAGCCGAAGTCGAAGCGGCCTTCGATCATCGTCGGCCCGCGGTGGTCCATCTGCCAGCTCTGCGCGGCGCCCTGGCCGATCGCGGCGAGCACCTGCCGCATGTCGAGCCCGGCGCGCTCGCCGAACGCAATCGCCTCGGCGAGCGACTGGATCAGCCCGGCGATCGCGATCTGGTTGACCATTTTGCACAACTGTCCGGCGCCGCTTGCGCCCAGATGCGTCACTGCGCGGGCGTAGGCGCGCATCACCGGCTCGGCGCGGGAAAATGCCTGCGCATCGCCGCCGCACATGATGGTCAGCGTGCCGTTTTCGGCGCCGGACTGGCCGCCGGAGACCGGTGCGTCGATGAACCACAGGCCCAGTTGCCGCGCCTGCGTGGCCAGCTCGCGCGCCAGCCGCGCCGAGGCCGTGGTGTGGTCGACGAACACCGCGTCAGCCGGCATGCCGGCGAATGCGCCCATCGGCCCGAGCGTGACCTCGCGCACGTCGTCGTCGTTGCCGACGCAGCAGAACACGAACCGCGCGTCGGCGGCGGCTTCGCGCGGGGTGGCGGCGGCGACCCCGCCATGGCGCCGTACCCAGTCCTGCGCCTTGCTCGAGGTGCGGTTATAGACGCGAACGCGATGCCCGGCGCGGGCCAGATGCGCGGCCATCGGCGCGCCCATGACGCCTAAACCAAGAAAGGCGACGGAAAATGGGACGGAGTTTGCAGAGGGTTGTGTGCTCACGATGCAGGCAGAGAGTCGAAAGAATCAGAGAAACCAGAAGCAGCCCATCGCCACCGCGGTAGGCAGAAGGGCCGCGCCCAGCAGGCCCAGCGGATGCACCGCGCCGTCGTCGAACTGGCTGCGCAGCAGGGCGATGCCCGCAGGGTTGGGCGCGTTGGCGATGACGGTCATCCCGCCGCCGCTGACCGCACCGGCCACCAGCGCATATTTGAACTCCGGGCTCAGGCCCTGCACCAGCGAGCCGAGATAGGTGAGTGCGGCGTTGTCGGTGATCGCGGTCAGCGCCGTGGCGCCAAAGAACACGGCAGTGGCATCCATGCGGGTGAGCAGGGGCTGCAGCCACCACTGCTGCAAGCCACCCAGCACCACCAGACCGCCGAGGAAAAAGCCGACCAGCATCGCTTCCTTGAGCATCGGCGGGTCTTGGTACCGCGCGTAGGCGGTGACGAAGCCGAGAAAGAACAACAG